>JANNWR010000162.1:0-20998 GCA_031408715.1 bacterium
GAGGTCTTGCGCTTTCCGTGGCAGAAGCACACGCGCGCGGGCGCGGTGAGGGTGTCCTGGCCACCGCCAGTCGCTGACTCGCTCAGCGATCAAAGACCGCACGAATGACTGTGTCACTTTTGTGTCAGTCCTATCGAAAACTATCGGTTTCTACGGGTGTCGTCCGGAAGGACGATTGACGCATATTGTCTCGGTATACAACGACTTAGCCGGTCGAACGACACGCGTCACTTGCGCTGTAGTCGCATTCAACTTCCAGTGGGCGTGGTCGAGCGGGACCGTGGCGGGGAGAGCGGCAGCGCGCTGAGTCGCCCTGCCGCGTGATGGCACCGCGGCCTGCCATCTCGGCTCGCAGCGGCCCCCATCCAAGCGGCCCCATCTGAATGGCATCGGCGGCGACACCCGTAGATCCAGAATCGCCGATCGATCGGCATCCGCCCCGCGACGAGCGCACCAGTCTCTCTCGTCGACAGCGAAATGAATCTTCGCTCACGCGACGAGCGGCACGGCTGCCGACGCGCACGAAGCGGATCGGCCCTTCGGCGCGCGTCGTTCCTCGAGGGCCATCGCTCACCTCCGCGCAGAGCTTGGTCCGCGATCCGGAGCGCCCTTGCACAGGGGTCGGTCGAGTTCGTGACTCGGGATCGAGTTTCGGATGTGAGAGCAGAATTCGATTGTTGCGGCAACCGCACAAAGCTAGTTTTGGCTGGCTCCACAACGGTTTCCATGGAGAAACCGAGTTGGATGCGCCGCCGGCGTCCAGGAGGGATGCCGTCCATCCGCAAGGCGTGCTCGATGGATCGCTCACGCCGGACTCAGTGATCGGGGTTCACCCATGAAGCAGTTGAATCCACTGAACGCGTCCCGTTTCGCCGGCCTGCTATTGATGCTGATGTTGGTCTGGGCACCGCAACTCCACGCTGAGATCCCGGTGTCTGATCCCACTCCGAACTCGGACTCGGAGTCCGAACACGAGCCAAGGGTGGAACGACCGCGCGCCTCCATCCTCGACGCACGCGTCTCTGCCGATCAGCAGACGCTGCTCGTCACGGGGACCAACTTCGGCTCCGCGCCGTGGGTCTCGTTGGACGGGATCAAGCTGATCGACGTCATGGTTTCCTCCACGGGCACGGCCTTCACCGCGACCATGCCGTCTCCCGCACTTCCGCCTGGGAACTACCTGCTCACCGTGAAGCCGCGTTCCATGCACAACGAGCGCGATGACGATGACGAGGAGGTCCGGTCGGCCTGGTTCATCGTGACCGTCGGCGCCGTAGGGCCGCAGGGTCCTCAGGGTCCGCAGGGTCCGCAGGGTCCTCAGGGTCCGCAGGGTCCGCAAGGTCCTCAGGGCCCGCAAGGTCCGCAAGGTGTCGCGGGCAACGTCGGGCTCGCCAATCAGCGCTGTAACCCCGGCTTCCATGTGGTCGGATTCGACGGCGCCGGAAACATCATCTGTGACGAGCCGGTGGTGGAGGCGTGCCCGGCCGCGATCCTGACCTACCAGATGGGCAGCCAGACGGTCGATCCCGGTCCTCTCGAGCCCAACTTCCAGGTGTGGCCGGGCAGTGTCGTGACCGTGCAGGGCCCGTCGCCGTCTTGCACGGTGACGCTGCGCAGACCCAGTGGCCGGATCGACCTCCTCGGCGCGCTGGGGGACAACTGGCAGGTCGTCAGCTACACGGGCTACTCGGCCGTGACGCTCCAGCCGCAACCGCCGACCTGCAACACGGGCGCGTTCGGAGGCCTGCCCTCGCTCGAGAACGGCCGCCCTTCATGTTCCGTCGGTGTCGGCAATGCACAGTCGTTCGCCAGCGTGAGGATCCTCTGTGCGGCGGGTGGGCCCGCCCAGTTACCACAGGACCTTCCCGGCGGAACGCCGGACGGCACACCGACGTCGGATGACATGACGATGAGTCTCCAGAGCGCGATCCCGGCCCGCACCGAACTCGGTGCCACGTTCCCTAATCCGTTCCAGCATTCGCTCACCGTCCAGTACGGCCTTTCGCATGCGGACCACGTGCAGATCGAGGTCTTCGATCTGGCGGGCCGCCGGGTCGCGGTGCTCGCGGATAAAGATCAGGCGCCGGGCACGCATCTCGTCCGCTGGGACGGCGCGGGTACGGACGGCCGGATCATGCCGGCGGGCATGTACACGCTGCGCCTGCAGGCCGGCGGCGTGGTCCAGAGCCGTCAGGTCGGCCTGATGCACTGAGGTCGGAGCGTTGATCGAGGTTCCGGAGCCCTGCTCCGGCGGATGTCGAAGTCGCGACATCCGCCGGGCAGGGCAACCGGAGTCCTCGATGCGCTGCCGTCGCCAGCCCTCTTCTTCGTGAGCGGCGGCCCAGGCTGATGACGTGACGTACGCTACGTGAGCGAGTCCCAAACACTGGCTCCCAGGAGCCCAGCGTCATCGGCCCCGCCTCAGCGAAGTGTGTCCCGATCTCCCGCAGCGTGACTCACGCAGCCCCGGCTCCCGGTTCCGGCCGCTCCATCTGGCGCTGGCGTCTGCCGAGCCAGAGCGCGAGCGCGATGGCAACAGCCGCGACCGGCGTGACCACGAACGCGATCCCTGACAAGCCCAACCCCAGTGCGGCCAGTCCGGCATAGCTCCAGACGGTGAGTTGGTCGCTGAAGCGGTAGACGAACGTCTCGATGAAGTTCTTGGTCTTGTACTTATCTTCGCGGCTCACCACGGTGAACAGCGTCTCCATCGCCGGGTTCATCAGCGAGAAGTTGGCGGCGCGCCGGCACACCGTGAGCACTGCGAGGGTCTGGAACACGGGGAACAGCCCGAGCGTGCCGAAGCCCAGCACGGTCACGACCGGCACGATCGCGAGCGTGGCCCCGAGCCCGATCCACTTGGTGATGCGGCCGGTGAGGAAGAACTGCGTGAACAGCGTCAGCGACTGGGCCGCGAACTCGAGTTGCGCGAGCACGGTCGTCCGCGCCTCCCGCGTCGGGTACAAGCGGCCGACCAGGTCCGTCTGTTGGGCGTACAGCACCGTCGAGCCGAGGATATAGAGCGTGAGGAATGCCGCGATCGCGAGCAGGTACGGCGACTGCAGCAGCCGCGTCAGGCCGCCCCAGGCGCTCCCTCCGATCCGATCCTCCGGCTCACGTGCGCCCGCGGTGTGCAGGGTGCCGACGACCACGCGCCTCGGAAACCGCATGACGACGATTACCGCGATCTCGAGCAGCAGCGCCGAGACCAGGAGCAGGTTCTGCGTGCCGAGGCTCGAGGCCATCGCCGCGGTGAACCCCGACCCCACGATCGAGCCGAGGGTGCCCCCGACGCCGATGAAGCCGAACAGCCGCTTCGCCTGATCACTCGTGAATGCGTCGGCCATGAGCGACCAGAAGATCGAGATGACGAAGATGTTGAAGACGCTGGTCCAGACATAGAAGCCACGACCCAGCCAGAGCTCGAACGTCGAGCCCGGACTCGCTCCAGCCAGCCGGATGAGCACATAGAAGACGAGCAGGTTCGCGACGAAGAAGTGGTACGTCGTCGCGATGAACGTGCGGGCACGGAAGCGCGCGACGAGCGCGCCGAAGAGCGGGTTGAAGACCAGCGTGGCGACGAGCGTGCCCATGAACAGGTAGGGCAGCTTCCTCACACCGGCCGCCACCGCGATCTCGTCGCGGATCGGGCGCAGCACGAACCACGCGCTCATCACGAAGAAGAAGTAGACGAACGACAGCAGCATCGATGTGAGTTCCGGCCCGCGCACGTCGACCAGCAGCCGGAGACTCGCGAGCACGCGGCCGCCCGCGGGCGTCTTCGAGTCTTGGTTGGCGGTCGCCACCTAGCGCGGTCTCGCCTTCCAGGCGGCGAGCACCTCGGCTTCACGCGCGGGCGCGAGGCCATTGAGCTTGCCTTCGAGGAGCCCTTGCTGTGCTTCGGGCGTGCGCGTCTTGTTCCACTCGAGCGTGTCGAGCGCGGTCACTGCCAGCGGTCGGAACGTCAGCCCCTTCGCGACGGCCCTGGCGTTCGAGCGGAAGTGGAAGCCCGCCAGTTCACCGGTGGGCGGGACCCAGACCGGCATGTGCTTCCAGGCCTCGATCTTCTGCTGCTCGAGGAAGTCGGCGCCCACCCAGGTGAACTGCGCGCCGGAGGTGGTCACCGCCTTGATGCCGTAGAGCATCTCGGCGACCGTGAGCGGTGCTGCCGGGCCGAGCGCGTTGAACACACCGGCCTCGCGCTGCTCGATCATGTGGATGGTCCACTCCGCGAGATCGCGCGCGTCGATGAACTGCACACGGTCGGTCGGGTTGCCGGGCGCCATCACTTCGCCGCCGCGATCGATACGGGCCGGCCAGTAAGTGAACCGATCCGAGGGATCGAGCGGGCCGACGATGAGGCCGGGCCGGATGATCGTGGAGACCGGATACGCCTCCTGCACGAGTTGCTCGCAGAACGTCTTGAAGGCCGAGTACTTCGCCCCGCGCAGCGCCGGGTCGGTCGAATACGGATCGACGTCCTTGGGGCAAGGCGTCGTCGCGTCGGTCTCGTCCTTGTCCGGCTTGGTGTTGTCCGCGTACACCGAGACCGTCGAGATGAACACGTAGTGCCCGACGTGGCCTTTCAGGTACTGCGCGACGTTGCGCACCCAGTAGGGCGCCGTCGTCGGGATGTCGAGCACGGCGTCGAACGAACGGCCCTTGAGCACGCTGACATCGGCGTTCAGGTCGCCGACCAACTGGTCGACGCGGCTCTTGAACAGGTCGGGCCGGCGCTTGTTCCGATTGAGGAGCGTGACCTTGTGCCCGCGTGCGAGCGCGTACTGCACCTGCTCGGGGCCGGTGAACCCAGTGCCGCCGATGATGAGGATGTTGAGCGGCTTCGCAGCCTTGCCGACCGTCGGGGTCTTGAGACCCGGGAGCGGTCCCGCGGGGGGCGTGGACTGCGCGGCAGCCAGCGCCGGCAGCGGGAGCGCGCTCGCGGCGGATGCCGCGACCGTCGTCTTCAGGAACTGCCTGCGGTCAAGTCTCATGCGGCCAATCTAGGCGACTGGTGTCGCATGTCGACACGGCCCCGACAAGCGCTGCTCACGGGACTCCGAGCGCGACAGAACTCGGGCAGAGCGCGTTGCGGGCGGAGGCCCCGGCAGTGCGACGATCGGCTCCGAAATGGCATGCGCTCGCCGGCTCGTGGCCTTGCAAGTTCCAGTGGTGCGAGGAACGGGGGTATTCCAGGTCGTCATCCGGTCGCAGACGCGCCACGAGATGCTCCGGTGGCAGTCCTTCACCGTGATCCAGCAACAGGACGACCTCTCCCGCGCAGTGGAGAGGTCGTCGTGAGCCGCCGGTCGTTCCATGTCAGCGGTAGTAGCTCTTGACCTCTCCCCAGTTCGAGCGCCGCGCCGGTGTCGCGCTGCCGCAGGCGACGAAGCCCGACAGGTGGATCGTGTACGCGTTGGGCGGATTCATGATCACGATCCCGGCCCAGCCCACGAGCGGTCCGGGCGCGCCGGGGCCGTCCGGCGAACGCTGTCCGGGAATCCCCGGGATCCAGATGTTGCCGCCAGGCGAGACGGCATTGCGGTTGTAGTAGGAGACGCCGACGTAGTAGGTGCCCGGCGCCATCGAGATCGAAGGCGCGAGCAGGGTCTTGTTCCCCAACGCACAGGTCTCGTTCGTGAACACGCCATTGCCGGCCGCGTCGAAGAGCCAGATGTTCGGGCTCTGCTGCGCCAGGCACTGGAGCTGGACGAGCGGTGTTCCCGCAGGCGGCACGGCGGCGAGCTGGATGCAGTAGAGGTCGACATCGTCCGAGAGCGGCAGTGTCCCGGTGATCTGCGTGATGGCCCCGGGGCCGAGCGTGGCCTGGGCGGTCGCGATCAGCGGGCCGGCATCGCCGGACTCGACCCAGGTCTGGGCGCGCGAGACCGGTGCGAGGAAGAGACACGTCAGGGATGCGAGCGCGACGAGGGTGAGACGGGCGGACATGGTAGACCTCCGAGAGCATGGGATGAGTAACGATCAGCCGCATCCTTACTTCGCGCCCGGCCGCAGGACCTAACATCTCGCGCGCGTCATGAGGGGTGGTGGTTCGGGGTCGTGACCGAGCATGCAGGCCAGCTGGGGGCTGCCACCTCCGTTGACCTGATCGAGCGGGACCGTGGCAGGAGAAGGTGGTGCGGACTGCTGTAGATTGCAAGCATGTTCCCGACCCGAAGGGTGCCCTCGACTGGCGTCAGGCAACGGCTCGCGCGTACAGCGGTCGCGATCACCGCGCAGCTCGCGGTCGTATGCTTCACCCGTGTCGCAGCCGGAGCGCCCCCGCCGGCCCGGGCGGCCATCGCCCCGCTGCCGGCCACGTTCTTCGGCGAGCTGCCGTGCGCCGACTGCAATGGCATTCGCTACCAGATCGAGCTGCGGCCGGACTCGAGGTTCGCCGAGAGCGTCCAGTTCGTGCGCGACGGGGACAGTCAGTCGATCGAGCTCTCGTCCGGGATCTGGTGGGTCTCCGAAGATGGCGCTAGGCTGACACTCGATGCCGGGTGCGACCCGGCGGGGGACGACATGCGATCGGTGTGGCAGGTGACGGATGACCGCACGCTCCGGCTTCTCGAAGGGCCGTGGCCTTCGATCATCGCCGGGCCCAGTGCCGAGCTCACGCGTACGGACAGCCTGCCGTCCATCTGGGAGGAACAGTTCTTCCACTTCCAAGCGCCATTGGCCGACACCCGCTGGGTGCCGCGCCGCATCGGTGGGAAGCCCGTGAAGTCGCGCGACTCCCAGCATGAACCGTGGCTCCTGCTCGACTCCAAAGGCCGAAAGGTCACCGGTATGGGCGGCTGCAATCGGTTCACGGGCGACTACGACAAGGGCGTGCAGACGCTCCGGATGCGATCCCTCGCCGTCACGCGCATGGCATGCCCGGAACTCAGGAGCGAGACCGCGTTCTTGCAGGTGCTCGAACAGACCTGGGGCTACCGCGTCACCGGCCGCCAGCTCGAGTTACTCGACGAGGGCGGCGTGGTGCTTGCCGAGTTCGAGGAGCGCAATCGCTAGTCGGGGTGCGTGAGTGCCTGGAGCTGCGCCACCGGCGCCGGCAACTCGCTGCGCACGATCGTCCACACGAGGTCGAGATCAACGTCGAAGTAGTCGTGTACGATTCGATGGCGCAGTCCGATGATCTGCCGCCAAGGAACGGTGGCGTGCTGCTGCCGGAACGCATGGGGGAGGCGACTGGCCGCCTCGCCGATCACCTCCAGGTTCCGCACCACGGAGTCCGCCGTCTTCTCGTCTCGAAGAAAGGCATCGCGGTCAACGCCGACTACGAAGCGTTCGATTCTCGCGCTGCGCTCCAGCATGTCCTCGATCAGCGCCCGTGTCGGCCTACGCGACATCCAGCAGGTCCTTCTCGATGAGTGCCCAGTGGCGTGGCGGAATCGCTCTCCGTGAGATCACCTCTGTGCGAACGCCAAGCAGTGCCTCGATTCGTTCAGCCAGATCGACGAATCGGAGTCCGATGGACGGGGCGACTTCGACCAGGATGTCCACGTCGCTGCCGTCATGCTGGTCTCCGCGCGCGTAGGAGCCAAAAACAGCAAGTCGTGTGACGCCGAACTCGCGGGCCAGTTCCGGCTTCGCGCGCTCGAGGATCTGGATGATCTCCTGGGTACTTTTCATCCTCGCTCCCTACACGTGGAGTTCTGCGATCGTTGGTCAAGCAGCCAGAGCTGAGCATCACCGGCCATTTTGATGCGATCGCGCCTTCTCAGGCTGACCGCGCTCCAGTGTCCAGCGTCCGGCCTCGCAGGGCAAGGGCATGCTATCCTCGATCGCGCCCCGCGCCGTCCCCGAGCCGATCCGCCCCCAGATGAGGCCGACCACGTATGTCGACCATCGGTCGCAACAGCCTGTGCCCGTGTGGAAGTGGCAAGAAGTACAAGCACTGTTGCCTGGGTCAGGCCGAGCCCGCGCAGAGCCCCAAGGGGCAACTTGCGCATGTGCGGCATGGTACCGAGCGCCCGCTCGCGGAAACCATGTTGTCCTGGGCCCAGCGGACGTATGGGCAGAGCCTGGTGGACTCGGGCATCCGAGACCTTGCGGCCGATGAGCCGCTGGTTGAGGACGAGTTCGCACTCTTGATGCCGTGGCTGCTCTACCAACTTCCAGTCCAGGATCAGCCACCTGCCGCGGCCTTCCTCGCCGAGCGCGGCGCACGGCTCACGGAGTTCGAGCGCATTACCTTGGAGTGCAATCTCGCAGGGCGCATGTCGCTGTGGGAAGTCCGTCGCGTCGAGCCCGGCGAGGGGCTGGAGCTATTCGACCTGCTCACGCACGAGACGCGCTTCGTGCACGACGTGCTGGGCTCTCAGGGGGCCCAGCGCTGGATGGTGATCCTGGCCATCGTCGTCGACTATCCGGGAGTCAGTGTGCTGGGCGGACTGCATCCGCGGCCGCTCCAGCCGGTCGAATCGACCGTACCGCTCACAGCGATCCGCCGACTCCTGGGCGTTCGCAAGCGCGCGGTGTCCGCGGACCGCCTGCGTGCTCCGGCGATCCAGCTCGCCATCCTTCACCACTGGCGCTTGGCGGTGAGCCGGCAGAATCAGCGCAGCATGGTCCCTCGTGTCGTCACCAACACCGACGGCGATGCACTCGTGCTGTGCACCGACCACTTCGACGTTGCCGCGCCCGATCAGCCGCAGGTCCTCAAGCTGCTCACCACGATCGAAGGCGGTCACGTCGAGTCGAGTGACGACGGCGATCTGGTCGTATTCTCGCGTGCGGGCAACAAGGCGCACAAGGACTGGGACAACACCGTGCTCGGCCGCGCGTGGTTCAAGGGTGGGCGGCTGCTGGTCGAGACGAACTCGGTCAAACGCGCCGATACGCTGCGCAAGGGTATCGAGCGTGCGGCAGGCGCGCACGTCAAGTATCGGCTGCGCGACCAACGCGGCGCCGAGGCCATGATGCGCGAGGCTCAGGCCCTGCCCGAACCCCGGGCGATGCGGCCCGAGCCGCCGCCCGAGATACAGGCGGCCATGCGCGAAATGCTCGAGCGTCACTATGCTTCGTGGGTCGACACCGCGCTGCCGGCGCTGGGCGGTCACACGCCACATGAGGCTGCCGCGAGCGCCAAGCTCCGGCCACGACTGGTCGCGCTGCTCAAGGAGTTCGACCACCTCGAGAAGGGGAAGCCCGAATACGAACGCTACGACATGAGCCGCCTGTGGGCCGCGTTGGGGCTCGACCCGGCGGGCGTCGCCGCGGGGACCACCCCAAGCAGGGCGCCCGCGCCCGTCAAGCGCACGTCGCGCCCGCGGGCGACCACCGCCATATTCGAGCTCACGGTCGCGCTCCGGCACGTCGAGCCGCGTATCTGGCGGCGATTGCGGATTCCCGGCAACACGACACTCCTGGCCTTCCACAAGGTGCTTCAGAAGGTGATGGGCTGGACCGATAGTCATATGCACTTGTTCCGCGCGGGCGGCATCGAGTACGGCGAACTCGATCCTGAACTGCCCGAGATCCGGACCGAGAAGAACGTGCATCTCGGCAGCCTGCTGCTGCGCCCTGGGGACCGGCTCGTTTACGAGTACGACTTCGGGGACTCGTGGGAGCACGACATCGAGCTCGTTCGCACTTTGCCTCCGGATCCTGGGCCTGGGAAGTACCCATTCGTGGTCGAAGGCGCGCGTGCGTGCCCGCCCGAGGACTGCGGTGGCGTTTCTGGCTACGAGGGCCTGCTGCGCGTGCTCGGCGATCCGCGCGACCCGGAGCATGAGCATACGGTTCTGTGGGTGGGCGGCTCGTTCGATCCCGAGGCCTTCGACGCGCAGACGATCAACCGTAAGTTCCACCGGGACTGGTTGCTGCCCGATGCCGGAAGTCCGGTGTCCGCGCGCAGCGAGACCGCGCTCCCGCGCCTCGCGCCGCTGGCGCCCGGCGCTCCCAGGCGGCGCTGACGGCGCGGCTCACCCCGCGATCGTGCCGCCCCCGATCCAAACGTCCTCTGCTGCTGGCGCAGCAGGAGCTGGTCGTGCATCCACGTCGGTCGCTGGCGGGCACACCCACGGCACCAGAGTGCCTGAAAAAAATTGCTTGCATGACTGTGTGGTACACAGTACTGTGTGTCTCACAGCACTGGGCGGTACCCGGCTTGGTGCGCGCTGCCCGAGAGAGCCTCGGGCCTGTTTCGCCCAGAAGGAGGTTCGCCATGTCGGGTGTGGGTGGGGTTCGTGCGTCATCGCAGCCCCAAGAGACGGCCGCCGTGTGCGCCCACGATCCGCGCTCGCCGGTCGCCGTGGCATGAACGCCATGGCGGACTCGGACGCGTTCGGGAAACTCGAGCTCGAGCTGCGGCGGGGTGTGGTGGTGCTGGCCACGCTCTCGCAGCTGCGCTCGCCGCGCTACGGCTACGAGCTCCGCCAGGCGCTGGCGGAGCAGGACATGCCGATCGAGGAAGGCACGCTCTACCCGCTGCTGCGGCGACTCGAGGCCCAGGGGCTCCTCAAGAGCGAGTGGAAGATCGAGGACGGACCGCCCCGGCGCTATTACGTGCTCAACGCCGAGGGGCGGAAGTTGTTCCGGAGGCTCACGGAGTCGTGGCAGGGACTCAACGCCGCCATGGACCAGTTGCTGCAGGAGGACCGCGCATGAAGGCGAATGACGTCATCGAGGCCTATGTCACCGACGTGGCCGCACATCTGCCGCGAAGCCAGCGGAATGACGTGGCTTATGAGCTGCGCGCGCTGCTGAACGAGGAACTCGCCGGCAAGGCCGAGTCCGCGGGCCGCGCCGCCGACGAGGAACTGGCCACCGCGCTCGTGCGTGCGTTCGGGCGCCCCGCCGACGTGGCGTCGCGCTACCGGCCGACGCTCACGATCATCGCCCCCGAGGACGGCCATGCGTTCCTGCGCGCCGCCGGTGTGGGCTTGGTGATCATCTGGGTGCTGGGCCTGATCACCGCGCTGCGGCAGCCCTTCGAGCCCGGCTGGGGGATCCTCAACCCACTCGGCCAGTGGTGGGTCGGGGTCGTGATCCCGTCGTTGTGGTGGCCGGGTGTCCTGGTAGTCGGCTACGGCATGGCGGCGCGCGCCCGGCTGCGTCCACGCTCGGTGGCCTGGAGTCCGCGCGGGGGGGAGCGCGGAGAGCCGAGTCGCGCGGGTATCGTCTTCGCGGTGATTGCGATCATGTTCGGCGTGTTCGTGCTCACCGACCCGCGCTGGGTGGTCGACACGTTCTTCGGCGCGAACGCCGCGCCAGAGATCGTGCAGGCACTCACATATACCCCTGAGTTCCAGCGCTGGAAGGCACCCGCGATCGTGGTGTTGTTGTTGCTCAACATCCCGATCCTGCTCACCGTCCTCGCCAACCGCGGCTGGACTCCGACGGTCCGGCGCTTCGAGCAGGCACTCGCGGCGGTCACGTGCGCCGCGCTCGTGTGGATCGTCCGCGGCGGGCCGGTGTTCATGTCGCCGAGCAGCGACCAAGTATTCAAGAGTGTCATCTCCCTGATCGTACTGCTCATGCTCATCGGGCTCGGCGTCTCGTTCAGCCGCCGCGTCCGGCCTGCCCCGGACAAGGAACTGGCGGGCTGATCACGCGCGGGTGGGCGGCCCGGCCCGCCCGGCCCGCCCGCCACGAGGGTGTCGGTACGCGCCGCCGGAACTGGTACCTGAGGCGCTCCACTACGCGCTTTCCCTCCGCCCGCCGGGCGAGGTACCCTTACCCGATTCCAGACCACCCGATGGCCCCGGCCACGGCCCCGAGGAGCGCCCGACCCCATCTGGCGCCTGCCCAGCGCTCCCCGTGGTGACCCGAAGCGGCGCTCGAGACGGAAAGGCACACACCCTTGCGATTCACGCCCCCGAGTCCTACTGCCCGGCTGCTCGTTCTCGCGTCGCTCCTTACGTTCGCTGTTTCCCCGGCGTTGGCGGCGACCCCGTTCCCGATGGCGAGCGGTAACTACTCCGAGAACTTCAACGACATCACCAACTGGACGGCCAACTTCGCGTCCGGCATCGGCGCTCAGTACTGGTCGAGTGTGCCGATCAATGCGATCGGTTCGATCCCCGATGGCGTGAAGATCACCGTCGCCACTTCCGCTTTCGTGACGGCCACCACGGGTGGTGTGCAGAAGGGCGCGGGCAACATCCAGCTGCTGTCCACCAACGGCACCGATAACATCAACGCCTGTGCGCTCGACCTGCTGCTCGACTTCACGGGTATGGACCCGGGCACGCTCAGCTACGACTTCGCGACCGTGTTCAACTCCACCGGCAACCGCAACGGTTCGCTGCGCGTGTACACCAGCATCGACGGCACCACATTCACCGAGCTGGCAGCGGCCTCGGTGGTCGACTTCCAGAACAACGTCGCGTTCACGCATCAGGTCGCACTTGTCCCGTTGCCGCTGTCGTTCACCAACTGCGCCACGGCGCGTATCCGGTTCTACGATTACAACGGCACGGGCCCCGCGGGCTCCTCGGGCGCACGCCCCAAGGCGTCCATCGACAACCTCGCCGTGACCGGCACACTGATCGGTTCGGGCGGTGGCCCCACGGGTCCGGTGATCTCGAATCTCACGCGTACGCCGTCCGCGCCGGACGACACCAGTAACGTCACGGTGGGAGCCATGGTCGTCGACGCCGCGCGCCCGATCAACGCCGTGTCGCTGGCGTGGGGCACGAGCAACGTGTCGCAGCCCAACATCATCGGCATGGGGCCCACCGTTGGCGACCTGTGGCAGACCTCTGCGCCGATCCCGCCCCAAGCGGGCGGCACCACGGTGTTCTACCACATCACCGCGGTCGACGACTCGGTCACCGTGCAGTCGCCAATCCTCAGCTATCTGGTGGGCAGCACGAGCGGCGGCAGCGTCAGCGCGCCGGTCATCACGTCGGTGTTCCAGGCCAGCGAGAGCACGCTGCAGGTGTTCTTCAATGTACCGGTCGATCCAGTGAGCTCGCAGGTGGCCGGCAACTACAGCGTCAACGGCATCGTGGCCACCAACGCCGCGCGCGACCCGTTCCAGACGAACATCGTCACGGTCACCGTGCCGGGGATTCCCGCAGGCGACCGCGTGCTCACCGCCAACGGCGTCGGGGACCTCAACTCGCACTTCACCGTAAACGCCACGTTCGGGTTCCACTTCGTGGACGTGTCGGTGCCGGCGGGGTACTACGACGGACTCACGGGGCTCAAGGGCTACCCGCTGCTGGCGGCGCTGCACAACAAGATCAAGGCGCACACGTCGATCAGCTACAGCGCCACCGCCACGGCGTTCCAGCGCACCGACAAGAAGCCCAATGGCAAGGTGTGGGACGTGTACTCCGACGTCCCCGGCGGCACATCGCCGTACGAGTTCTCGTTCGGCCCGCTGGGTTCAGGGGGCAGCGAAGGCATCGCCTACAACCGCGAACACACGTTCCCGCAGTCGTGGTTCGGCGGCAGCGTGCTGCCCATGTACTCGGAGCTCTGGAACGTGTATCCCACGGATTCCAAGGTCAACAGCATGCGCGGTAATTTTCCCTACGGCGTGGTCGCCTCGGCCACGTTCACGTCGCTCAATGGCTCCAAGCTCGGCAGCAGCGCCACGCCGGGCTATGGCGGCACCGTGTTCGAGCCGATCGACGCCTACAAGGGAGACCTGGCGCGCAGCCAGTTCTACATGTCGACGCGCTACTTCACCGAAGACGCGTCGTGGCCGGGCGGCGGTTCCACCAACAAGTCGCAGCTCTTGTCGTGGGCCGCGATCCAGTACCTGCAGTGGGCCACGAACGACCCGGTCAGCTGGAAAGAGCGCCTGCGCAACGGCGCGGTGAGCGAGTACCAGCACAACCGCAACCCGTTCGTCGATCATCCCGAGTACCTGATCGCGATCTACGACTCCGCCAGCGTCACGGGAGTGGATGGGTTCGGCAACCCCACGCGTACGCTGCTGGGCGCGGCGAGCCCGAACCCGTTCATGTCGCGCACGGCGCTGTCGTACGAGTTGCCGAGTCGCGCGCGGGTCACTCTGCGCGTGTACGACGTGAGCGGCCGACTGGTGCGCTCGCTGATTCCCGGCGTGCTGCAGGACGCCGGCCGCTACCTGATCGAGTGGGACGGCCGTGACGAGAGCGGTGCACCAGCGGCGGCCGGGTTGTACTTCAGCCGGCTCGAAGCGGGTAGCCAGCACGACGCGCGACGGCTCGTGCGCATGCACTGACCTGCGCTCCCCATACGCGAGACGCACGCGGCCACCTCGTTCCCGGGGTGGCCGCTCCTGTTTGGAGTGTGGCGCGTGCCATGCGTTCCCTGACCCATTGGAACGCGATCTGCCGTCGGGCGTACACTGGCCGCCTGCCGGTTCCAGTTATGCTGCTCGCGGGTGGTGCGTCTGCGTCATCACCCTGCTCTTTAGGAGGTAGCATGCCGAACTCCGCACGTCGCGCCGTTTTCGCGGTGCTCGCACTTGCGCTGCTCACGCCCCTCGTTCCGAACTCCGCACGCGCCGCGAGCAAGGCGGGCAAGGCGGCGGACTGGTCCGCCTTCCAGCAGGTGATCGCCGCCAAGCACGACGAATCCGTGAAGCGACTTCAAGATTGGATCGCGCTGCCATCGATCGCGGCCGAGAGCCTGAACTCGCAAGCCGGCGCCGAGCGCATGGCGCAGCTCGCGCGCGAGGCTGGCTTCCAGCAGGTGACGATCGTGCCCACCGACGGCAAGCCGGGTGTGTTCGCCACCCTCGACGCCGGGGCCAGGACGACCGTCGGGCTCTACTTCATGTACGACGTCAAGCAGTACGACCCGGCGGAGTGGAGCTCGCCCCCGCTCGAGGCACGACTCGTCGACAAGCCGGGCTTCGGCAAGGTGATCATGGGCCGCGGCGCGGTGAACCAGAAGGGGCCCGAGTCGGCATTCCTGGCGGCGCTGCACGCGATCCGTGGCGCGGGCCGGAAGCTGCCGGTGAACCTGGTGATGGTCGCCGAAGGGGAAGAGGAGATCGGCTCGCCACACATCGGGCAGATCGCGCATCGGCCGGAGGTCCTCGCTGCGCTGCAAAAGTGCGTCGGCGTGTTCATGCCGTCGGCCGCGCAGGATCCCGACGGCGTGGTCACGGTGAGCCTAGGGGCCAAGGGTGTGGTCGAACTGGAACTGGTCTCGAGCGGCGAGAAGTGGGGGCGCGGTCCGGCCAAGGACGTGCACTCGTCATTGAAGGCCATGGTCGACAGCCCGGCCTGGCATTTGATCAAGGCGCTCGACACGCTGGTCTCGGACGACGGAAACACCATCCTGGTCGAGAACTACCCCAAGCCGCGCCCGCTCTCCGATGAAGAGCGCGCCATGATCGCCACGGCCACCGCCCGGCGCAGCGAGGCGAACTCCAAGAAGTCGCTCTCGGTACAGCACTGGATCGACGACCTGCCGTGGCAGCAGGCGAACGAACGGCTGGAGTCGCAGCCGACGATCAACATCCAAGGGCTCGTCGGCGGCTATACGGGTCCCGGCGGCAAGACGATCCTGCCGCATCGTGCGATCGCCAAGATCGACATGCGCCTGGTGCCGGACATGAAGAAGGACGACGCGGTCGCGGCACTGAAAGCGCACCTCGCGAAGCGCGGCTTCGGGGACATCGAGGTGAACGTCTCGGGCGGCTACGACCCCACGAGCACCTCGGCCCAGACGAGCCTGATCCAGGCACAGATCTCGGTGCTGAAGCGCGCCGGCATCGACCCGGTGCTGTGGCCGCGCACGGCCGGCTCGTACCCGGGCTACGTGTTCACCGCGGAGCCGCTCAAGCTCGCGTCGGGCCACTTCGGCCTCGGGCACGGCAGCGGCGCGCACGCGCCCGACGAGTACTACGTCATCGAGTCGACGAACCCGAAGATGCAGGGCTATGACGGTGCGGTGTTGTCGTTCGTGCAGTATCTGTACGAGCTGGCGAGGTAGCGGCCGAAGCGACCGAACGCATTCGCGAGTCCCCAACTGCCGCGGATCAGTGGAGCGGGGGACTCGTTCCTGCATTTTCTCATTGACCCGTGCCGCGGGCATTCGCATCATGCTCCGACCCGACCGGGTCGTGCTGCCCATCCCCAGCTCGCGTGCCCCCCAGCACGCGCCCGGCCGCTCGCTCGCAGACCATCGATGCCACCCTCCCGGAGGACAGCCGTGATCCTTCGTCGTTCGCGCCTGCTCGCTGCCGCTCTCGTCGCCCTTGCCATGGCCGCGGCTCCATCGCACCTGCGCGCGTTCGCCGGTCATGACGTGCTCGAGGGCAAGCCGTGGTGGCACCAGAAGATCAGTTCCGATGCGCTCCGGGCGGTGGGCTTCTCGGTGCCCGCGGACTCCGCGATCAAGTGGCACGCCGATTACATCGACTCCTACGGCTACAGCCCGCTGTGGTGGGCGCACGACCTGCCGGCCACCGGGGCGGATCGGTTCCGCTACGCCATGGCGCAAGTCGGCGAGTTGGAGAAGATGCACTTCGATGACCTGACCTCGACCGACGACGTGCGCGCGATGTGGAACCGCTACCTGACCGGTGCGTTCGTCGGCCTGCAATGGGCGGCCGAGCACAACGACGTGGCCGCGGCGCACAACATCATCGGCATCTCGCTGCATTCGATCGAGGACTTCTACTCGCACTCGACCTGGCTCAATCTGCCCGGCCGGCGCGATGTCCAGCACACCTGGCTGGCGTCGAGTCCGGCCGAGCGCCTGTCCACGGAGCTCTACACCGGCGCCTACGAGCATCCCGAGACCGCCATCAAGCATCACGGCAAGATCAACATCATGTGCACGATCATGAGCCAGCCCGCGCTCTCGGCACTCGCGGACGCGCTGTGCACGGCCATCTCGCCCATGAGCAACAGCTCGTTGTGCACGGACTACAAGTCCTGCAAGGACGGCACGTCCGTCCAGTACGTCGTCGAAGGCACCACGCTCCCGAGCGGCCTGATGTTCCTGAGCCCGCCGGGGATCGCGCTCGACAACGTCAACATCGCGCGCATCGGCGTGAAGGAGCGCGGGCTCGTCGCGGCCGACGGCCGGCTGCAGGGCGCCCGCACGCAGAAGCCGGCGAACGAGGAACTGTTCGAGGTTGCTGTCACGCTCGCCACCGCGGCAGCCACGGAATGGCTGCAGGCGCTCGAGCGCGCCATGAACGAGTCGGGTCAGGGCGAGTTCTGGAACCGGTTGAAGACCATGCCGGACTACGTTGCGGACCCCGTGTTGTGGTCGCAGTTCGAGAACTTCCGCAACCTGCCCTACATGTTCATGAGCGCCGGTGCGTACCCGCCGGACGCCGCCCAACGTTCCGAGAAGGACGAGGTGTACCTGCGCGTGCGACTGAAGACCGCGAACGAGGCGAACGCCGGCACCGACGGCGCCGTCAAGCTGCACGCGGAAGGGCGCACGTACGACCTCGATTGGGCGCCCTACGACGCACTCCCCATGCGCATCAACGACTTCGAGCAGGGCGACGACTTCACCTACACGGTGGGACCGTTCGACCGCGTGCCGGGCCAGATCGTGATCGAGAACCGCGGTGTGCGGATGGACGATCTGGAAGCGGCGTTGCGGCGAGACCTCGACGCGGTCATCACGAAGATCGGTGACTTCATCAAGAACACCGCACTCGCGCTGGTGTCAGGCGAAGCGGATCGTGTGGCCGACAACCACCTCAAGTTCGACCTCGCGCAGGTCCGTGCGGCCGGTTCACAGGCGGCGGCGGTGAGGCTCAATGGCGGCAGCGAGGGCGACTACACGCTGCAGCTGAGCGCGGCGAGAGTGACTTCCGGCGGCATCGATGCGCAGCACCAGCGGCCGTGGACGCGCTATCGCGTCATGGTGAGCCGCCTCGATTGCGCCACGGAGAGCAAGTGGGACCGCGGCTCCGACTCCGACGAGCCGTTCGTGCTGATGAGCCTCCTGCCGATGCCGTATGGCGGATCGTGGGGGCAGCGGCAGGCGGGGATCATCGGCCCATATGAGGACCTGGACAGCGGCGAGCAGGTGGGCGTGGGGTATGTCTTCGGCGACGTGGACCTGCCGGATGACGTGGGCGTACTGGCGTTCAAGGCCGTGCAGTACGAGAGTGACGACGAACCAGCCGAGGACCGACAGGCGCTGCTCCAGGACCTCGCGGTCTGGCTGCGAACCGACTCCGAGACCCAACCTTCCAGCATGGATATCCTGGCGCAGGGTATCGCCGGCGACTGGAAGTTGGCGGAAGCTGAGGTCTATGCGTTCAGCCGCCACCCTGTCGTGCGCGGCGGCACGGTCTTGAACCAGCGCGTCGACCAGTGGGTGCCGAGCAACTCGAACATCACGTTGAATCTCGATGCCGGCCGGGCGCGCGGCTACGACGCGGCGGTGGCGGCGTTCGTGACCCCTCGTGGTGCGGCACTGGCAGGTGGGGGCGGGGGTGGCGCGCCCGGTGGTGACGGCGGCGGCGAACTCCAGGCCTCGCCGCTTCACAACGAGTTCGGCGAGGAGAATGTCGCGTTCCACAAGTCCACGCAGCAGAACACGACCGACTACGGCGGAGTCGCGGATCGCGCGGTCGACGGGTTCACGGACGGCAACTTCGGCAAGGGCTCGGTGACGCACACGATGGCCAGCCGGGTGTCGTGGTGGAGCGTGGATCTGGGTGCGGAGTACGACATCGCCCGCATTCGCATCTGGAACCGCACCGACTGCTGCGCCGAGCGAGGCGAGCGGTTCGTCCTGCTCGCGTCCAAGGAGCCGTTCTACGAGAGCATGAGCACGCTCGACGAGGGGCTGGGGCCCGTGACCCCGTACTTCCTCGGAGAACAGCCCCAGTCGTTCGGTGGCAACCGTGTCGCGGAAGTGATCCCTGCAACACCCACCGTCGCGCGCTACGTTCGGATCCTGCTGCCGCGCAGTATGCCCCTGTCGCTAGCGGAGGTGCAGGTGTTCACGCAGGCACCCGGCGAGGCGGCCGCCCAAGTGCCCTTGAGCGCGCCTGCGGCGTCGGATGGGCCGAATCAAGCGCTCGGGAAGTCGGCTCGGCAGAGTTCCACGGAAAAAGGCGGCGATGCTTCACGCGCTGTGGATGGCAACACGAACGGCAGTTTCCCGGAGGGTTCGGTCACGCACACGGGCGAAGAGCCGACCGCATGGTGGGAAGTCGACCTCGGGCAGGTCTATGACGTGTCGAAGGTACGGATCTGGAATCGTACCGATTGCTGCGCGGAGCGGCTTGATGGCTGTCTCATCCTGGTGGGTGAAGATCCTCAGGTCCTGGACCAGATGACGCTCACGACCGAAATGGGGAACTCGGAGAACACCACGAAGGCGCTGGTCGGGCTGCTGTTGCAGAGTTCGAAGAAGATGCCGGCCCGCTACGGGCCGTCGCAGCTCGAGTTCGAGGGGGCAGCCTCGAAGGACATCACTTCACAGCGCAACCGTCGCGGTCGGTACGTGCGCATTGTCCAGCCGCGCACGCACATCCTGTCGTTGGCCGAAGTCGAGGTGTTCGGCTCGCCGGTCGATCCCTGAGGATCACGGCGATGTTGATACGCCTTGTAAGCCCGATGGCTTCTGCGCGTCCCCCATGGCGACGCCATCGAGCTGCGCCCTGCCGTCCGGGACGCTGTGCGCGCGCCTCCGGGATGCCGTAGTTTCCGGAGGTGACCATCCCTCCCGTCTTCATCTCCGTGCTCGGCGTGGCACTCGTACTCGTCATCGTCTGGGATGCCTTCGAGACGATCCTGGTGCCACGCCGCATCGGACGACGCGTCCGGTTGACGCGTTACTTCTACCTCGCCACTTGGCGGGTATGGCGGGCCGTGGCGCGGCGGGTCGGGAAGCCGTCGCGGCGTGAAGCGTTGTTGGGTTTCTACGGACCGTTGTTGTTGCTCATGCTGTTGTCGTGCTGGGCCGTGGGCTTGATCGTCGCGTTCGCGCTGCTCGAGATCGCCACGCAACCGGCGGCCGGCATGACGCTGGAACGATTCGGAATGCTGCTCTACATGAGCGGCGAGACGTTCTTCACACTCGGCTTCGGCGACGTGACACCGACCTCGGGAGCGGGCCGGCTGCTGGCCGTGCTGGAGGCCGGGCTCGGGTTCGGCTTCCTGGGAACGGTCATCGGCTACCTGCCCACCATGTACGCGGCGTTCGCCCAGCGGGAGGTCCAGATCTCGCTCATGGACGCGCGCGCCGGCTCGCCGCCCACGGCTGCCGCGTTCCTGGGACGATTGCCGGGTGCCAACGGGCTGCGTGACGAGTTGCTCGAGGATTGGGAGCGTTGGTCGGCGCAATTGCTCGAGACCCACATCTCGTATCCGCAGCTGGCGTTCTACCGATCACAGCACAGCAACCAGTCGTGGCTCGCCGCACTGACCGCGATCCTCGATTCGACTGCACTGCTGCTTGCGCGGCCCGAAGCTGTACCCATGTCGCAAGCCAAGCTCACGTTCGCCATGGCCCGGCACGCGCTCGTGGACATCACCCAGAACTTCGTGCGGGATCACGCACCCGGCGCAGCCGACCGGCTGTCACCGGAAGTCATGCGGCTGCTTCGCGAACGGCTCGCCGACACCTCCATGAGCCTGCCGGACTCAGGGGACTTCGACAGTCGGCTCGCCACGCTGCGGCTCAAGTACGAGCCCTACGCGCAAGCGCTGGCCGCGTGGCTGTTGTTCGAGCTGCCGCCCTGGGTGCACGCCGAACCTCGCCGCGACAACTGGCAGGGGGGGCCATGGGACAAGCAGCTCTCCGCCCATCCCGGCCCGGTCCACCGGAGCGACGACCACTTCTGAGGACGGTGCGTCGGGAATTGGGAAGCGTTCGCCGCGGAGCCGGGACGAGGCTGCCTGCCGGTGGGGAGGCGATCCTGCTCAGCCGCGCAGCAGCCATTCCCGCAGTTCGGCGAACTCCGCGCCCAGCGGCTCGTTGTGCGACGGCCGCGCGAGCATCGCGGCGAGCGCAGGCGGAGCGGGCACGGCGTGACCCACAAGTGGCTCGACCGTCTGATCGAACTTGGCCGGGTGCGCGGTGGCGACGATCCCCCACGCACGCGTGTCAC
>JANNWR010000163.1:0-3322 GCA_031408715.1 bacterium
CATGACGCGCGTCGCGGTGGAATGCGCGCGCTGCGGCGGCCATCTGGGCCACGTCTTCGAAGACGGTCCGGACCCCACCGGCCTGCGCTACTGCATCAACTCGGTCTCACTGAAGTTCGTCCCGGCGCGCTGAGCGCGGCCCTCAGCCGTCGGGCACGCCCCGGCTCGCGAAAGCGAGCCGGGGGTTCTGTCGGGAGCCTCCCGCAAGCGAGCCGGGGGTTCTGTCGAAAGCCTCCCGCAAGGGAGCCGGGGGTTCTGTCGGTAGCCTCCCGCAAGGGAGCCGGGGGTTCTGTCGAAAGCCCCCTGAGAGGCAGCCGGGCGAGTGACCACCGCCTTCGGTCCCGCTTGGGGAATGACGTGCGCACGCGGTAGGTTGTCACCTCCGCTTGGTCGCGCCAGGGTGGCGCGGCACGTGCCCCCGCTCCCGAGGCCGCCCCGCATGGATGCTCCCGAGGCTGTCCCAGCCGCACCCCCGACCCTCGAACCGGGACGCCCCGGACCACTGGGAGCGACACCGGATGCGACGGGTACCAACTTCGCGATCTGGTCGCACCACGCCACCCGGATGACGCTGGCGTTGTTCGCGCCCGGCGGCGAGCCGCGAGGCGAGTTCGTGCTCGATCCGGCGCGACATCGGAGCGGCGATGTCTGGCACGCGTGGTTGCCGGGTGTGCGCGCGCTCGCCGAGTACGGCTGGCGCGCGGACGGCCCCGCACGCGGACACGCCCACGCCTTCGATCCGCGTGCACTGCTATTGGATCCTTACGCCAAAGGCATCGCAGGCAGCGAACACTGGGCCGGGCAAACGACCAGGCGGCGGGAGCGGCGTGGCGTCATCTGTGACTTGTCGGGCTACGACTGGCAGGACGACCGACCACCCGGCACCCCGCTCGCTCGCAGTGTGATCTACGAGCTTCACGTGCGAGCGTTCACCCGTCACGACAGTTCTGGCGTGCAAGCTCCGGGCACTTTCGCCGGGCTCGCGGAGAAGGCGTCGTGGCTCGCCTCGCTCGGTGTGACCGCCGTGCAGCTGATGCCGGTGGCGGAGTTCGAAGAGGCCGACAATCCGCGCACTCATCCGCTCACGGGCGAGCGCTTGCTCAATGTCTGGGGATACGCACCGCTGGCGTTCATGGCGCCTCGCACGGCCTACTCATCAGCCGCACACGCCATGGGCGCGCTCGACGAGTTCCGCGACATGGTCCGCGCACTGCACGCGCACGGGATCGAGGTACTGCTCGACGTGGTGTACAACCACGTCGGGGAGTCGGGGGTTGGCGAGCCGCCGGTGTCTTGGCGTGGCCTCGACCGCGCCAGCTATTTCGTGGCGGATGCACACGGACGCGACCTGGATTTCACCGGCTGCGGCCACACCTTCGCATGCGCACGCCCCGCGGCCGCGGACCTCATCGTGGAATCGTTGCGTTTCTGGGCGCACGACATGCACGTCGATGGCTTCCGATTCGATCTCGCCTCGACGCTCACGCGAGGCGAGCACGGCGAGCCGCTCGTGGACCCCGCGCTGATCCGGCGCATCGCCCATGACCCGCAGCTCGCCCATTGCAAGCTGATCGCCGAACCCTGGGACATCGGGCTCTACCATGTGGGACGCTTTCCGCATCATGGCCGGTTCGCCGAACTGAACGGCCGCTTTCGTGACGATGTACGGGACTGGCTGCGCGCCAGCGCCGAGGGACCGGGTGCGCTCGCCACCCGGCTGTCCGGCTCGTCTGACTTGTTCGCTCCGGAACGGCCCCCCGGCCACTCCGTGAACTTCATCACCTCGCATGATGGCTTCACGCTCGCCGACCTCGTGAGCCATCGGCGCAAACACAACGAAGCCAACGGCGAGCAGAACCGCGACGGGACCGACGACCATCGCAGCTGGAACGGCGGCGCCGAGGGCCCCACGCACGATCCACTGGTGCGCACCCGACGCGCCCGGCAGGCGCGCAATGCCGCCGCATTGCTGCTGTTGTCGCGCGGCGCTGTTCTGTGGCTGTGGGGCGACGAGTCCTTGCGCTCGCAGCGCGGCAACAACAACGCCTGGTGTCAGGACGGTCCGTCGTGGTGGCTCGATTGGGACCACGCCACGCACGAGCGGTCGTTCCTGCGCTTTGTCGCCGGCCTGCTGGCGCTGCGACGCGAGTATCGTGCGTTCCACGGCGAGCAGTGGTTCACGTCGAGCGGGCCCGGCAGCGTGGGGTGGCATGGCCCCACGCTCGCCCCGCCGGACTGGGATCTCGGCGGAAGACGGCTGGCGATGCACATGCGCGGTGAGGGTGAACCGGACTTCCTGTTGCTGGCGAACGGTGAAGACGTGGCCGTATCGTTCGTGCTGCCCGAAGCCACCGGCATGCGGCCCTGGCGGCTGATCGCCGACACGGCAGCGACCCCTCCTTCGGACTGGACTCCGCTCACCGAGGCCCCGCTGCTCGAGTCGGGACTCGAACATCGGCTCGGGTCCCGCTCGGTCGTCGTGCTCGCGGCGCCCTGAATGATCTTCCATGATTCGACATGAAGCGGCGGCATCATGCGAGGAAGAACAACAGTTCGACCTGAACGCATTCACTGAGGTCGGCTTGAGCCCTTCGCAAGAACGCGGGCATGGTCCGTTGCCGATGGTTGTTCTTGACGCCTCCCACGTCGCCCGCCGCCCGCCACAGTGGAAGCTGCTCGCGACTCACTCGGCGGCCACTGGGCCCGGATGTCGATGACTCGCGACGGCACTTGAAATTATGTGGTTGACAGCCTTTGGCAGGCTTCGACTCGAACTCCGAGGCCCTTCCCGGAGCGTGCTCTCATTCGCGCACGGTCGCCGTGTCGCGGGGTTTCCAGCCACAAGCTGAACTTGTTTTGATTCGCAGCGAAGTTCGCCGGCGCCACGGCACCCACGGCGGCCGAAAACCCTCGTGCTACGCTCGCTGCATCAGCCCCCGCGCCACCTCGCCCCCGTCGCGAGCGTGCAGCATGTTGTTCGAGCGCATCAGCAGTCAGCGCGATCCGGTCATCGCCACAGAAGCCCGCCACCACTCGCGCCAGGAGTCGGGTGCGACCGCGGGGCTCCTCGCCTGCCTCGCCGTGTTCGACGAGCGTCGGGCGTTCAGCGACCTCGGCTACCCGTCCATGCTGGATTACTGCCAGCGCGACTTGGCACTCAGCGAGGACGTCGCGAAGAAGTACCTGCGCGCGGCACGCATCGCTCGCGGGCGGCCTGTGCTGTTCGACATGCTGGCGGACCGGCGGCTCTCGGTGAGCGCGGTGCTCACGCTCGGCTCGTGTCTGGAATCGGGCACTCACGACGACCTGATCGCGGCCGCGG
>JANNWR010000164.1:0-1818 GCA_031408715.1 bacterium
CGCGTCTTCACCTGATGGTCGCGGCGTCCCAGGAACTCGAAGTCACCGCGGGCGTCCTCGCGCACCAGGTCGCCGGTGCGATACGCCTTGTCGCGGATGCCGGGCGTGATCTCGAGCGTCTGGAGTGCCAACGCGGTGCGCTCGGGCCGGCCCCAGTAGCCTTGCATGACCGATGCGCCACGGATCCACAGCTCGCCCACACCGCCCTTGGGCACGGGCCGCAACTGGTCGTCGAGCACCAATGCCTCGTCGAACGGGCAGGCGCGGCCGATCGGCACGGGCGTATCGCCTTCGGGGGCCTGCTTCACGTCGAGCCACGTGCAGACGTTGGTCTCGGTAGGACCGTAAAGGTTGGCGAAGCGCGCTTTCGGTGCCAGCGCCATCAACTGGCGCAGGTACTTGTTCGGGAACACCTCGCCCGCGAACAGCAGCACACGCAGCGCCGACAGATCCTGCTTCTCGAGCCCGCCGCGCGTCAGCATGAGCACCAGCGAACTGGGCGTGCAGTACCACACGCTCAGCTTGTCCTGCACCCAGCGCATCGCCACGGCTGCGGGGAACGATGCGATGCGCGGGCTCACCGGATGGACGCTGGCGCCGGCATAGGCCGCGGCATACAGATCGAACGTGGACAGGTCGAAATGGAACGGCGCCTGGTTGGCGACGCGGTCTTTGCCGGTCAAGCCGAACGTCTCGGCGGCCCAGTCGGTGAACACACGGCAGTTACGATGCGACAGCATGACGCCCTTGGGCTCACCCGTGCTGCCACTCGTGTACAGGATGTAGGCAAGATCGTCTTCGAGCGCCTGCGAACTGAATGCGTTGGCCTTCTCGGCGTTCAGTGCCGCCCACGGGACACCCGGCAGCCCCGCAACACGAGGTATTTCGGCGCGCGGGTCATCGAGATCGGCGAACCACAACGCGCGCATCGGAGCGCGGCCGGCGAACGCCTCGTCGAGCGACGGCGCACGGTCGCGTGTGGTCACGAGCCCCGCGACCTCACAGTCGCGCGCGATGTAGGCCAGACGCGCCGCGGGTGCGGTGGGGTCCACGGGCACATATGCCGCGCCCGCCTTCATGATGCCGTACAACGCCACGACGGCGTCGGGCGACTTGGGTAGCCACAGCGCCACGCGATCGCCGCGCCGCACGCCATGCGCCACCAACGAACGCGCGAACTGGTTCGAACGCGCCTCGAGCGTGGCGTAGTCCAGCGTCACGCCGTCCATGACCACCGCCGGAGCATCGGGCGTGCGGTGCGCGGAGTCGGTGACGAGGCGTGGCAGCAGTCGGTGCATGGCGCTCCTAGAGGCCTAAGCAGCGCGCGATGATCTTGCGCTGCATCTCACTGGTGCCGGAATACAGTGTGCCCGACAGCGCGTCACGCACCTCGCGCTCGATCGGGTACTCCTTCATGTAGCCGTAACCGCCGTACAGTTGCAACGCGTCGAGTGCGGCCTTGTTGTGCATCTCGCTCACGAACAGCTTGGCCATGGCCGCTTCGAGCACGGCGTTCTTGCCCTTACCCGCGAGCCAGCCGACCTTATAGAGCAGCCATCTCCCGGCTTCGATCGCCACCTTCATGTCGGCGATGCGGTCGGCCACGGACTCGAACTTGGCGATCGGCTGCCCGAACTGCCGGCGCTGCTTGGCGTAGCCGATGCAGTCATCGAGCAGCCGGTCCATGGCACCCAGATGCCCGGCGAAGATGCAGGCGCGTTCCCACTCCATGGCGGAGTTGAAGATGCGCATGCCCATGCCCTCGGGGCCCAAGCGGGCGCTCTCGGGCACGAAGCAGTCCTCGAAGAACACCTCGCC
>JANNWR010000165.1:0-19163 GCA_031408715.1 bacterium
AAGTACTATTCCGCCCCCCCCTAGCCCGCGGCGCACATGCCCCACGGGCGACCCGCCCGGGGCGCCCTCCCCCCATGTCCGGCACCTTTCCGTGGCGGATCCGGAACATCGACCGGGGACTCGCCCGCCAGGTGGGTGGCCGGGCTGGTCCGTCGGTCTCCCCAGCCCACTGGGCGCTCGGAAGCCCGGCTGGCAGCCTTGTGTGCCCGTTCGACCCGGGCCTATATTCCAAGGGCCGCGTTCTGCGCGGCCCCAATTCCTCAGGCAAACTCCCCGCCCGACCGGGTGGGGTGACAAACCACGACCATCGCGCGCTACGAGGCGCGTGGAGGCTCCCATGGCGGTCGCCGTCAACAGCCAGTTGAACCCGCTCGAGAACGCCGAGCGGCAGTTCGAGGAAGCCGCAGCGCGGCTCAAGCTCGATCCCGGTGTGATGAACATGCTCAAGCGTCCCCGCCGTGCCACCATCCAGTGGTTGCCGGTGATGATGGACGACGGCTCGATCCGGATGTTCGAAGGGTTCCGCGTCCAGCACAACATCGCGCGCGGCCCCGCGAAGGGTGGCATTCGCTACCATCCCGACGTGTCGCTCGAGGAAGTCTCCGCACTGGCGTCGTGGATGACCTGGAAGTGCGCCGTGGCCGACATCCCGTTCGGCGGCGGCAAGGGCGGCATCAAGGTCGACCCGCACACCTTGTCCCGGCCCGAGCTCGAGCGCCTCACCCGCCGCTATGCCGCCGACCTCTCGGACCTGTTCGGTCCCGAGAGCGATGTGCCGGCTCCGGACGTCAACACCGGTGAGCGCGAGATGGCGTGGATCGTCGACACTTACTCCATGCACGAGCGCCGCACCGAGCTGGCGGTCGTGACCGGCAAGCCGATCGAAGTCGGCGGTTCCGCCGGGCGCCGTGAAGCCACCGGCCGTGGCGTCATGATCTGCGTCGAACAGATGTGCAAGCACCTGGGGATGCCGCTCAAAGGGGCCCGAGTCGCGGTCCAGGGCTTCGGCAACGTTGGCGGCGTGTCCGCAGACCTGCTGCAGAAGGAAGGCGCGATCATCGTGGCGGCTTCCGACGTGACCGGCGCGGTCTACAACGACGCCGGACTCGATGTCACCGCGCTGCTCGCCTGGTGCGCCCAGAACAAGAATGGCGTCGCCGGCTTCCCGGGCAGCAAGCCGCTTGCCACGTCGATCGTCGAGTACGACTGCGACATCCTGGTGCCGGCCGCGCTCGAGAACCAGATCACCAGCGACAACGCTGGCAAGGTGAAGGCCAAGATCGTGGCCGAGGGCGCCAACGGCCCGACCACGCCGGACGCCGACAAGATCCTCGAGTCGAAGGGCATCCACGTCATCCCCGACATCCTGTGCAACGCCGGCGGTGTGACGGTGAGCTACTTCGAATGGGTCCAGAACCGCATGGGCTTCTACTGGCAGGAAGCCGAGGTCAACACGCGGCTGCGCGAGAAGATGATCAAGGCGTTCGGCGACGTGATCGCCATGAAGGACAAGACGGACAAGGACGGCGGCAAGGTGTCGCTGCGCATCGCTGCCTACATGGTGGCGATCCAGCGCGTGCTGCGCGTTCACGAACTGCGCGGGATGTACGCCTAGGATGTACCCCTAGGATGTACGCCTAGGATGTACGCCTAGGATGTACCCCTAGCCCGAATCGCGCTCAAGGTCGCGAACCCCCGGCGGGCGCTGCCCTCCGGGAGTTTCGCTTGGGCGGCTGGAGCTGTCCAGATGCCCAGAACGAAGCCCCCCGCAGACAAGTCTGCGGGGGGCTTTCCACCAGCGGCACTAGAACCGGAACGTCAGCCCCAGGTGCTGCACGTCGTCGAAAAACTCGCTCACTGGCTGACCGGCATAGTCGAGCTGCAACTTCGTCTCGCCCATCGGCAGCGAGACGCCGAAGCCATAGGTCAGTCCGAACAGCTCACTGTCGCTGCTCGTGAGTTTGTAACCCAGCCGGAGCGAGAAGTCCTTCCGCCAGCCGAACTCCGCGCCGACGCGGAACTCGTCGACGTTGAAGCTGTTGCTCTGGTAGGTGCCATGCAGCGTGAGCTCGTTGACGCCCTGAAGAACCGGATAGCTGAAGCTGCCCGAGAACAGCGAGGGCAGTTCCGCCGACGACGAACTGGCGGACAGCGTGCGGTTCGCCGATTGCGGGTCGTCCTCCGGCAGCAGCAGGTTGCGATCGAACTCGGAGCCCGAGAAAGACGTGCCGGGCCCGAAGTTCTGCATCGCGGCACCCACGCGGATGCCACGGACTCCGGTCTCGTACTGAAAACCGAAATCGAATGACACGCCGGTGGCGTTCGTCTGCAGTACCGCTTCCGAGATCAGGCGCACGGTGCCGCCGAACGTCGCACGGTCCGTGAGCTGCCGAGCGTAGCTCAGGCCGAACGATGAGAACGTCGGCCGGAACGTGTCCCCCGTGCCGTCCGGGGCCTCTTCCGTCGTACGGATGATGTCGCCGACACTCAGGACCTTGACGTTCACACCGACCACACCGAACCCACCCATCTGCTGGGCGAACGCGATGTAGTTGACGTCCATGTCCGCGATGTACGTGGCATGACTGAACATCAGCTCCGTGTGCGTGTTCGTCAGGGCCAGTCCCGCGGGGTTGCCGAACAGGGCCTCCACGCCGCGCGCCGAACTCAGGTTCGAGTTCGCCAGGCCGACGCTACGGGCCCCCACCAGGATGCGGCTCTCCTGCGCTCCTCCAGTGCCCAGACGTTCCTCGGTGCCGGCGAACGCCGGTAGCGCGAAGACCGCCGTCACGAAGGTCAGCACCAGCACCTTCCTCTGTCGAGCATTCATCGTCAGTTGCTCCTTCGATAGCCGGTTGGGAACTTCAAGTGGACGGTGCCTCAGGCTCAGAAGTTGTTGAGGCGTTCCTTCTCCATGAAGACGGCCACCTTGCCGGTGGTCGTGCCCACGCCCGGCGCATCGACGTGGAAGATGTAGACGCCGCTGCCCACGGGCAGGCCGCGGCTGGTGTTCAGGTCCCAGGTGACCTGGGACGTGCCATCGTTCTTGTCCATCACGCGCACGAGGTCGCCTGCGAGATTGAAGATGCGCACCGTGCAGCGCGCGGGCAGGTGCGTGAACTTGAGCACGCGGTTGAAGCGGTTCAGCTCGTACGACGAGTGCGCGAAGTACGGATTCGGTACCGCGCGGATCTTGCCGAGCTCGCCTTTCGCCAGCGAGGCGTCGAACGAGTTCGGTGCGGTGGTCGAGAAGGCGTACTGGTCGAATGGGCCCGCCGGGATGCTGGTCGTGAACAGGATCTTGTCGCCCGGATCCGGCGTCGCACCGGCCGACGTCAGACGCGGGTAGATGTGATAGCGCAGATCCAACCCGCGAGCTCCCATGTCGTTCTTCGCCGGGTCCGTGAAGTACGGGTCGGTGAGTGGATTCGAAACGCCCGTGTAGGGCGAATCGAGCACCCAGATCGGCTCGCGGCCACCGTTCCCGGAACTGTTCGGGTTCCACACCCCGTCTTCGAGCGCCGAGCCACCCTCTTCACGGAAGATCACGTTCAGCTGCGTGCCAGTGTCGAGGTCCCAGACCGAGAACGGGACATCCACGAAGTCCGCGATCGCATCCGCATCTCCGCGGACGTAGCGGTAGGCCTTCTGAGACGGCGGGCCGAAGCGAAGCATCACGTTGTTGTAGAAGCCGTTCGGAGGCAGCGTGCCACCGCCTGGGTAGTTCGCTCCATAGTCGCCAGCGCCCCCGAAGAACGGCAGCCCGCGTCCGAAAGCACCACCGACCGCGGCTGGCGTTCCTCCGGTCGTGTCCGAGTACGAGATGTCCGCCAGCTCGCCGAGCGGGAAACTCTTGATCTTGACACGGACGCCGTCGACCACGGGGAAGTTGTCGTCACCCGAGTAGTTCGGCCAGTTGTTGACGACCGTGTCGCTCGCCGCTCCGGTCTTGGTGCGCACGAGGTACCACACCGTCCCCGTACCCGCGGGCTTGAAGCCCACTTTCCAGTCCGCGGTCACCATCGCGGCCGCGTCCATCACATCGACCGTGACGACATCCGTGGATGTCTTGGTATTCGGCGGAGCCGGCAACAGCGTGTGCGTGACGTCGCTCACCCCAGCGACGGAAAGGTCCACGCCCGCCGCGGGCGTTTGCGGAACGACGGCGACCGGGGCAAAGGCAGACTCCAGCACCTGCTGGAACTGCCCGATGCCGACCGAATACGACGTCACGGTGTAGTAGTAGCGCTGCGCCGAGAGGAGTGGGCCACCGCGCACAGCATCACCGGTGAGCTCGGTCGAATAGCGCACGCCCGCGTCCGTACCGAACGCCTTGACCTTGGGCAGCGGCACCGGCGAGTTCGGGTCACACTCGATATCCAGCACGGTGCCGGTGCCATTGACGCGGTCATAGGTCGCGACACGCGTCCACGGGCCGGCGATCGAGGCACCCTGATAGACGTTGTAGCCTTCCCAGTCATAGGGCGGCTGATTGTAGTTCTCCGAGCCCGAGTCCCACCGGATGAACACCTCGCCATCGCGCGGCGTGATGCTGACCACCGGGCTGTTCGGCGGGCTCGGCAGGTCGAAGTTCGCGTCGTAGGCGGCCTGCACGGCCGCGTCGAAGCACTTCATGAGCGCGACGCTGGCCAGCCTCGACGTGCCCTGAGCCACGACGATGCCGACGACGACTTCCTGCTCGTCCCCGGGCGCCATCGTGAACGGTCCGCTCGACAGCATGAGGCGGCGGTCGGAAGGGGCCGAGTCCAGGAAGCCGCGGTTCGCCACCGGGTCGCCCGAGACGTTGAATGGCGTGACCTGGCCGGTCGTGGGATCGACGAGCGGCGTCCCATCGCCGTTCAGTCCCTTCATGAACCGATAGGTCTCGGTCGAGTCGGCCGGTCCGGCGCCGTTCGGGTACTTGTTGAACGACGCCAGACCGAGCGTGCGGAAGCTCGGAGCGATCCCGTTCGGAGCACCGTTCGGGCCTGTGACCGGAACGCGCGGCCCCTGCAGGAAGTCATACCCGACGCACGGCGCCTGATTGGCATACTGCTCGTCGTTGTTGGTGGCGTTGTAAACGAAGCCGACCGACAGATCCGTATCGCAGCCGACGAGGTCGTCCGTGGCGCCACCGAGGTCCGGATCGGACCACTGCGACACGTAGGCATCCGTCAGCGTGTTGGCGCCGCGGTTGATGATCTTGTACTTCATGAACACGGTGTTGCCGAGCGGCCCCTGACGGCTGAACGCGAACGTCGTCTGCTGGACCTCGACGCCGAGCGGCATCTGGCTGCTGGCGCCGTTGTGACTGGCGTCCTTGGCGAGGTCGTTGAAGACGCTCCACATCATCTGGTCGCCGATGATGCTGAGTGAACCGTCCGGGAGCACGGTCACAGGTGGCGCACCGGCAGGCACGGCACCGGCGACGTAGTCCGCCAGGACGGCGTCCCGTGTGGCGGCATCGATCCCGCCCGTGGCATCCAGATAGACGCGATTCAGCTTGTAGACCTTGTACTTGGCAAGCGTCGGGTCGTCGGGCGACCCGCCGACCGCGGAGCCCGGCTTGTAGTCGTCGCTGTATTCCGCGACCGAGACCCTGACGTCGCCGTTGACCAGCGCCCCCATCCAGAGCCCGGCGGCGAAGACCGCGAACTTGCCCGTGCCTTTCGGGAACTCCAGTCCCGAGGCGCCGTTCTCGGTGTCGAACGCGAATGATCCCGTGTTCTTGACCACCATCGAGATGTTGTTGATGTCGATCTTCTGCCCCGAGTCCTCGGGGTTCGTGCGGGCCGGACGCGCCTTGCGCTTCATGCCCGTCGTCGTTGCGGCCGACGCAAGACCTGCCATGATCAGCAGGCCCAGCGCGATCCGTGTGATACGCGAGAGCTTCATGCGGACTCCTCCGTGTCTCATGCGATCAGGCCTCATGTCAGAAGTCCGTCCGGACGCCGAAACGGATGGTGCGCGGGATGCTGAACAGGCTCTGGTTCTGGGTCGCGAGCGCGTAAGCCGCTTGCGCGTCGATGCCCGCACCCGCCAAGCGGTCGGCGACGGACCTGCCGGACTCCGTATTGAGGAAGCCGGTCGTGTATGACGAACCCGTGCCCGAGTAGACGTTGATCGAGTTGTTCGTGTTGAACGCGTTCAGCACCCAGACATAGGCGCTCAGGCGCTTCGTGCCCAGCCGCAGGCCCTTCGTGGCCTTGAAGTCGAGCGACTGGGTGGCCGGCGACGCCTGCGAGTTCTGTGCTCCGGTCGGCTGCTGCGACACGCTCAGGAGCGTGACTTCATCCGTGATGTTCGTGGGCGTGAATGGCGTGCCCGTGGCGACGTTGTACAGCACGTTGAAATCGACATCCGCGAGCAGCGCGTAGCGGCCCCACTTCGGACCCTGGTCCTTTCCCCAGGCCAGCCCCATGTTCACGGCCAGCTTGTGGCGCTGGTCGAAGTCGAGCGGACTGGTCTGGTGCGGGACCTGGCTGGCCGTCCACGCGATGTTGCGCTGCGTGTTCGAGACCGACCCCGTGCCCTGAGCGAAGGACAGCGAGTAGGCGATACCGCCACTCAGGTGGTGCGCCTGTCGCATCGTGACGCCCACATCGACGCCCTTGAGGGTCGCGAAGTCCTTGTTGCGGAACGAGGCGAAGCTGTTCGGCCGCGAAGAGATCGTGGCCACCTGTACCAGGTCACGCACGTCTTTGTAATAGACCGAGATGTCGAGCTTCGAATACTCGTTCAGCTGGTGCGCGATCCCGACCTCGTAGGCCGTGGTCATCTCGGGCTTCAGATTCGGATTGCCGAACGGCACGTAGTAGCCGCCCTTGCGCACCTTGAAGTCGAGGAACCGATAGGACACGTACAGGTCCTGGAGATTCGGCTGCTGGTAGAACTGCCCCCAGTTCACGTGCAGGACGGTCTTCTCCGTGAACGGGAAGCCGATGCCGATACGCGGGCTGATGCGGCTGTACTTCTTGGCGTCCGTCAGGTCGGCCTTGGTGAGCACGTTGTCCGTGCCCAGCGGCGAGTTCTCGTCCTTGAGCGCGAACGCGTTGACGTTCAGGTAGTCGTATCGCACACCGACGTTCGCCACGACGCCACCGCGCTCGTAGCGGTCCTGCATGTAGGCCGATGCCGTGGTCGGCTTGCGCGCGCCGTCCAGCGGCCCGAGCTCGCCCTTGTTACCCAGTTGGTCGAAGCCATAGCCGTCGATGTCGAACTGGCCCGCCTGGTACTGCGACGGGAAGTAGTTCTGGTAGAAACGCAGCTCGTGCCGGTCCATCTGGAGGCCGGCCTTGAGCTGATGGAACGAGTTGACCTGCGAAGTCACGTCCGCGCGGAGCGCCACATACTGCGACTGCCGGCGCAGGTAGTCGTCCCACAGGGCACCCGTACTGCCCGGGATCGCCAGCACCTTGGCCGCGAGCGAATCCGAGAGCGGGTCGCCGGGCGTCCCTCCCAACCCCGGGTAGAACCACGGGATGTCGTCACGCAGCGACGGGTTCGGCAGTCGCGAGTAGCCGGCAACATCGTCGAACAGCAGGCCGTCACCGCGCTTGCGCTCGGTCTTGAAGAACGTCGCTGCCAGCGCGTAGAACGTTCGCGCGTCGAGCTTGTGATTGAACTGCCCCGAGTAGGACTGGTTCTTGTCCTCATAGCGCGGCGTGTGCGCGAGGTTGAAACGGAAGCTGTTGCGGTACTCGCTCCAGTCGTCGTTGGAATTCAGCAGTCCGAACTTGAGGTCCATGGCCTGGTTCAGCTTGAGAACCAACTTACCCTGGCCAGTCCAACCGCCGAGCGAGTTGCTGGAGCGCGGGGTCGTGTAGTTCGACGTCGGACTGCGGTCGAACTGCCAGCGGCGCTGTCCGCTCACATAGAACGAGCCGAGTTCACGGCCGGGCAGAAGCGGGCCGCCGAACGCACCGTCATAGAGGTTGTAGTCGTAGATGCGGGAGTTGAAGACCTGCTTGCCGACACCGTTCAGGTTGTCGGTCACGGCCTCGAGCGAACCCGTGTAGCGATCGCCGCCCTCTTTGGTGACGACGTTCACGACGCCCGACATGATGCGCCCGTACTCGGCGTTGAAGCCGCCGCTCATGAGCACGACTTCCTCGATGGCATTGTTGTTGATCGAGGTCGTCGAGTTGCCGGTGAGTGGATCCTGCTGCGAGAAGCCGTCGACGAAGTACGCGGTCTCGTTCGGACGGCCGCCACGCAGGATGAGCGTGTTCGAGTTCGTGGCCTCGCGGTCGATCTGGCGCGTGAAGTTGACGACGCCGGCCTGCTGGGCGACGGCATCGCGGTAACCGCGCGTCGGCAGCTTCTGGATGTCGCTGCCGCTGATGAACCGGGTCGTGCCGGTGGCGTCCTTCTGGAGCAATGGCCGCTCGGCATTGACCACGACCTCGCCCATCTGCACCGCCTCGGTCTTCAGCACCGCGTTCACCGTGGTCGAGAAATCGGGCGTCACCTCGACGTTCTCCACCAGGTAGGCGCCGTACCCGATCAGGTTCATGCGCAGCGAATACCGTCCACCCGGGATGCCGATGATGAAGTACTCACCCTGGTCGTCCGTGATCCCGCCGAGACGCTGGCCCTCGATGCGGACGTTCACACCCGCGAGCGGCTGTTTCTTGTCGTCCGTGATCCGGCCGGTGAGCTTTCCGGTCGTACCCGCGAAGGCGGGTAGGGCGAGCGCGACCGCGACCGCAACCGCGGCCAGCCGGCGCACCCACTGCTGTGAGCGGGGCATGGTGTTCTCTCCTTTCAGGCAAGACGAAGCCCTGTCCGCTCTCGGGGCGAGAGCAGACAGGGCACGGCGGAACCTGGACAAGGGGGATTGCGGCAAGGGCGGGAATACTGCGCGGTGCATGACGAACCTCCGGTTCCCCGGTGAGTTTTGAAACTGGGGGAAACGCTCCATCCATGGTGCGGCGAGGTAACGAATCTGATGCCCGTTGCAGGGAAACTAGGTCCAGAACTCGACAAATGTCAACGTCTGACTCGCGGACGACCGAGAAGCCCTGACCAGCGGCCCAGCGAGGAGGCGCCCCGCATCCGGACTCGCGGTCCACGATCTTCATGACGCCGCAGGGAGAACGACGCTCTCAGGCACAAAAAAAGAACCGAGGGCGCCACGATCAGCGCCCCCGGTTCCTGTACTGCCACGACACCCAGACTAGAACGAGTACGTCGCCGTCACGTTCGGGAACGGGGTGATGAACGGATTGTTGACCGTGTTCGTCACGGGGTTGTTCCAGAAGGTCGGGGCGAGCGTCGCGTCGAACTGCAGCGAGCCGACCTTCACACCGGCACCCATGTTGTAGTTGAAGTCCATCTCCTTGTCCGTCGTCGTCGTCGCGGCCGGTGCGTTGGCGTCGGCCTTGCGCGAGTACATCATCGCGCTCTGGGCGCCGAAACGGAGCGTCAGCCACGAATTGACGTGCGTCTCGAGACCCATGAACACGTTCGGGTAGTAGGTCTCGGTGACCTTCGTCGTCGCACTCGCCGCCGCGCTGGGCGTCTTACGCGTGTTGTTCGCCATCTGGGCACCAAGCACGAACAGATCGTCCGAACCGAGCGACCAGTTGCCAGCGACACCCGCCTGCCAGCCCGAGCGCTTGTCTTCCGACTTGACGCCGGCCGGCACCGTGGCCGTCGACTGGTCGAACGAGTAGAGCTTGACGACCGGCACGATCAGCAGGTTGCCACCCTTCTTCATCATCGCACGGCCAGCCAACTGGAACGCCGTGCCACCGTCATCCGCCAACGTGGCATTCGTGAAGCTGCGGTTCTGGAACAGACCCGAGACCTCGACGTCCGTGTTGGAGTTCATCGCGAAGCCGAAACCGGCACCCAGGCCGAACACATTGCGGCTGTTCGTGCCATTGCCCTCGACCGTGGCCGCGGCTTCGTTGGAGTCCCACGAGCGGTTGAGCCGCACACCGAGGCTGCCGCTGCCCATCTTGTGGCCCCACATGATGTCGAACGCCTCACCAGCCGAGTTCGGGTCGCTGCCCAGGCCGACGACGCTCGGGTTGATCGAGCCGAAGCTGGTCGCCTGACCGAGCGCCGGGTGGTTCTGACGCAGGTGGATGCCCCACGTGCCGAGACGGCCATCGAACAGGTTACCGAGCACGGCACCCATGGCGGTGTTCGGCTCGGCGTAGACCAGATTTCCGACGGAACCGACACCCGAGACGTAGGTGTAGATACCGGTGTAGTCCTTGATGTAGTCGCCCGGCACGTTCAGACCGGCAACGCGAGACGACGAAGCGAAGGCAGCCGCGGGGATCACGGCCAGACAGGCAAGTGCTGCAAAGATGCGGCTCATGTTCTTATGCATGGTGGTGAAGCCTCCTTGCGATAGTCGGTGAAGCAACGATTACCTCGATGCACCGGCGACCGGGACATGGCCCGCCGGCCTACACGTGGAATTCGATGCCCACCTCCTTTCGCGATCGGTTCAAATGGACATGCCAAAAGCTCCCTCTCGTCCTTGCGAAGGAGCCGCGTATGAATGTCAGGACGAGCCCTTCGTTCGGAAGGACCCGACGCACGCCCGGGTGGGAAGTTAGGTAGGAGTGTCCCGGGGTGTCAAGCCGAATCTAGGGCGCAACATGTGGCTCGTGAGACTCACTTCGCAACAGCGACGACCCGATACCACCCCATGAACTGGGGCAGGAGGTCCGGATCGCAGAGTGGGTCCGCGGTCGAGAGGCTAGCGACCAAGACACGCCCCCGACAATGGGCGAAGTAGTTGTCACCTAAAGAGATACCGACGTGGCTCGGTGCCTCTCCGGGCCGCCGGAAGAAGGCGAGGTCCCCGACCTCGGGAGCCGCCCCGGAGGGCAGTTTCCGGCAGCGCCTGCACTGGTCCTTGGCATCCCGCGGCAGGGCCAGCCCTTGCTCGCGGAGCACCTGCTGGACGAACGCTGAGCAGTCGTAACCCGCCGGCGTTCGCCCACCCCACAGGTACGGAGTACCCAGAAGACTGAGCACACGACCCTCGATGGCGGGTCGTTTCGCAGTCGCGAACGCTGCGGAATCGAGATAGCCACGGCGACCATCTGGCAGCTCCACGCTGCGCTGCCCCGCCTGCGAGCGGCCCGCGATCAGTCGGTTCCCGAAGAACACCGGAGTGACGGCCGCCCCACCCCCCGGCTCCGTGCGGACCTGGGCCAACGGCGCGCTGATCATCGCGCGCGCCCGACGCTCCCAGTTCGCCGCCCGCGCCGCACTGGCCGGCACGAGCCCCCACGACCGGACCCAGCCTGCGTACCCGTCGGAGATGCCGCGCACGCGAACCCAGCCAGACTCGCGCCCGCGCTCGAGGACGCGCACGACCTCGCCGAGCAGGAGTTGCGAGCCGAGTTCGGCGGCGTGCCGTGGCTCACGCCGCAGGTCCAGCGCAGGTAGCGTCACCACCGCATGGGTCGTCCCGCTGGTGCGAGTCATTCGACCGGGGGGTTCAGGAGCGTATACCGGCCGAAGCCCTCACGGTCCGCGAACACCAGACGGCGATACGGCTGGTTGTAGTACCACATCTCCAGCCCGGGCTGCGTCGCGGATGGCTGTCGCTGCTCGACCTGGTCCGGCGGACCATGCCGGATGTACGTGCGCCCCATGTCGGAGCGCCAGCCCGGCCCGAACCCCAGGAAGTGCTGGTCGGCGTAGCGCAGCCGCCGGAAGAACTCGATCTGGTACTCGTTGCGCGCCGTCTCCGGCGTGGGGTCGCGCCGCTGCCAGAACCGCTCCCAGGCCTCGCCCTGAGCGGCTGGAGTCTGACCGCGCATCGGGGAGATCTCGGGGTCCTCGGCGACGTACGCCAGAGCCTCGAGCAGTTGGTCGAAATCGCGCCCTCGAGGTGGACCGCTCTCCTCGACCTCGAAGGTGCGCGCCGTCCGCCACGAGGTCTTGCCCTCCTGGAGCTCCAGCTCGAGCGAATATCCCCCGATGAACAGTTCGCCGTGGGCCGGCCGCATCACGACGGGCATGGCGGGACGCTCCACACTGACGTTCGTATCGCCTTGGGCGACAGTGGCACCGGCGTCGTCCAGCAGGCGCCAGTGATACTGGTACGGGCGCGGCCACACCCCGGGGCGCCGGTCGAGCATCACCGAGCGCATCGCCACGCCGTTCGAGTTGAACCCGAACTGCCGGCCGGGAAACGGGATGAACCGCCCCGAGCTGTCCACGAGCCCGAGTTCCAGATCCGCGAAGTTCACCGGGACCCTGGACAGATCGCGCACCTCGAGGCGGTCCCGGACATCGGACGGTTCCAGGGCCCGAACGTCGCGCACCGTGACCCGAACCCCGTAGCGGCCGGGCGGGACATCGAACTCACGCGTCTCGACCAGCTGGTTGCGCTGGCTCACCGTGGAGCCGTAATCGATGATCAGGAGCCGCTTCTCCCAAGAGTCCCCGTACAGCCGCTTCGGTCCGCGTTCGGGCTTGAGTTCGACCACATAGGCGGCCCCCGCGGAATAACCCTCGCCGGTGCGTTCCCAGTTGAGTTCGGGATACGGCAGGCTCACGATGATGCGGACACGGGCCCGTGACGTGGAATCCATGGTCACGGCGACGTCGGCCGAGAAGTACGGGGGCTGGAGCGAGCGAAGCGCGGGACGCTCGGAGGAGGCCAGCACGGAGCTGCTGGAAAGCAGGATGGCGCCGATGGCGCAGGCGCAGAGCAGGGCGAGACGTCGGAAGGGGTCGGACACCGTGCTGGACACGCTAGCACACCGGCCGCTCGCATCGGAAAACTGGAAATCCACTTGACGAACTCCTGTTGCCGGGGTGGTAATGGAGCCCGATCGGGCCGCATTCCCACCGGGATGAGGTAGCTTGTCACACGTGAGAACTCGTGTTGCCGCCCGCGCGCGCACTCGGCTCGCCCTGGTGCTACTGCTGTGGAGCGTCGGCACTGCGCGCGCCACCATGCCACCGGCCTCCGGCCACGTCTCCCCCGAACTGTCGAACGCGTTCGAACGCGGGCTGTTCGAGGTCGAAGCGCACCCGCTGGGCACGACCACCAGTGCTGCCCCCAGGGTCTGGCGCATCCCGATCATCCGAGTGGCTTACACCGACAGCGCGCTGGTGTTCCCGCGCACCACGATCGAGAGGGAGTTGTTCGACACCACCGGTGCGGTACCGACCGGCTCGATGACGCAGTATTACCGCTGGGTCTCGGGTGGCCGCATCGAGATCCAGGGCGAAGTGGTCGCCACCCTGACCGTGCCCCATGAGCGCAACTACTACGCTTACGACGCGTGGGGCGTGGACGCGCTGGGTACTCCGAACAACTCGTATGGACTGTTCCGGGACGCCATCAACGCCTGTGACGCCACGGTCGACTTCTCCCGTTTCGATCTCGACAACGACGGCTATGTCGACATGCTGTGGATCGTACACGCCGGACCTGGTGGAGAGAACACGACCAGCCGCCGCGACCTGTGGTCGATCACTTCGCGCGCCACCGGAGGATGGAGCAACGCCTCCCCGCTCGAGTCCAACGACCTGATGCGCGGCTCCCTCACCCAGCGCGTCCTGCTCGACCGGTTCACGATCCTGCCGGAACTCTCGAGTTTCCGTCCAGGGCAGCACTCCGAGATCGGTGTGTTCTGCCACGAGTTCGGGCACACCCTCGGACTGCCCGACCTCTACGACACGTCGTCTCTGGGTGGTGCCGCGAACTCAGGACCTGGGCTGTGGTCGCTGATGTCGACGGGTGCGTTCGGGGGCGATGGGCGCTCGCCCGAGTCGCCCGCCCACCTCGGCGCTTGGTGCAGCATATGGCTCGGCTGGGCGGACCGCTTCCGGCCCACGCAGGACACCACGCTCGTGCTGCCCCCGATCATCGACGGTGCGCCCGTGCTCGAGGTGTGGTTCCAGGGCGAGGCGTCATCCGAGCACTACTTGATCGAGAACCGGGTCCGCGAGGGCTTCGACCGCAAACTCCTGTCCGAGGGGTTGATCATCACGCAGGTGGACGAAGCGGTCGTCGGCGCCAAGCTGTCGGGCAATCGCATCAACACGGGCCCGACCCCGGGCTTGCGCGTGCTCGAGGCGGACGGACAGTTCGACCTCGTGAGCGGAGCGAACCGGGGCGACGCCAGCGATCCGTTCCCCGGGCTGCGCGGCCGCAAGCGCATCGACGACTTCACGGTCCCCTCGACGCGGACCTTCCAGGGCGCTCCGACCAACATCGCACTCGAGCAGATCACGCCCGTCGGCCGTGATGTCCGCCTGCGCGTCCGCGTGCGCGCGGCGGGTTGGGCGGTTCCTGCGCTGCTCGCGCCGGGAACCACGGCGCTACCCGAGTCCAACGCCGGGCGCCGCTCCGCGATCGCGCCCGATGGCCGTGCCTGGCGGGTGAGTTGTGAGCTTCGGGGCAACCGCGCCGCCGTGGTGTTGCGCGAGCGCGGCTGGCGTCAGGATTGGCAATCCTCGATCACAGTCGATGGCGGCGTGGGCGAGGCCGTCGATGCGACTCTCGCCTGGCTCGGGAACCCGGCGGGCACCGCCGGGATCGGCAACGACGACCTGGCACTCGCATGGACCGACGTGACCGGCGCGGTGAGCCAGATCGCCTACCGTGCCCGCATCCGAGGACGCTGGCTCCCGGTGTCCGTGCTGACCCGCTCGACCGAGGGCTGCTATGCGCCTGCCATTGCAGCCGACGCTCGAGGCCGGGTCTATCTGACCTGGCTCGAGCTGTTGGAGGGACTGCCGAGCCTGCGCTTCATGCAGTTCCTCTACGCCGCGCCGTACGGCCAGCCGCGTACGGTCACCACACCATCCGACCTGCCGTCCGCGCCGACCGTCACCGCGGCCGGCGACGGACATGCCTATGTGGTCTGGCCGAACGGCGGCCTCGGGTTGCGGACGATCATGGCCTGCCGCTTCCATCCCGACAGCGGACTGTCGAAGCCGTTCCGACTGGCGCCCGCCTCGGCCTACTCGCAACCCAGTGTGAGCGCAGTCGTCGACAGCGGAGGCGTGCTGCACTCGGTCTGGCAGGTCGCGACCGGCGGCGGTGACGAGTTGCACTACCAAAGGCGCCAGCCCGCCGGCCGACCGAGCCAACGGGACACCACGATCGAGGCCCTCGGCAGTGGCCAGCAGAACCCCACGCTGGCGCTCGATCCACTGGGCGGCGTGCATCTCGCCTACGAGCGCAGGTTCGACGCCGGCCAGCGCGTGCTGTACAAGCACTGGCGCCCGGACATCGGTTGGGATCATCGCGGCACCGAGATCTCGGATGACACCGACCTCAACACCACTTCTGTCGAGTTACTCCCGACCTCGTGGGGGAACGTCACCGTGCTGTGGACCGGCTCCGATGGCAGCACCACCAGCCTGCGCCAGCGTGAACGGAGTCTGGACGGCGAAGCCGTCACGAGTGCGCCCCCCGCGGGTGTCGTTCCCGGCCTGACTCTGGGACCGAACCCGCTGCGCGCCGGAGACATGCTCGTGTGCGCAGGCGCCAGGCTGTCCGCAGGAGATGTGCTCGAGTTGTTCGACGCTGCGGGCCGCCGGGTGGCGGAAGCCACCACCTCCGGCGACGGGCGTGCACGCATCACGCGTGCAGCGACGCGCGGACTGGCGAGCGGCCTGTACTTCGCACGCGTGCGTGGACGTGACGTCCACGGCCGCGTCGTGGTGTTGCGCTGATCGTCGGCCTGCCGGCGGTGTTGCTGGCGGCATCGCTCGTCCTGGGTGGCCTGCTCCCACTCGAGGATCGCGCTCGCGACCAGTGGCCGCCGGCCGGTGCCTGGCGCCTGCCGGTCGGGGACGCCTACGCCATCTCGCATGAACGCCCACTCGAGCCCGGAACGTTCTTCGTACTGCGCGGCCTCGAGTTCGAAGGCGGTCACATCACGCATGAGGGCGCCGACCTGGGCAGCGGGCTCGCGGGCAGTCCCGTGCGCGCCGCGGCCGCGGGTCTGGTGGTGCGCGCCGCCGACCATGGGGAGTATGGCGGCTATGGCTCGCACATCGTGCTCGCGCACCGGCTCGCGGAGGGAGCGCTCGTCTACTCGGCCTACGCTCACTTGCGGCTGGCGTCCCTGCGCGTGCGCGCCGGCCAGCGCGTGCATGCCGGCCAGATCATCGCGCGCGTCGGCGCGACCGGACGCGTCACGACCCCCCACCTGCACTTCGAGATCCGCCGGGCGGATGATCTCGAGCAGCGTTGGGAACTCACAAGTGTCGAGGACCCGCTCGCGTACGTGCACGAGCGCCTGCCCGTGCACCGAGGGGACACGACCGGCGTGGACGCCTATCTCGAGTGGGCCGAATACGCCGGATTGCTGTCGAGCGGTGCGCGCACCGAGGATGCCCTGACGCGCGAGAACTGGTGGCGCATGCTCGCGGCGGCGGTCCGCGGGCCGGTCCTCGATCCCGCGCTCGAACCCGGGGCACTGCAGCGCGCACTCGCATCGTCGGGGGTCTTGCCGTCCGAAGCGAGGGATGGATCGCCCGGCGCTCCCGCGACCTGGACGGAAGTCGCGCGCGATCTCGGGCGTGCCCGATCCCATGGCGTGCGCTCGGGACCCGCCCCGTTCCGCCGAGCGGCGCACCGGCGAATGTGCGAACAGCGACTCGGCACGCCGAACCCCGCTGCGCACTTGGCCGCGCTCGCGGGACGCGAGGGACGCCCGAGCGTCACGGAGGCCGTGTTGTTGCTGGCTGAGTTGGGGGGGCCGCAGCCCGACCCGCCCAAGCCTGCCCGAACGGCATCCCGCCGCACGACCTCGCGTGGCAAGCTCGAGCCCACCCCTGCGTCGCGACCCACCAAGCCCGCTCACGTCGCACCCGACAGCGTGCCCAAGCTCACGCCAGCCGCACACGATTCGAGTGTGCACGGATCGCCCTAGTCCGGCTGCACGCTTGACGCTCGTCGGGCGCGGGTGGCAATGTCCTGCGCGTCGTGCTGCGGTCTTGACCGCGCGCGGCGGGGACCAGTCGCGCACCGAGTGCCATGAGCGAGCCGGGGACGGTGAGAGCCCGGCGGCCCACTGGGTGAGGCGAACATCACCCCCGAGTCACGCGTGTGGCGCTCTCGCAGGCGCGCGAACGTGACCCGAACCCGGAAGAAGCGCCGCATGCGGCGCCGTAGACCCGGGACCGAGCCTCGTGCTCGTCGAGGCGTGTGCCCGCGAGGGCGCACGTGAATCCGGGTGGGATCGCGACGGCCCGTCGCCCCGGTGGAAGGGAACGCCACGCCCCGTGCGTGCTGCTCTCTCCCGCCGGGGCGTCGTCTTTTTTCCGCACCCCACGGTCGCACGGAGGAGTATATGGCAGAGCATCCCAGGGCAGAGCATCCCAAGGCCGAGCAGGCGAAGAAGCCCGGATACCGCGACACGCTGAACATGCCCGAGACCGCGTTCCCCATGAAGGCCGAACTCGCCAAGCGTGAGCCCGACCGGCTCGCGGCCTGGACGGCAGCGGGCTCGTATGCGGCATTGCGTGCAGCTCGGCGCGGCCGGCCCGTGTGGCTCCTGCACGATGGCCCGCCGTATTCGAACAACCACATCCATATGGGCACCGCCGCCAACAAGATCTGGAAGGACGCCGCAGTCCGGCAGGCATCGCTGCAGGGTTTCGATGCACCTTACGTTCCGGGCTGGGACAACCACGGCATGCCCATCGAGACGCAGGTGAACAAGGAGTTCGCCGAGAAGAAGATCAAGCCGACGCGGCTCGAACTGCGCAAGGCGTGCCGCGAGTACGCCAAGAAATGGATCGACATCCAGCGCGACGAGTTCATCCGGCTGGGCGGCTGGGGGGACTGGTACCGGCCCTACCTCACCATGGCGCCGGAGTTCGAGGCCGAGATCCTCGAGACGTTGTCGAAGCTCAACGACCGTGGCTTCATCCAGCGTGGCAAGCGCGCGATCCACTGGTGCCCGACCGATCGCACCGCGCTCGCCATGGCCGAGATCGAGTACGCCGACGTGCCCTCCCCGAGCTTGTTCGTGCGCTTCCCGCTGGTGAAGGACGCCGCGGCGGGCGCACTCGCGGCGTGGCCCGAAGCCAGTGCGGTGGCATGGACCACGACCCCGTGGACGCTGCCCGCGAACCTGGGGCTCATGGTCGATCCCAAGGCCGAATACGTCGTGGCGCGGCTCAGCGGTCAGGTCGTCGTGGTGGCCGCTGCACGGCTCGCACCGTTCGCCGAGCGCATGGGCACCACCGCCGAGACGCTTGGCACCGTGCGCGGCGCCGACTTGGTGGGCGCGATCTTCCGCGCGCCATTCGGCAATGACTCGCGCATGGTCGATGGCTCGCCATTCGTGAGCATGGAGGACGGCACCGGCATCGTGCACACCGCACCGGGACATGGCACGGAGGACTTCCAAGTCGGTGCGCGCAGCGGGCTCGGCATGAACTGCCCGGTCGACGAGGGCGGGCGCTTCACGCCGGAAGTCCCGCACTTCGCGGGCCGCAGCGTGCTCGACGTGAATGACGACATCATCCGCTGGCTCGGCGAGCAGGGCGTGCTGCTGCACTCGTGGAAGTTCACGCACAGCTACCCGCACTGCTGGCGCTGCCACAAACCCGTCATCTTCCGCGCCACCGACCAGTGGTTCTTCATCGTCGACCACGACGGCCATCGCGAGCGCTGTGTGGAAGCGGTGGAGAAGTCGGTGAAGTGGGATCCGGACAGCTCGCGCAATCGCATCCGCGAGGCGGTGAAGAGCCGCCCGGATTGGTGTCTGTCCCGCCAGCGCAGCTGGGGCGTGGGCATCCCGGCCGTGTACTGCGAGCAGTGCGGCGTACCGTCGCTCGACGCACGCATCATGAAGCAGACAGCCGAACTCGTGCGCGCCAGCGACTCCGACATCTGGTACGAACAGCCGGTCGAGGACTTTCTTCCGCCGGGCTTCACCTGTGACTCGTGCGGCAGCACCGGGCCCTTCCGCAAGGAAGAAGACGTGCTCGACGTCTGGTTCGACTCCGGCAGCACGCATCGCGCCATCCAGGTCCAGCACCCCGAGTTGCGCTCGGTGTGGGACGCGGCGCGTGCCGGCAAGGCGGAAGTGCTGTACTTCGAGGGTCCCGACCAGCACCGCGGCTGGTTCAACTCGTCGCTCATGGTGGGTGTCGGCGCCGAGCACTGCGCGCCGTACACGCAAGTCGCCACGCACGGCTGGGTG
>JANNWR010000166.1:0-6671 GCA_031408715.1 bacterium
TGTGGATGTCGTCACGCATGCCGTACGCCGCCGAGGACGCCTACATCACGTTTCGCTATGCGTGGAACCTGGCGCATGGCGCTGGTGCGGTGTTCAACCCTGGCGAACATGTCTATGGATTCACCTCGGCACCCTGGATGACATGGCTCGCTCTGGGACTCGGGCTCGGGCAGGACCCGGCACTGTGGTCGCGCGTCTCGCTCGTGCTCGCCGATGTCGTCACGCTGTTCGCGGCAAGTTCGCTGCTCGAGCGCCACGCGTCGCGCACCAGTGCTTGGTGTTTCGGGCTCATGTTCGCGCTGTGGCCCTACTGCGCGGCACTCAGCATGACCGGGCTCGAGATGAGTGCGTTCATCGCGCTGCTGGCGCTCAGCGCATGGCTCATCGACCGCAAGCACTCCGCCGCCGGCGTGGCGCTTGGGCTACTGGCGGTGTTCCGTCCCGAAGGTCTGCTGGCCGCCGGCGCGCTCACGTGGTGGGCGTCGCGCCGCGATCGCTGGGTGGCACTCGGCTTGGTGGTCGCCGTTCTGGGAGCACTCACTCTTTATTATGGTTCGCCCATCCCGCACAGCGTGCGGGCCAAGGCGGTGACCTACGGCGCGCCGGGCCCGCTCCATTCCATGGCCTGGTGGGACTGGACCCTGCCGATGTCCCTGTCCAACCGGCTCGGGGTCACGTCTGAGGGTGCCAACATGGTCATGTACTCGCTCATCGCCTCACCGGCGGCCCTGGCGGGCGCGTTCTTCCTGTGGAAGGAGCGCCGGCGGGCACTCGCGGGCACGGTGCTGGCGGCCGGCGCGGTGTGGCTGTCCTACATCGCGGTCGGGGCGAGCTACTTCTTCTGGTATCTCGCCACGCCGTTGTTCGCGTGGATGCTCCTGGTGGCCTGCGGACTGCCGCGGATCGCCACCGGTCGCTGGCTCTACGCCGCAGGCACGCTCGCATTGCTCGGCGCGTGGATCTACCAGCCCTACCTTTATATCAACCGCTCGCTCTCCGAGCAGGGACTGTTCAGCGGCGCCGGCGACTTCCTCGCCCAGAATGTCGCTCCCGGGGCCACCGTCCTGCTGGAGCCACTCGGGATCATCGGCTGGCACGCTCGCGAGCAGCGTTTTATCGACGAGGTGGGGCTGGTCGCACCTGCGGTCACCACCCGGCGCGCGGCCGGTGCGGGCTGGTACGCCGACGTGCTGCGCGACCAGCGTCCCGACTGGCTGCTGGTGCGCGCCAGCTTGTTGTCGCGAGGGATCGCACTTGCGGGAACGGGCGCGCCGTTCCGGAGCGAGGCGGAGAGAACATCCGCCATGGCCGCCTACCAGATCATCGCCAAAGGCGATTCGGTCTCGGGCGACCAGAACCTGATCATCCTCAAGCGTATAGTGCAGCCCACGCCATAGCCTGGCATCGCTCACGGGCTCGAGGACTGCCAAAGCCGCTTGCCCGCGGGCTCACGAGGGATGCTGCCCAAGCGCGACGCTCCCGCTTCGGCGCATTTGCGCCGCTCACGCCACAAGCCCGATGCTCGTGCGCATGACTTGGTCCCGCCGCGGATTCCTCCGCGCATCGCTGCTCGGCGCCTCGGGCTTGATCGCGCCCCCTGGCGTTCCGCGCGCGCTCGCGGCCATCGCGCGCGGACCGCGCGTGCTCGCTGAGGGTTACGGCGCGCTCCAGCCCGACCCGGCGGGCCTGCTCGACCTGCCCGCCGGCTTCCAGTACCGCATGCTGTCGCCCGGGCTCACCGAGGCACAGCGCGGTCCGGATGAGAACCGCGAGCGCTTCGCCTCGCGGCTCTCGAATGGCGACGCCACACCCGGCCTGCACGACGGCATGGCCGCGTTCGCGGGCCCCGGCGGCATGACGATCCTGGTGCGCAATCATGAGTTGAACCTCGGCGACCGCCCGATGGTCGATGCCGCACGCCAGCGCCCGTATGACGCGCGCACGGGCGGCGGCACGACCACATTGTGGGTCGATGCCGAGCGCGATCTGGTGAAATCGTTACCGAGCCTGTCGGGCACGTTGCGCAATTGCGCCGGTGGCAGAACGCCGTGGAACACGTGGCTCAGCGCCGAGGAGACGACTTACATCCCCGGAGCGAAGCACCCGGAGAACGCCGACTTCGATCCCGGCGTCGATCGGCGGCACGGTTACGTGTTCGAAGTGGATGCGTTAGCGCAAGATCTGTCGGAACCAATTCCGATCGTGTCGATGGGCCGCTTCCGTCACGAGGCCGTCGCGGTGGACCCCGAGACCGGCTACGCCTATCTCACGGAGGATCGCGACGACGGTCTGCTGTATCGCTATCGGCCCGCGGCGCTCGATGGCGGCAAGCGGCCAAGCGACCTTCGTCACGGAGATTACGCGCGCGGTGGTGTGCTCGAAGCGCTGCGTGTGCCACGCGTGCCGCACTTGGTCACGAGCAATCAGCTCGGTCGCGTCACGATGAAGCTCGGCAGGTCCGCGAAGGTGGACTGGGTCCGCATCCCCGAAGTGGACCCGGCCATGGACATGATGCATCCGCACAGCGCGCCGACGATGGAGATGGCGGCGACAAGTTCCACGCGCGCACAGGGTTTCGCGCTCGGTGCGGCGGCGTTCTCACGCACAGAAGGCATCGCTTACGCCGACGGCAGCGTTTATTTTTGCTGCACGAGTGGTGGCGCGCAGAAGCTCGGGCAGGTGTTCCGGCTCGATCTGCGGCACCATCGCCTCACGTTGTTGGTGGAACCAGATGACGCTTCGGTGCTCGATGGCCCCGATAACATCTGCGTCGCACCGTTCGGCGACTTGATCATCTGCGAAGACAATCTCGCTCAGCGCGAGAACTTCCTGGTGGGTGTGACCGAACGCGGAAAGTGTTACCGCATCGCACGCAACGCGCATCCGAGCAAGCGCGAACTCGCGGGCGCGTGCTTCGCTCCGGACGGCCGAACTTTGTTCGTGAACGTGCAGGAACCCGGCATGACATTCGCGATCTGGGGTCCGTGGGAGTCGCGTCGCCGCTAGCGCACAACGTGACTCGCGCGTGACATGTGTTGCGCCCGCGCTGCGCGCGCCCGCCACTTGTCTACAGGAAAGATTCCCGCTCGCAGCGCGGAGAATTTTTCTCTTGTGGCATGAGGCTCCGAGGTGGGATAACCCAACTCCCCCGCTGAGGCAGGCTGACTACTCGCCCGAGGCGGGTTTTCCATCACGCGAAAACCAAATCCCCCGTTCCATCGTGTCCAGCCGGGTCGGCCTCACGTGAGGCGCTGTCTTTCCCGGAAGCCGTCCCGGCAGGATGCACCGCACAGAAGCTGGGCTTCACCCCTACGCTTCGAGGACCAGGGAGGTCCCCTATGTCGCAGACGCTTTCCCCGCAGACGCTTTCCCCAGAGAGCAACATCTCCCCGAGCAACACGCCCACCCAGGCCGGCGTTCACGTCGCCCGTCGTTACACACAGAAGGGCCGCGATCCGTTCGAAGAGGTGAAGTGGGAGAAACGCCGCACCGTCATCGCGAACCCGGATGGCTCCACGGTATTCGCCATGGAGGACATCGAGGTCCCGGCGGAGTGGTCGCAGCTCGCCACCGACATCGTCGTCAGCAAGTACTTCCGCAAGGCCGGCGTGCCCGGCACGCCGGGTCACGAGACCAGCGTGCGTCAGGTCGTGCGCCGTCTCGCGCACACGCTGCGCGTGAGCGGCGAAGCCCAGGGCGGCTACTTCGCCACGCCCGATGACGCCGAGACGTTCGAGGCCGAGCTGTCGTACATGCTCGTGCACCAGATCGGCGCGTTCAACTCGCCGGTGTGGTTCAACTGCGGTCTGTTCCACGAGTACGGCATCGTCGGCTCGGGCGGCAGCTTCGCGGTCGACCTCGCCACCGACACGGTGCACATGACCACGGACTCGTACTCGCGTCCTCAGGTTTCGGCCTGCTTCATCCAGTCGGTCACCGACGACCTCATGTCGATTTTCGACTTGGTCAAGAACGAAGCCCGCGTCTTCAAGTACGGCTCGGGCACGGGCACCAACTTCTCCAAGCTGCGCGGCCGCATGGAGAAGCTGTCGGGCGGCGGCACGTCGTCGGGGCTCATGAGCTTCCTCGAAGTGCTCGACCGCGGCGCCGGCGCGACCAAGTCGGGCGGCACCACGCGGCGCGCGGCCAAGATGGTCGTGCTCGACATGGACCACCCGGAGATCCTCGACTTCGTGCACTGGAAGGTGCGCGAGGAGCGCAAGGTCGCCGCCCTCGTCGCCGGCGGCTACTCGTCGGATTTCAACGGCGAGGCCTACGCCACGGTCTCGGGCCAGAACTCCAACAACTCGATCCGCGTGCCGGACAAGTTCCTGCAGGCGGTCGAAGCCGACGGCACGTGGGACACCACCTTCCGCACGACGGGTGAGGTGTTCGAGACGCACAACGCGCGCAAGCTGTGGCGCGAAGTCGCCGACGCCGCGTGGACGTGCGCGGATCCCGGCGTGCAGTACGACGACACCATCCAGAAGTGGCACACCTGCAAGAGCACCGACAAGATCCACGCCAGCAATCCTTGCAGCGAATTTCTCTTCCTGGACGACACTGCCTGCAACCTGGCGTCGATCAACCTCATGAAGTTCCGCCGCGACGACGGTTCGTTCGAGGTCGAAGGCTACAAGCACGCCAACCGCATGTTCTTCCTGGCGCAGGAGATCGCGGTGTCGTTCGCGTCGTACCCGACCGAACGCATCGCGCGGAACTCCGAGGACTATCGTCCGCTCGGCTTGGGCTACGCCAACCTCGGCACGCTGCTCATGGTCGAAGGCCTGCCCTACGACAGTGACGCGGCGCGCACCTACGCGGGCTGCATCACCGCCATCATGACAGGCGAAGCGTATGCGTTGTCGGCCGAGATGGCCGCCAGCAAGGGCACGTTCAAGGGCTTCGCGCCGAACCGTGACAGCATGCTCGGTGTCATGAAACTGCATCGCGAAGCGGCACGCGCCATCGATCCGGCGCTGGCACCGCGCGACATGCGCAACGCCGCCGTCGACGCGTGGGACCGCGCCGTGGCGTACGGCGGCCTGCACGGCTACCGCAACTCGCAGGCCACGGTACTGGCGCCCACAGGCACGATCGGCCTGCTCATGGATTGCGACACCACGGGTGTCGAGCCGGACTTCGCGCTCGTCAAGTTCAAGAAGCTCGCGGGTGGTGGTTACTTCAAGATCGTCAATCAGTCGGTGCCGCTCGCGCTCCAGCGCCTGGGTTACGACGCCCAGGAGATCGACCGCATCGTCCATTTTGCCGTCGGCTACGGCACGCTGCAGGGTGCACCGCACATCAACGATTCGTCGCTGACGCTGAAGGGCTTCACCGAGAAGGAACTGGCCTCGATCGAGAAGTCGCTGCCGAACGTGCTCGACATCCGTCAGGCGTTCGGCCGCGGCATGATCACGGACGAGACGCTGACGCGCCTGGGCGTGACCATGGCCGAGCGCGAGAAGCCGGGCTTCAGCGTGCTGCCGTTTCTCGGGTATACGGACGCGCAGATCGAGGAAGCCAACCTGTACGTGTGCGGCACGCAGACGGTCGAAGGCGCACCGGGCCTCAAGAACGAGCACTTGGCGGTGTTCGACTGTGCGAACCGCTGCGGTGCGACCGGCACGCGCTTCATCCGTCCCATGGGCCACGTGCGCATGATGAGTGCCGCGCAGCCGTTCATCTCGGGAGCGATCAGCAAGACGGTCAACCTGCCCAACGAAGCCAAGGTCGAGGACGTCGAGCAGATCTACCTCGAGTCGTGGAAGCTGGGCTTGAAGGCCGTGGCGCTGTACCGCGACGGCTGCAAGCTGTCGCAGCCGCTGGCCTCGGGCACCAAGAAGAAGAAGGTCGAACCCGCACCCGCCGTCGCCGACGCCGCCGACTCCGGTCCGGCAAAGCTGCACCGGCGCCGCCTTCCACGCCGTCGTCACGGCTTCACGCAGGAAGCGCGCATCGCGGGGCACAAGGTGTTCCTGCGCACGGGTGAGTACGAAGACGGCGTGCTGGGCGAGATCTTCATCGACATGCACAAAGAAGGCGCGGCGTTCCGCAGCATGATGAACTGCTTCGCCATCGCCGTGAGCATGGGCCTGCAGTACGGCGTCCCGCTGGAAGACCTGGTCGACCAGTTCTGCTTCACGCGCTTCGAGCCACACGGCCGCGTCGAGGGACACGACAACATCAAGGTGTCCACGAGTGTGATCGACTACGTGTTCCGCGTGCTCGGCTACGAGTACCTGAACCGCACCGACCTGGCGCACGTCATCGACGAAGCTCCGCAGGGCCAGTTGGTGCGCCGTCCGCACGCCAGCGATGTCCCGGTCGGCAAGGAGCACCGCAACACGCCGGGCGGTACGGGCTCGGGCTCCATGCCGGGCATCTCCCCGGCACGGCCGGTCATGCTGTCGTCCTCGCGCGTCAGCGAGGCCGACGATGCCGGCATGGCGAGCATCATGGTGCAAAACAAGAAGCTGCTCGGCGACGCTCCGGCGTGCGACAGCTGCGGGCACATCACGATCCGCAACGGCACCTGCTACCGGTGCCTGAACTGCGGCAGCTCGATGGGGTGCTCGTGATTGGTTGAACCCGCAGCACCGCGACCGCGCGGTGACACGGTGAATGGATGACACGAACGGCCGGCGCTCTCGAGCGACCGGCCGTTCGGC
>JANNWR010000167.1:0-2003 GCA_031408715.1 bacterium
GCATCGTCAAGTGGACGAACGGCAAGTTCGCGAGCCGTGAGGGGGCCGCCGGCGAGACGAAGGCCGAGACGACGCACTAACGAAGATGTAGGAAAAGCCACCGTAGGGCCCAACGCGGCAGGAACATTGCAGAGGTTGGGGGTAAGCGGCGCGCGTCGAACGTAGCGCGCCGCAACTCTCCCGTCGAGACGCTGCCATGGCCCGCTACAAGTCCGTTAATACGAACCCGCAGTTCCTCGCCGTCGACCTCGAGCGCCAGTTGCTGCCCGGGACCTTCGAGCACGCGATGCATCACCTGCTCACGCGCACGCTCGACTTGTCGCACTTCGATGCGCGCTTCCGTAATGACACGACCGGGGCACCCGCCTATGCGCCCGCCACGCTGCTGCAAGTCGTGCTCTTCGCCTATTCGCGCGGGATCGTGAGTAGCCGCGCGATTGCCCGCGCGTGTGCGGAGCACGTGACCTTTATGGCACTCTGCGGCCTGCAGACACCGCACTTCACCACGATTGCCCAGTTCGTGAGCACGCTCGAAGTCGATATCGCGCGGGTGTTCGCCGCGGTGCTCGCGGTGTGTGATCAGCAGGGGCTGATCGGGCGCGAGATGTTTGCGATCGATGGCGTGAAGCTCCCGAGTCACGCCTCCAAGCGGCGAAGTGGCACGCGGGCCGGGTTCGCCGCGCAGGCGAGCAAGCTCGAAGCGGCGGCGGCCACAATGCTCGCGCGGCATCGCGCGACCGACGCGTTGCCGGTGGAGCCGGACCTCGCGGCCAAGGCGGAGGCCCGCATCACGCGCTTAGAACAGGATGCCAGACAGATCCGCGAGTGGCTCGCCGCACATCCGGAGGACCGGCGGGGAGCCAAGCGCGCGATCGTGAAAAGCAATCGGACGGATAATGAGAGTGCGAAGATGGCGACGAGCAAGGGCGTGATCCAAGGGTACACGGGCGTGGCCGCCGTCGATGACAAGCATCAGATCATTTGTGAGGCGCAGGCCCATGGCACGGGCTCCGAGCAGGCGCTGCTCCTCCCGGTGGTGACGGCGCTGGCACCGCTGCGGACGCCCGCGTCGCTGATCACGGCGGACGCCGGGTATCATAGTGAGGCGAACCTGGCGCAGCTCGCCACGCTCGACATCACCGCCCTGATCGCGGATGGAGCCATGCGACGCCGCGACGCCCGCTTTGCGACGCAGGAGCGCCACCAGGCGGCTCCCGATCCGCTGCATGACAAATCGCCGAAAGCGACCACGCCCTCACCGTTTTCGCCCGGCGACTTCACGCACAATGCCGCGGCGCACACCTGTGTGTGTCCGGCGGGCAAATCGCTCAAACCAACCGGCCGCGACGTGGTGACCAACGGTTTCATCGCCGACCATTTCCGCGGTGCGCCCGCCGACTGCGCGCCGTGCGCGCTCCGCACGCAGTGCTTGCGCACCCCCGACCGCACGGTCACGCGGCAGGTCGCCTTTTTCCGCGGGCGTGCGGGGCCCCGGCTCGAGACCCACACCGCGCGCATGAAAGCGCGGATCGACACGGCGGGGGGACGGGCCCAGTACGGGCGGCGCTTCGCGACCGTGGAGCCCGTCTTTGCGAATATCCGCGCCAACAAGGGCCTGGATCACTTCACATTGCGCGGGCGGACCAAAGTCGATGGACAATGGAAGCTCTTCTGTTTGGTCCACAACATTGAAAAGCTCGCCAAACACGGCTACGCCGCCTAACGGGGGCTCGCGGGAGGCGCCCGATTCGGCGGGCCGGGCTCCAACGAGAGACCGCGACACGGTTCGGACGTCCGGATTCCCTCGCTCGCCTACCCGGAGCGCCTTCCATTCATTCCCAAACGGGCTTTTCCTACATCTTCAACGTTGCCGACTCAATAGCCCGGACGCTTCAACGGCGCCTACTCCAGCCACTCGATCAGGCGCTGGTCGATCACCAACGGGCGGTGTTTCGCCGAGACCTCGCGGCCGCGTACCAGTTGGCGCATGCGGTAGCACTGGC
>JANNWR010000168.1:0-30156 GCA_031408715.1 bacterium
GGCCGGAACGTCTCCAGCGTCTCCGCGGACTCGCTCGTTTCGGGGGCGTTCTTCACCGGGGAATCCTCCGCTTTCGTATGAGCGCCGTCACTGCCCAGCGCCTGCCGGGCAGCGTCGCGAATATCATCGGTCATGTTCGACATCCTTCGGAGGAGACGGCTGCGCCAGGTGCGCGTCCCGTCGGCATCAGGTCGGGTCACGCCGTCAGCAGGTCGGAGACGCGCGAGCCCACCAGGTCGACCAGCGCGATCGTCGTGGCGTAGTCCATGCGCATCGGACCCAGCACACCCACGGCCCCCGGCACGGCACCCGGCAGCGGATAGCTGACCAGGCTGAGCGTGGCGAGCGCATGGGCGGGACCGACTCCCACCTGGACACCGGCGTGGCCCTGCGGGCCGCTCACCATCAGACGCTCGAACGCGCTTCCGGATTCGAGTGCGCGCAGGACCGGCCCGAGTTGAGCGGCATCCGCGAACTCGGGCTGCCCCACCATGTGCGAGACGCCAGCGGTCAGCAGCGGTGTCTCGACCGAGCGCCCCCAGCTGACAGTGGCGGCCCGGGCGACGATCCGCACGGCGCTGTGGCTGGCCAGTTCGGGATCCGACGCGAGCCGGGTGCGCGCGGAACCCAACGACCCGCCGAGCAGGTGTTCACGCAGCACGAGGTTCACTTCGCGCAGGTCACTCGGATCGAGCGGCGTATCGAGTTCGAGCACCAGCGTGCGCGAGCGCTGCCCGGCGAGTCCGAGCACGAGCATGACGCGGCTCGGCGCCAGCGGTTCGAGATCGAGCGAGGCGAGTGGTTCGCCATCGAGCGATGCCGCCAACGCGAGGCCGAGCTGGTGCGAGAACGTCGCCAGCAGCCGCGAGGCCTCTTGCAGCAATCGTTCGACATCGTGCCGCGACTCGGCGAGCCGCTCGGCGATCGCATCCTCGACCTCGGCCGGCAGGTTCGCGGGCTCGAGTACCGCTCGCACGAAGTACGCCCAGCCGGTCGCACTCGGCACGCGACCAGCCGCAGCGTGCGCGCGTTCGAGCAGCCCCAGTGCCTCGAGTTCCGCAAGCGTGCCACGCAGGCTCGCGCCCGACTGGCGCACGTCCGCGGCGCGCGCGAGACGATCCGAGCTCACCGCTCGTGCGTCACGGCGGTGCATCGCCACGAGCCGCGCGAAGACGCGCTGCTGGCGCTCGGTCAGGTTGGGGTCGGCGGCGGACAGCCGCCCGGGGATCACGGCAGAGGGCATGGGGACGAATTCACTCACGCGTGCCGGTGCCAAGTCAAACGCCCGGTCTCGCGCCCGCGCAGGGTCAGTGGATGGGTCGGAACAGCCGGTTCCAGCGGATGTAGAACGGCATGTCCCACCAGCTCTTGGAGCCGGTCGAGAAGTACAGGAACAGCGCCCGCCCCTTGACGTAGTCCGTGGGCACCATGCCCCAGAAGCGTCCATCGAGCGAGTTCTCGCGGTTGTCGCCCATCATGAACAGCATGTCCGGCGGGACCCGCTGGAGGGCGCGATTGTCGCGCGGTGAGACCGAGGCGGGCTCCTCCTGCGGATCGGTGTGCCGGACGTAAGGCTCGACCAGCACCTTCCCGTCGACGATCACCTGCTTGTGGCTCACCTCGACCCTCTGGCCGCCCGTCGCCATGCAGCGCTTGATGAAGTCGGTGGCGGGATCGAGCGGGTACTGGAACACGATGACGTCGCCGGTCTTCGGATGCCGGAAACCGGGCAGTCGAATGTGCGTGAACGGCAGCTTGGCGCCGTAGTCGAGTTTGGTGACGAACAGGAAGTCACCGACGAGCAGCGTATCGCGCATCGACTCCGAAGGGATGCGGAACGCCTGGATCAGGAACACGCGCACGATCAGCATGAGGACCACGGCCCATGCCAGCGATTCGACATTCTCGCGCAACGCCGAGCGCACGGGGGCTGCCGGCTTCGCGGTACTTCTCGAGGAACGGCTCAAGCAGCAACCTCCACGGATTCGAGCGGGCGGGCCCGGACGGCGAGCCACGCAATGGTGTCGTCGGCCACGAAGCGCTGGGTGGCGGGAATGGCGAAGCGGTGCCCCTGCTGGACGAGCCGGCCGTGTTCGACACCGGCGGCCAGCGCGGCCCCATAGCGCGATTCGAGTGAGTGGCGCTCGGTGGCATCCAGATCGCGCAAGTCAAGCCCGCTCGCCAGGCGCAGCGCCAGCATGATGGTCTCGTCGGCGCGTGACGTGGGGCTGTCATGCTCGAGCTCCGTGGCCGGGTCCTCGCCACGCTCGAGGCGCGCTGCCCAGTCCCCCAGCGCACGCGCGTTGGCGTAACGCACACCCTGCCATGCACCGTGCGCCGAAGGCCCCAGCGACAGGTAGTCCCGACGCAGCCAGTAGGTGAGGTTGTGCCGGCTCTCCGCATCGGGGCGCGACCAGTTGGAGGTCTCATACGGCACCAGGCCGGCCAGCGCGAACCGCTCATTCGCCTGGGCATGGAGCTCGGCTTCGAGCTCGGGCGGCACCATGGCCGCCGCACCCCCATTCACGGCATCCCCGAGCGGCGTGCCGTCTTCAGGGATGAAGCCGTAGGCGGAGACATGTTCCGGATCCAGAGCGAGCGCCGCCTCGAGCGTGTGGGCCCAGTTCGCGCTCGTGTGCCCGGGGTAGCCGAACATGAGGTCGAGGGAGAGCCGGCGGAAACCGTGCTGGCGAGCGAGCGCGAACGCCTCGCCGGGCCGGCGTTCGTCATGCAGCCGTCCGAGCGAACGCAGTTCCTCCGGCACGAAAGACTGAGCGCCCATCGACAAGCGGTTGACCCCTGCAGCCGCCCACGCGTCCAGGAGTCCGGGCTTCACGGTCTCGGGATTCGCCTCGAGCGTGACCTCGGCCCCCGGCACCAGTTCGAAGTGGTCGCGCAACACCTGCCAGACGCGCGTGAAGTGCCTCGGCGAGATCGCGGACGGCGTGCCGCCGCCGAAGAACACCGAGGAGAAGTGTTGCCCGGCGGCAGCGGGCGCACGCAGCGCCGCCTCACGCGCCAGGCACGCCACGTAGCGCTCGACCGCGGCGCTCGACAGGTGCTCCTTCGAGAAGTGGCAGTACGGGCAGGGTGCGGCGCAGAACGGCACGTGCACGTAGAGCGCGAGCCGCGCCTCGTCGCGCGCGCGCGCGCCGGGGCCGTCGCTCAGCATCACCGGATCCGCCTGAACAGGCGCTCGAAGCGGATGTGGAACAGGCCGTCCCACCATTGCTGCCCACCGGTCGAGAAGTAGATGAACAGCGCGCGCCCCTTCACCAAGTCGATCGGCACCGTGCCCCAGAATCGTGAATCGTTCGAATTGTCGCGGTTGTCGCCCATCATGAACAGCTCGCCCGGCGCGACGGTGGGCGGAGCATAGTTGTCGCGCGGCGTGTAGCCGGCAGGTTCCTCGCTCCAGTTCTCGTGTTTCACGTAAGGCTCCACAGCCTTCACGCCATCGACGAAGACCTCCTTGTGCAGCACCTCCACGGTCTGCCCGCCCGTGGCGACGCAGCGTTTGATGAAGTCCTTGGACGGATCCTGGGGCCACTGGAAGACGATGACCTCGCCGCGCCGCGGGGCATGCAACCCGGGCAAGCGGATGTGCGTGAACGGGATCTTCGGCCCGTACTCCAGTTTGTTCACGAACAGGAAGTCCCCCACGAGCAACGTGTCGCACATGGATTCGCTCGGGATCCGGAACGCCTGGATCACGAACGTGCGCAGCACCAGCGTGATGACCACGGCCCAGGCGATGGCCTCGATGTAGTCACGGGCGCTGGAACGAGATGCTCTGATCGACGACATGGATCTCCCGTGTCACCCGCGCCCGGGGCAGTACCCCGGTCGCGCGACGTCCGCCACGCGCATCACCCGCGGTCCACCTTGAGCACGGCCAGGAACGCTTCCTGCGGCACTTCGACCGTCCCGACCTGCTTCATACGGCGCTTTCCTTCCTTCTGTTTCTCGAGCAGCTTCTTCTTGCGCGAGATGTCACCGCCGTAACACTTGGCGATGACGTTCTTGCGCAGCGCACCGATGGTCTCGCGAGCGATGATCTTGCCGTTGATGGAGGCCTGGATCGCGACCTGGAACATCTGGCGCGGGATCAGCTCCTTGAGCTTCGCGCACAACGAGCTGCCGTACTGGTAGGCCTTGTCGCGATGCACGATGGCCGACAGTGCATCGACGACCTCGCCGTTCAGCATGATGTCGAGCTTCACCACCTCGGCTTCCTGGTAACCCGAGAACTCGTAGTCGAGCGAGGCGTACCCGCGCGACACGCTCTTCAGCCGGTCGTAGAAATCGAGCACGATCTCGCCGAGTGGCAGCCGGTAGGCGACGCGCACGCGCTTCTCCTCCAGGTGCACCATGTCCTGGAACACCCCGCGGCGGTCCTGGCACAGCTTCATGATGCTGCCGAGGTAATCCGTCGGCGTCACGACGTGCGCCAGTACCATCGGTTCCTCGATGGCCTCGATCTCCTGGACTGCCGGCATGGCGCTCGGATTGTCGACCTTCAGCAACTCGCCGTCCGTCTGCAGCACGTGATACATCACGCTCGGCGTGGTGGCGATCAAGTCGATGTTGAACTCGCGGCGCAGGCGTTCCTGGATGATCTCCAGGTGCAGCAGGCCGAGGAAGCCCGAGCGGAAGCCGAAGCCGAGCGCCACCGAGGTCTCCGGCTCGTAGTCGAGCGAGGCATCGTTCAAGCGCAGCTTGGCGAGCGCTTCCTTCAGGTCCTCATATTGCTCGGCGTCGATCGGGTAGAGCCCTGAGAACACCATGGACTTGGTCTCACGGAAACCGGGCAGACGTTCGACCGCGTGCGCCTGACCGGCGAGCGCCAGCGTGTCGCCAACGCGGGCGTCGGCCACGGTCTTGATGCCGGCGACGATGTAACCGACCTGACCGGCGCTGAGCGCCGGTTCGGGCGAGAGCTTGAGCCGCAGCTTCCCGACCTCGGTCACCTCGTGGACGGTCCCGGTGCTCACGAACTGCACCTTGTCCCCGGTCTTCAGGGTGCCGTCCACGACGCGCACGAGGCACACGACGCCACGGTACTGATCGAATTTCGAATCGAAGATGAGCGCGCGGAACGGCCCGTCCGGATCGCCGAGCGGCGGCGGCACATCGAGGATGACTTGTTCCAGCAGCTCCGCGACGCCGACCCCGGTCTTGGCACTGATGCGGCAGACGTTCTCGGCCGGAATGCCGGCGACGTGCTCGACCTCGAGCGCGATTTCGTCCGGGCGTGCGGCCGGCAGGTCGATCTTGTTGATCGCGCCGACGATGGCGAGCTTCTGGTCCTTGGCGAGGAAGTAGTTGCTGAGCGTCTGTGCTTCGATGCCCTGCGAGGCGTCGACCACGAGGATCGCACCCTCGCATGCCGCCAGCGCCCGCGACACCTCGTAGGTGAAGTCGACGTGACCCGGCGTGTCGATGAGGTTCAGCTCGTACAGCTTGCCATCCAGCTGGGACTTGTACTCCATCGCGATGGCGTGCGACTTGATCGTGATGCCCTTCTCGCGTTCGAGATCCATGTCGTCCAGCACCTGCGCCTTCATCTGCTGGGGCGTCAGCGTGTGCGTGATCTCGAGCAGCCGGTCCGCCAGCGTGCTCTTGCCGTGGTCGATGTGCGCGACGATGCAGAAGTTACGGATTTTCTGGAGCCTGGGGTCGCTCAAAAGTGCCGCCGTAAGAAGAGGCGCACGCCCGACCGGTCACCCCGATCCGTAGGTACGGGCGGGGCGCCGGCAGGCAGCGCCGGGTCGTTCTGGAATTCCACATCGAAACCACGGAAGTTCGCGTCCACGTAAGCGTCGACCAGCGCATAGGCCAGTGCGGCGCCGAGCAGCCACTGCCGCCCGAGGCGCAGGTCGAGCCGTGCATTGTAGTCGGTTGCGATACCGTTCCGTAAGTCGGCCAGTCGAGCCTGCTCGCGCAGGCTGTCCGGGGAGAGCGCTCGGCGGGCCGCGTCGATCTGGCCGAGCTGGTCGAAAAGCCGGTTCAGTGCCCGCTGGTCCTGGACGATCTTCGACCCGTAATAGCCCTCGATGCCGGCCACTGCCAGAGCCTTGAACCAGGCGTGATTGTGCGCCTGGCCCCAGCCCGGGATGACGAGCGAGCGGGCCATGACGAAGCGGGGCTGCTCGTGCCAGGGCAGACGGTGTGCGGAATCCGGCTTGGCCGCAACCGCCGGCGTGCGCTTGCCCCCCACCTCCTCGAGCCGTGGCGCCGGGAGCGAGTCGGAAGGTGACTGGGCGCGGACAGGCCCTGCGGCCAGTACCGCGACGAGCAGGACGAGAAGTCCAGCGGTCGCCCGTACGATCGCGCTCGGGCGCTGGCATGAAGCTGGCGGGAACGCGTGGGAATCGAACCCACCTCGGACACCGAAGGTGCCCGACACAAGGATTTGAAGTCCCCGGGGACCACCAGATCCCATTCGTTCCCAGAACGGAGTGCTCAAGCCGTCCCCAACACCACGGCGACCTTGCCGGCGCGCACGGCCTCACCGGCCGGCACGTGCCAGACGCGACGGCGGCGAAGTTCGCGCTCGAATGCGGCGGCATGACGGGCGGGCACGGCGACGAACAGCCCGCCCGAGGTCTGGGGATCGTGGAGCGCATCGAGCAGCACGCCTGGCGCGACCGCGGTGCGCGTTGCGGGAGCCGGAAGGGTCGCGAACAGCAACGCGCTCGCGTCGACCTGCGGGCCATAGTACTCGCGATTGCGTGCCAGCCCACCCGGCGCGACGCCTGCGGCGAGCAGTTCGAGCACGCGCGGCAGGAACCAGCGCGTCTCCGGACGCAGTCTCAACGTCACACCGGATTCGCTCGCGAGTTGCGAGGCGTGCCCGAGGAATCCGAAACCTGTGATGTCGGTGGCCGCTCGCGCACCCGCAGCCACCGCGGCCTCCGAGGCAGCACGGTTCAACAGCTTCATGTGCGCGCTCAGCTTCCGGGTGAGCGCGGCGTCCAGCTTGTCCTGTTTCAAAGCGGTCGCGAGGATGCCCGTGCCGAGCGGCTTGGTGAGGTAGACCCTATCGCCGGGCCGCGCGCCGGAGTTCCGCAGCAATTGCCTGCGCTTGGCGACACCGGTCACGGCGTAGCCGAACTTGAGTTCCGGGTCACGCACCGAATGCCCGCCGACCACCGAGCAACCGGCTCGCTTCATGACGTCGAGCCCGCCCTGCAGGACGGCCGCGATCACTTCGGGCGCGAGCGCACGATCGGGCGCGCACAGCAGCGCCAGCGCGGTGAGCGGTCGGCCGCCCATCGCGTACACATCGGACAATGAGTTGGCCGCCGCGATCGCGCCGAAGTCGTAAGGGTCGTCGACGATCGGCGTGAAGAAGTCCACCGTCTGCACGAGAGCCTCGCCCCGCCCGTGCGCGAACACGCCCGCGTCGTCGAGTGTGGAAGAGTCGACGAGCACGCGCGGATCGCGCGGGGGCTGGCGTAGCAAGCCAAGAGCATGTCGCAGGTCCGCCGGACCCAGTTTGGCCGCTCAACCCGCGGCCGCCACTTGGGCGGTGAGCTGGATCTCGATGCGACGGCGTTGGGTCACGCGGGATTCCCGAGGGTTCGGAGCGTTCGCTGCGAGCAGGCGCGGATCAGAGATCGCGTCCCACGGCCACGCATTCGATCTCGACGCAAGCGCCCTTCGGCAGGCCGGCCGCGGCGATGGTCGTGCGCGCGGGTGGCGCCGAAGCGAACGCCGAGCCGTAGACCTCGTTCATGCTCGCGAAGTCCTGCATGTCGCTCAGGAAGACCGTGGTCTTGACGACGTCGCCGAAACCAAGCCCTGCGCCACGCAACACCGCGGCCAGGTTCTCGAGCACGCGCTGGGTCTGCTCCCGGATGCCGCCCGCGACCAGCTCGCCCGTACGAGGATCGATGCCGACCTGGCCCGACGTGTACACCAGCTTCTGCCCGCCGTGCAGGCGCACGACCTGAGCCTGCGAGTAGGGCCCGAGGGCCTTGGGGGCATCTTCCACGTGCAATGCGCTCTTCACGGCATCCTCCTGCGTCACTCGACGGTGACGCTCTTGGCCAGATTGCGAGGCTGGTCGACATCACAGCCACGCGCGACGGCGATGTCATAGGCGAGCAACTGCAGCGGGATCACCGACAGGATGGGCTGCAGCATGGGAATCGTGGCCGGCACGTACAGGACGTGGTCCGCCTTGGACTGCACATCGGTGTCGCCCTCGGTCGCGACCGCGATGATGCGGCCCTTGCGCGCGCGGACCTCCATCATGTTGCTCATGACCTTCTCGTAGGCCGAGTCGCGGGTACAGATGAACACCACCGGCATGTGCTCGTCGATGAGCGCGATCGGACCATGCTTCATCTCGGCCGCCGGATAGCCCTCGGCGTGGATGTACGAGATCTCCTTCAGCTTCAGCGCGCCTTCCAGCGCCACCGGGAAGTGACAGCCGCGTCCCAGATAGATGAAGTTGTCGTGCTTGCCATACAGCTCGCCGATGCGGCGCACTTCGTCGCGCGTCTGCAGCACCTTCTCGATCTTGTCCGGGAGCGCCATGAGTTCACGCGCGATCTCGATGCCGTAGTCACGCGACAGTCCGCGATGACGGCCGAGCAGCAGCGTGAGCAGCGCGAGCACGGTGACCTGGCTCGTGAAGGCCTTCGTGGACGCCACGCCGATCTCGGGGCCGGCGTGGATGTACACCCCACCGTCCGACTCGCGCGCGATCGTGGAACCGACGACGTTGACGATGCCGAGCGCCTTGGCTCCACGCCGCTTGGCCTCGCGCATGGCCGCCAGCGTGTCGATCGTCTCCCCGGACTGCGAGATGACGAGCACCAGCGTGCCCTCGTCGATGACCGGATTGCGGTAGCGGAACTCCGAGGCGTACTCGACCTCGACCGGGATGCGCGCGAACTCCTCGAGCATGTACTCGCCGATCAGGCCCGCGTGCCACGACGTGCCGCAACCCAGGATGATGATGCGGCGCACGTCGCGCAGTTGATCGGCCGTCAGGTTGAGCCCGCCGAGCCGCGCCAGTCCCTCGTCGACCAGGACCCGGCCGCGCGTCGCGTTCCGCACCGCGTCGGGCTGCTCCATGATCTCCTTGAGCATGAAGTGCTCGTAGCCGCCCTTCTCGATCTGGCTCAGATCCCAGTCGACGTCGTGCACTTCCTTCTCGACGAGCTCGTGCGCGATGGTCGCGGTGTGGAAGCCATCCGGGGACAGCACGACCATCTCGCCATCGTCCAGATAGATGACCTGTCGGGTGTGCTCGATGATGGCGGCGACATCCGACGCCAGGTAGTACTCGCCGTCGGCGATCCCGACGACCATCGGGCTGCCGTTGCGCGCGCCGACCATGACGCCCGGCTCCTGCGAGCACATGACCACGAGGCCGTAAGTGCCCTCGACGTCCCGGAGCGCCGCACCCACCGCCCGCTCGAGCTTGAGCCCGCGCTTCAGGTACTTCTCGATCAGGTGCGCCAGCACCTCGGTGTCGGTATCGGTCGCGAAGACATGGCCTTCGGCGATGAGCGCACTCTTGAGCGTGGAGTAGTTCTCGATGATGCCGTTGTGCACCACCGCGACCTGTCGCGCCTCGTCGGTGTGCGGATGGGCGTTCGTGTCGTTGGGCTCGCCGTGCGTGGCCCAGCGCGTGTGTCCCATGCCGAAGCGCCCCTTGATCGGGTGGCCCTTGAGCCGGGCTTCGAGCTGTCGCAGCTTTCCAGCCGCCTTCACGATCTGGAGCTGGCCGTCGCCATGCACGGCGACGCCCGCGGAGTCATAGCCGCGGTACTCCTGACGCTTGAGCCCTTCCATGAGGATCGACAGACAGTCCCGATGGCCCACATAGCCGACGATACCGCACATGTCACGACCTCCCGCCGGGCGCGTCGAGCGCCTGGCGTGCTTGGTCCACCACTGCACGCGTGCCCGCCGCATCCGGCGACTCGGCGATGACGCGTACGACGGGTTCGGTGCCCGACGCGCGGACATGCACCCATGCCTCACCGCGAGCGAACCGCAGGCCATCGGCGGCATCGAGCTGCCAGCCGTCGAACGCCTGCTTCAGCCGCACCGCGGCTTGCTCCCACGGCTCTTCGGGCCGCGCGAGCTTGTCCTTGATCATCACGTAGCGGGGCAGCGTGTCGGCCAGCTCACGCAGGGACGCTCCGTCGCGCATCGCGTGCGCCACCAGTGCCATCGCCACGAGTGCATCGCGCCCGTGATGCGCGGCCGGCAGGATCATCCCGCCATTGCCCTCCCCGCCAGCGACCGCGCGTTGCACATGCATGGCTTCGACCACGTGCGCCTCGCCCACCGGCGTGCGGAACAACGGCACTCCCGCGCGTTCACACACCGTTTCGAGCATACGACTGGTGCTGAGGTTTGTCACCACGGGGCCGCTCTCGGTCGCGAGTGCGACACGCGTCCCCAGGACCACCGTGTACTCCTCGCCAAGCGGCACTCCGGCGGCGTCGACGAAAGCCGCACGATCACTGTCCGGGTCGCTGGCGATACCCAGGTCGGCCCTGGCCTCGATGACGGCCCGGCCGAGTGCGCCGAGGTGTTCGGGCAATGGCTCGAGCACACGCGTGAAGTGGCCGTTCGGCTCGCAATCGAGCCGGGTGACTCGTGCGCCCAGTTCGGCGAGCAACGCCGGGAGTGCCACGCCCCCGACGCTTGCACAGCCGTCCACCACGACGTGCAGCGCGCGCTTGCGGATGGCCGCCACGTCGATGTGCTTGAGGCCGAGGACGCGCTCGAGGTGCCAGCCAAGCGCATTCGACTCCTCGCGCACGCTGCCGACCCGATCCCAGCTGGCCCACAGATCACGATTCGTCTCGAAGCGGTCGCGCACTTCGCTGCCTGCGGCGGGCCCCAGGAACTCGCCCGCGGCGCTCAGGAACTTGAGCGCGTTCCACGGTGCGGGATTGTGACTCGCCGTCAGGATGATGCCACCCGCGGCGCGCAGATGTTCGACCGCTAGCTGGGTCGTCGGTGTGGTCGCCAGCCCGATGTCGATGACATCGCGCCCCGCGGCGTTCAGGCCCGCGCATGCCGCCAGCCGCACCATCGGACCGGTGAGCCGAGCGTCCCGACCGATCACGATCGGACCACTGCCGGGCAATGCCCGCGCGAACGCCGCTGAGAAACGGGCGACGACCGCGGGGTCGAACGACTCGCCGACGATGCCACGCACGCCGGCGACAGAGATCATGAGGGAGTTGGACATGGAACCGGCACGATACGCGACGGATTCGGTCGCGGGCAAAGGTCCGGGAGGCGGGTAGGTCCCACAGGCCTTGACTTCTCCTGACATGCGGACTCACGGAGCGTCCTAGGCTCGCGTCCCTTCAGCGCGGCCTCTGCCGCTGGCGCCGAAACGGAGCTGGCGGCTCTCCGTTCACTCGCCCCCGTTGGTCCCAACATGGCCAATGTCAGCAAGGGAAGTCTGTTCCGTCGGGCCAACAGTCCGCACTGGTTCATCAAGTTCTGGGTGGATGGCAGGCGCCACCGCGAGTCCGCCGAGACGGACGATCGCACGTCCGCACTGATGTATCTCCGGCGGCGCATCGACGAGGCGCGGACGGGGCGATTCATCCGGGTTCCCGAGCGCGTGACGTTCGCCGAGATGCGCGAACTCCTGCTCGCCAACTACCGCTTCAAGCGGAACCGAACGGATCCGAGTCGTCACGTTCGCCGGCTGGCCGAGTACTTCGGCGACATGCTGGGCGAGGAGATCACCGAAGAACGGATCGGCGATTACTCGCGCAAGCGCATGGAGGCGGACGGCATGAGCCCGGCCACACTCCGGCGCGAACTGGCGATCCTCAAACGCATGCTGCGGCTGGCCTCGCCTCGGCTGCCTCGGGTGCCCCTTGTCGACCTCCCCCGCGTCGACAACGCCCGGCAGGGCTTCTTCGAGGAGAAGGACCTCCAGGCGATCCTTCCCCACCTGCTACCGCATGCGCGCCAGCTCGTCGAGTTCCTGTACCTGACCGGCTGGCGTTCGAGCGAGGCGTTCCGGCTTCTGTGGTCCGACGTGGACTGGCAGCGCCGGACCCTATGGCTGCGTGACTCCAAGAATCGCGAGCCACGCATCTTCCCGTTCAAGTATCACCCGCGACTCGAGCAGGTGCTGCGTGACCAGCGGGCGGCCGTGACGGGTTGGGAACAGAAGCACCGGGCGCTCTGCCCATCGGTGTTCCACTGGGGCGGTCGGCCACTCAAGAAACTCCGACGGTCCTGGCAGAGCGCCTGCGCGGCAGCGGGACTCGAGGGGCGCCTGCTTCACGACTTCCGGCGCACGGCCGTCCGGAACCTCATCCGCGCCGGCGTGCAGCAGGCGGTCGCGATGAAGATCACCGGCCACAAGACCGACTCCATCTTCCGGCGCTATCTGATCGTCGACGAGGAGTTGTTGGCCCAGGCCACCGGCGCCGTCGCCGAACTGCTCGGGGATGGTCGCCTCGAACGTGAGCGCGGCTCTTCTTCATGATGGGGCGCTCGGCATCGCATCACGGATCGCACCGGCGCAGTCACGAGGGGCCGACAGGGTCAAGCCCGGGTGTCGCTCTCGCCGGCGGCACTGCCCCACTCCGGGCCCCACTTTCGGGCCCCACTCGCGCTCGGGCATGTCAATATGTGCCACGGCCGCGAGCGTATCTTCGCTCGCGGCCGTGATTTGAAATGGAGCTGGTGATCGGAATCGAACCGATGACCCCGTCATTACGAGTGACGTGCTCTACCAGCTGAGCTACACCAGCTCCGAGACAACCTGTGCGACCCCCGCCGGCAAGGGCGGGGCCATGCAACGGATGGTGCCACCCCCCAGAATCGAACTGGGGACACCACGATTTTCAGTCGTGTGCTCTACCAACTGAGCTAGGGTGGCGTAAGACCTGCAGGCTCGTGCCGACACCCGACCGGCCGAACGGTGTACCATGGCGGCCGAATCAGCGTCAAACCCCAGTCCCGTCCCGACTTGCGCCCCGCGCGCACGCCCCTTCCCCACGCCTCACGCGTCCGGGTCCTTCCGGCGGCGCTCGCGGCGCGACTGGCGACGGTCCACGGCCTTGCGGCGGTCCTCGTTGTCCAGCACCGGCAGCGTGACGACGAACACCGAGGACCACTCATCGGCACTGCGGACGCGGATCTCGCCGCCATGCTCGCGCACGATCTGATGCGCCACCCCGAGCCCGATCGCCGCGCCGGCAGGAGTACCGGCAGCGAACGGCGCGAACAGCTGCTCGAGCGCATCACCCGCATGTTTCGCCCGGTCATGGACCACTTCCAGGACCACGTGCGCACCCGCCCGTCGCGTCTCGACCCGCACGCGGCCGCCGAGTGGCAGGCCTTCGAGCGCGCACGCCACGATGTTCGAGACCACGCGCCGGATACGCGCGGCGTCGAGCAGCAACTCCGGCAGGTCGGGCGAGAACTTCTTGACCAGCCGCACGCGGCGGCGCGACAAGGCCTCGGATGAACCCCGCAGCGAGTCCTGCACGACAGTGTTCAGCGACTCCATCTGCAGGCGTGGCGGCTCGAGTCGGGCGTAGGCGAGTTGTTCGTGCAGCACCGCGTCGACGCGATCGATGTCGCGCAGCAGCACCTCCAGCTGCTCGCGCCGCGGATCTCCCCCGGGGAGCTCCCGCAGCGCACGCGCCACGAATGCCACGACCGACGCCAACGGCTGGCGGGCATCCTCCGCCACACGTGCCGACAACTCACCGAGAGCGGCGAGCCGGTCCTGCTCGCGCAGGCGTGTCGCGAGATCGGCGCGCTTGCCCTCGAGCACGGCCGACTCGTCCAGGCGGCGCGCATGTTCGAACAACAGGGCCCCTTGGTCCGCGAGCGCGGCCAGCGTCTCGAGATCCCCACGCTCCCACTCCGGTTGCGACGGATGACGCTCGCCGCCATCCCATGTTGCGAGCACACCGTGCACGCGGCCATACGCCACCAGCGGGTGCAGCGCCCAGACGGTGATGTCGCCGGCACCAGAGGTCTCGGCTCCGGTCAGTCCGGCGATGCCACGACCGATGAGCGCGCGCGCCGTGCGTGCCGCTTCCGCGGCAGCCACCTGCATGGCGCGGGCCTGCACATCACGCGTCGGCGCAGGTCCGTGCGTGACATCGATACGTACCGTGCCGTCGGCCTTCATGCGGAACACCGCGGCATGCCGCACTCCCGCCGCCTGAACGGCGATGCGGGCGAGCGCGTGCACGCTTTCGGCGACATTGGCATCGCTCACCGAGATGTGCGCGAACTCCGCCAGTGCCGCCAGCTGCCGAGTGCGCCGGCGGATCTCCGCGGCTCGGACCTGCGCGGCCAGCGCGGTATCGGCCGCGGCGGCGAGCCATGACACCGCCCCGGCTGCGGGTGTGCCCTGCCAGCCCGCGATCAGCAAGCCGTACAATCGCACCCCGCGACGCAAGGGCCAGACGGTGACCAGTTCGAACCCCGACCATGGCGCGCCCGGTTGCTGCAGTCCCGGCCCGCTCGCCGGCAGGCCCGTCCGCCACGCGAACTCACAGGCGCCTTCGAGCGCTTCCGGCGTGCACGCCCAGGCGCGCACGCGTTCCGTGCCGTCAGGCTCGATCGGTGGTGCGCGGCGTACGCGCGCGATGCAGGCCGCCAGCCCCGCCTCGGGGCTGCGCTCCGACAGAACGCGCCAGCCCTCGATCAGCCCGCGACACTCGTCGTGGCGGGCGAGCCAGGCCTGCTCCCCTGCGCCGCCCGCCGGATGCACGGCGGCCACCAGCAGCGCACGCTCCAGAGCATCCAAGTCGGCTTCGCAATCCAGCAGCGCCGAGAGCGCCTCGACATCAGGCGCAGGTTCGGGGCGGGCGGAGCGGGACGCGGTCGGTTCCATGGGGCTTCTGAGGTTATCGGCCGTCCGCGTGTGGTCCTTGACGGCCCCGGCAGGTCGCGGGGAGTCTCCGGCTGGACAGGAAGCGCGGTTCCCGACCCGCGGCCGGATCTCCTCCCGAAGCGCGGCACTTGCCCCCGGTGCCCGCGGTCGCCATCATCCGGACCGGAGCCCGGCACCACCACCCCGACCCCATGGAGTCCGTCTTGGACCAGCCGCCACCCACCCAGAACTTCGAGATCGGCCTCAATGAGCGCGAAGCCGAGGGCATCTACTCGAACCTCGTTTTCATCTCGCACTCCCCGAGTGAGGTCATCCTCGATTTCGCCCGGGCGCTGCCCGGGCTGCAGAAGCCGCGCGTGTTCTCGCGCATCATCATGACACCGCAACACGCCAAGAGCCTGCTGCAGGCACTCGAGCAGAACCTCGGCAACTACGAGAAGACGTTCGGGGCCATCGTCATCCCCGGCGCGCCGAACAACGGGCGCGACAAAGCCGAGCACCTGGGCTTCACGAGCTGAGCATGACGCGCCGGACTCCCGCGGCGGCGGCCGCGGGCGTTCCGGCACGCGCCATGCAGCAGCACTTCAGCCGCGCGGGAACATCTCGAGCAGTTCGGCGTCTGCGCGCGGAGCGGCGGCGAGCAATGCGGCCAGCACCGCCGGCGGTCGCACCGGCCTGGCGTCGCGGTTGACCACGCAGTGCTCGGTGTAGCCCAGAGCGCAGCGCGCACCGTCCTCGCCCACGATGCGATAACCGAAACGCAGCGTGGCGCGACCGACGTCGAGAACGCCACTCTCGATGGTCACCCGCTCGTCATAGCGCGCGCCATGGAAGTAGCGGCAGCGCGCGTCGAGTACCGGCAGTAACACGCCGTCCTCGACCTCGACATCCCGATAGCTGCGCCCCAGCGAGCGCATCATCTCGGCGCGGCCGACCTCGAACCAGCGCAGGTAGTTGCCGTAGTAGACCCAGCCCATCTGGTCGGTGTCGCCGTAGCGCACACGCAGTTCGAACCGGTGCATCACACTCCTCCCGGTGGGGGTGCTGTCTTCCAGCGTTTGTGCAGCCAGAACCACGACTCGGGCCGCGAGCGCACCGCGCTCTCGAGCATGGCCGTGTGGCGCGCCGTGAGCGCGCGCACGGCCTCGCCATCGCCGGCCTCGCCTTCCGGCACGATCGGCGGAGTCAGCATGGCCTCGTAGCGCCCGTCGGCACCACGCAGGCAGGTCCCGAATACGATCGGTGCTCCGGTCGCGAGGCTCAGCCACGCGGGGCCGGTCGGCGTGCTGGCGAGTCTGCCGAAGAACGGCACGAACACCCCATCGCGCCGCGCGTCTTGATCGGCGACCATGGCCAGGATGCCTCCCGAGCGCAGGCGCTTCACCGCGCCGCGCACGCCGAGCCCGATCGGCAGCAACTCCACACCGCAATCGCGGCGCATCGCACTCGCCCAGCGCTCCGCCCCCGGGTTCGACAGCGGCTTCACCATGATCGCGATCGGCAGCACGCGGCTCATCGCCGCGGCATAGAGTTCGAAGTTCCCGAAATGCCCGGTCAGCATGATGACGCCGCGACCGCGCGCATGCGCCTCGTGCATGAAGTGCTCGTGCTCCCAGTGTGCGAACACCTGCTCACGCGGCGCGGCTGCGAGGCTCGGCAGCCGGGCATAATCCGCGGCGGTGCGTCCCAGCTCGAGATAGTGTTCGTGCAACACGCGTTCGCGCCACGCCACATCGCGTTCGGGGAACGCCAGCACGAGATTGGCGCGCGCCACGCGGCGCCGCAGGCCGAGCGCGCCCGCCGCCGCTCCGATGGCCGCACCGACGCTCAGAGCGGCCGGACGGGGCAACACGCTGAGCACGCCGACCATGCCGCGCAGGAGTGCGGTCTCGGCTATATGCGAAGGGCGCATCATGCGCGCGCCCCCCAGCGCCCACCCGGATGCGATACGGCGAGTCCGCTCCATTGCAGCTGCAGCAGCAACGCCAGGGCCTCGCTGGGCACGATGCCCGCCGCCAGTGCGAGCGCGTCGACCGTGGCCGGTGTATGCGACAACTGCGCACGCAGTCGCATGCCTGGAGCGGGAGTCGGACCCAAAGCCGGCGCGGGCGGAAGTGCTGCGAGCACGTCGCCGGCATCGACACACAGCCGTGCGCCCGAGCGCAGCAGGGCCAGCGTGCCCTGCGAGCCTGGCCGGTCGATGTCGCCCGGCACCGCCAGCACGGTGCGGCCGAGGGTGCGCGCGACCTCGGCCGTGGCGAGCGCGCCACTAGTGGCGCCGGCCTCGACCACCACGGTGACGGCCGACATCGCGGCGATGATGCGATTGCGCTTCACGAATGCGCCGCGGCCGAACGGTCCCCCGTGCGCGACCTCACTGACGATCGCCCCCGAACACGCGACGCGCTCGGCGAGCGCGGCATGCGTGCTCGGGGTGACATGGTCGACGGCGGAAGCCAGCACCGCCACGGTGCGCCCTCCACCCGCCAGCGCACCCTCGTGCGCGGCGGCGTCGATGCCGCGAGCCAGACCGCTGACCACGGTGATGCCATGGGCGACGAGATCACGCGCCAGGCGTTCGGCGATCGTGCGACCGTATGGTGTCGCCGCACGCGCGCCGACCATGGCAACGGCATGTGCGAATCCCGGCAGTTCACCACCGCGCACATGCAACACCGCGGGCGCGTCACGAAGTTCGGCGAGTGCCGTGGGGTAACCGCTCGCGCCCCGCACGAGGGCGCGGGCTTCGAGCGGCACGGGCCGCTCGCGCAGCAACATCAGCGGATCGGGGCTCCCGCCGGGTGCCCGGCGGGAAGCGCTGGACTCGGCACGGTCGTCGGATTCCATTCGACTCCCTCCTCGCTCTGACGCACCCATGGGGCGTCATCGGCCAAGGTCTCGGGGTCGGTGTGCTGCCGGAGGTCCTCGCTGCGCAACAGCCGCTCGAGTCGCTCGGCGAACGGCCGGTCGACAGCGGCGAACATCACCAGGCGTTCCTGACGCCGCTCGGGTGGCAACTGGTTCAACTCCCAGGCGATACGCGCCAGACCGCCACGACGTCCGAGATCCGCCAGAGCCACACAGGCGTCGCGCACCACGGTGTCGACGTTGTCCGAAGTCAGCTTCAGCAGGGGTGCGGCCGCGGGCGCGAAGCCCATGCGGCCGAGCACCCGTGCGGCGCTCGAGCGCGAGAACCACAGGCCTTGCTCGAGCAACGGGAGCAGCGCGGGCCCGAAGCGTGCGCCCTGCTTGAGCAGGGCGACCTCGGCCATCTCGCGCAGGTACCACGATTCGTCACACAGGCACTCGACCAGCAATGTCAGCGCGGGCTCGTCGCGGCGCTGCTCGAGTGAGCGCACATAGTCGCGTTTGCCGGCCAGACCGCGCGTGCTCATGGCGTCCTGGATACGGCCTGCGTTGGACCGGTCATCCCCCATCGGCTTCTCCAGACTCCGCCGCCGCGACCGCGGCTCCAGCGGGGATCAACGTCCACAGTTCCTCGAGCAGGGCCTTCACGCCCTCACCGGAGTGGGCGCTGATCAAGCGGGCGTCCGGCAGTCCGAGTTGTTCGGCGAGGCCGGCGTGCTCGTCCGGCGGAAGCAGGTCGGCCTTGCTCAGCACCACGCGGCGCGGCTTCTCCGCGAGCGCTGCACTGTACCCCGCGATCTCGTTCTCGAGCAACGCCAGCGTGGCGAGCGGATCCTCGCTCGCGGCGTCGATCAGGAACAGCAGCACGCCGGTGCGCTCGACATGGCGCAAGAACTGCAGCCCCAGGCCCTTGCCCTCGTTCGCGCCTTCGATCAGTCCGGGCAGGTCCGCGACCACGAAAGTGCGATGGTCCTCCAGGGCCACGATGCCCAGGCCGGGCTCGAGCGTGGTGAACGGGTAGTCGGCGACCTTGGGCCGCGCCCGCGAGATGCGGCTCAGCAGCGTGCTCTTGCCGGCATTCGGAAGCCCGACGAGTCCGACGTCGGCGATGAGCTTCAGCTCGAGTTCGACCATGCGTTCCTCGCCCCCCATACCGGGGTCGGCGATCCGCGGGGCCTGATGGGTGGGCGTGGCGAACCGAGCGTTGCCACGACCGCCCTTGCCGCCGCGTGCGGCGCAGAAACGGTCGCCGACCTTGAGCATGTCCGCGATGACCTCCCCGGTCTCGAGATCCTTCACCACGGTGCCGCGCGGCACCTTGATGATCAGGTCGTCGCCATTGCGGCCCGTCTTGTTGTTGCCCGAACCGGGGCGACCGGGGTTGGCCTTGTACTGCGGCTGCTCGCGACAGTCGAGCAGCGTACGCACATGCGCACCGACCTCGAGCCAGACGTCGCCGCCCTTGCCGCCGTCACCACCATCGGGGCCGCCCTTCGGGACGTATTTCTCGCGCCGGAAACTGATGCAGCCCGCACCCCCCTTGCCTGCCTGGCAGTGGATCTTGGCGAGGTCGATCAACATGCGTGTACTCCTTCGTGGGACTGCCGCAGATTCATCGCGAACCTTCTCGGAGTGTCTCGCGCACCGCGCGCAACAAGCCACCGGCACGGGCGAACTCGCGCAACGGCACCTCGAGGTCGCAACGCACATCGAATGTGAAACCGCGCGTCAGGTGCCGCACCGCGACACGCCCCCCGGCCCCGGGGACGGGCGGCGGGGGTGGAATCTCGAGTTCATCGCCGGCACGCACTTCGCGCCGGTCGCTGCTCACCTGCCAGGTGAGCGGGAGCACGCCATGCAACGCCAGCAGCCGGTCGTGTCCGCCCGCATAGGACGCGGCGATGACCGCGCGCACACCGAGCGCCGCCGTTGCACGGGCGACCGGCTCCGAATGCCGGCCTCCGCCGTAGTTCTCGCCCGCGACCACGACCGTCGCGCCCAGCGCGCGTGCGCGCGCCGGCGCATCGGGATCGAGCGGACGGAACAGCGCCGATGACAGTTCTTCGGCATCTGCACGAGCCGCCCACGCGCGCGGTCCCCACGGCAACAACCGCATCGCACTGGCATCGTCACCCGCCTCGATGAGCGCCACTGCGCGAAAGGCCTCGTCGTGTGCGGGCGGCTGAGCTGCCAGGCGATGATGCGTGCCGCGCTCGACTTCACCACCGGCAGGCTCCAGCACTTCGTCCCAAGCGGGCGACACCGACGGAAGTGCCAAGCCCGCGCTGACCATCGCCTCGGCCGGAGTGTGACCGGTGAGCAATGCTGCGCACGTCCACACGCCACGCTCGCGCGCCAACTCGTCGAGTGGCTCGCCGCCCAGCAGCAGCGCACCCGGTGGCAGCGTCGCCGCGAGCGGGTCCGCCCGATCCACCACTTGCGCGCCGGCATCCTTGAGCGCCTGCAGCGTTCCCGTCGCGCTCCACGCCTCGAGCGCCATGCGGCCCGGGATCACGACCTCGAACGTGACGAGCCCGAGGCGCGACGAACGCGTCAGGCAGCGCGCGAGCGCATGCACGTCGTCATCCTCGGCGAACATCCCGATGCGCACCCCAGTGCCCTCGGCGCGTTCGGGACGCAGGCGCGACAGGTCCAGGGACACGACGTTTTCGAAGCCGGCATCAAGCGCATCGGACGGCCCTTCCAGGCGGCGCCAATCGGCGTCGCGCCCGCACGAACGCAGCCAGCCGCGCGTGCGATCGTCGCTCGGGAACAATGCGGCCACGGCCCCGGTGACGGCGGGCGCTCGTGCGGCGATCGCGATGCGGTCCACCACCGGAAGTGCCATCAGGCCGATGCCGAAGAACTCGAGCACCGCTCCGCCACCCTCGCCTGCCAACCGCCGCTCGATCGCCAGCAACACGTCATGACCGGTCACGCCCGGATCGGGCACACCGGTGAGCTCCACGCCCACGACCCCGGGGCGGGCGAGCAACAGAGGTTCCCCCGCCATGGCCGCGGCGCAATCGATGGCGGCCGCGGGCAGGGCCAGCATACCGAGCGCGCCCGCGGCTGCCGATCCCGGCACCGAACTCGCGAGCACGCGACCCGGCATGGCGAAACGCCGGCGATGGATCGCGGCCGCGGTGCCCGCACCCGGGCGCGCGAAGTGTGCACCCGCCGCGCTGGCGAAGCTCTGCAGGAAGCGCACGTCCTCGACATCGTCCGGCCCGCTGGCTTCGCGCTGCGGCGCGAACAACACCAACTCGCACGCCACGCGCTTGGCCCCGGTGGACTCGAACTCGAGCGCGGCCACGGTGCCGTCGGTGTCGTCGAGCAGGACATGGTCCGGTCGCCACTCGATCGGCGTGCCACGCCCGGGCAGCACCGGGCCGCCATGCGAACGGAGCAGGAACGAAGTCAGGGTCGGAGTCACGCGCGGATCAATCCCCCGGGGACTTGCTGGGCGGAGCCGGCGATGGACCGCTCCCGCCGCCGGCAGGGGGCGGCGTGCTCGGTGCGGCTGATGCGGGCTTCTCCTTCTTCGCCCCCTCGGTCCACGACGAGCTCCGATAGTCCGTCTGATAGAAACCCGACCCCTTGAACAGCACGCCACCGCCGCCGGCCGGCACGCGCTTGGCGCCGGACCGGCAGGTCGGGCACTTCTTGGGCGCATCGTCCGAGATGGCGTGGAACAGCTCGAACGTGTGCCCCTTGTTGCAGCGGTACACGTATGTGGGCATGAGTCCTCCGGGCTAGCCTGACCTATTCAGGTGCGTGGCTTGGCGGCGGGCTCGCCGGCCAGAGCGCAGGCGATGGTGCCGACTTCGACCACGTCGTCGAGGGAACAGCCGCGCGACAGGTCATTGGCCTGACGCGCCAGCCCCTGCAGGATGGGGCCGACGGCGATCGCGCCACCCAGCCGCTGCACGAGCTTGTATCCGATATTACCGGCATCGAGATCGGGGAACACGAGCACGTTCGCATGCCCTGCGACCACCGAACCGGCGGCCTTGCGCCTGCCGACGTCTGGCACGATGGCGGCATCGAGCTGCAGTTCGCCATCGATGTGCAGGTCGGGACGGCGCGCGCGGGCGAGTTCGGTGGCGGTGCGCACCTTGTCGACATGAGGATGACGGGAGCTGCCGCGCGTCGAAAATGACAGCATCGCGACGTGCGGCACCTCCTGCGTGAGGAGTTGGTGACGATCCGCAGCGAGGCAGGCGATCTCGGCGAGCTGTTCGGCGGTGGGATCCGGAAGCACGGCGCAATCCGCGAACGTCAGGACGCGCTCCGTCGAAGCGCCGGCAGCGGCGGTCGCCGGATTGCGAACACCGCCCTCGGGCATCACCATGAGGAAGAAGCTGCTGACGCTCTGGATGCCGGGTGCCAATCCGATCAGCCACAACGCCGCACGCAGCACGTCGGCGGTCGTGCGTACCGCACCTGCCACGAACGTGTCGGCTTCGCCCTCGCGTACGAGCAGCGCGGCCTGGAACAGCGGGTCGGCGGCACAACGCGTCAGGTCGCTGTCGGTGATCTTGGGGCCGCGCTCGGCGGCGATGGCAGCGCGCGTCCGCGCGATGAGTGCGGCGTCGCGGCTGTCGCGGATCTCGACGCCGCCGGGTGTGAGGTCGGCGCTGCGCGCGGTCGAGCGGGCCACGTCGGGATCGCCGACCAGTGTGACGCGCGCCGTCCCTTCGCGTGCGAGCCGTGCCGCTGCACCCACGATGCGCGGATCGTCCGCTTCCGCGAACAGCAGCCGCCGCGGCGCGGCGGCGGCGAGCTTGCGGATGCGCTCGAGCGTGCGGCTGGTGGTCATCGCCCGCCCCGGCGTCGGGTGATCGCAGCCGTCGCACGCGCTTCGGCACGCGCCGCCGATCGGGTGGCGGCGAACTTCTCGAGCAGGCGCTTCTCGACCAGTGCGGGCACCAGTCCGCGGATGCGCCCGCCGTGGCGGGCGACCTCCTTCACGAGCGTCGAGTTCAAGTACGTGAACTCCTGGCTCGGCATCAAGAAGGCCACTTCGAGCGACGGCGCCAGGCGGCGGTTCATGAGCGCCATCTGGAACTCGAACTCGAAGTCACTGACGGCGCGCAGACCGCGGATGATGGCCTGCGCACCGATGCTGCGCGCACAGTCCACCAGAAGTCCCGAGAAATGCATGGCAGTCGTGCCGGGAATCGAGCGCACGGCATGCTCGATCATCGTGACACGCTCCTGCGGAGTGAACAGTCCATCCTTCGAGGAGTTGTGGGCCACGGCGATCACGACCCGGTCGAATAGCACCGAGGCCCGTTTGGCCAGATCGAGGTGGCCGTTCGTGAACGGGTCGAAGCTGCCCGGGAACAGTGCGATACGTTTCGGCTTCATGATCCCTCGCTCTCCGTCGGTACGACCGGCTGGCCGCCGGCCCGATACACGTGCACCACTGTCTCCCCGTACTTCCGCTCGCGCTCGCGCACCAGCGTCCCCTGCCGCTCGGGCACCTCGTCCTTGGCATGAGTCTCGAGAATGACGCGCGTACCCGACCGCAGCACCCCCTCGACCCCGAGCCCGTTCAGTGCCGCGCGCGCATCCTCCCCGCCATAGGGCGGATCCACGAACACGACGCCCGCCGCTGCCAGCACACCCCCGAGCCGTGCAAGCCCGGCCGGCAACCGGAACGGCCACACCCGGACGTAGTCCTTGAGGTCCAGGTCCTCGAGGTTCCGCTCGATGGTCTCGCGCGCGCGACGGTCACTGTCGACCAGATCGGCCCACGCTGCCCCGCGCGACAACGCCTCGATGGCAAGTGCTCCGCTGCCCGCGTAGAGATCCACGACCCGGACGCCATCGAGATCCCCAAGCGCCATGAAGAGCGCCTCGCGCACACGATCAGAGGTCGGCCGGGTGCGATCCCCGTGCGGCGCATGGAGCCGCCGTCCCCCGAGTGTACCCGCGATCACACGCATGTCCGAGCGAGGATGGACGACCGCCCGCGCGGGTGTCAATCACGGCATCTCGACGGTCTCGACTCCCGGTGGAGCGATCAGCTTGAACGCCGAGACACCCTTCGCGCGCACGAACCGCCAACCGGACATCCGGTACACGGAACGCCCGCCCATGCCGTCCGCCAGTTCCAGCCGGTTCGGCAGCCCGCGGGCGTCGAGCCAGACATCCGCACTGTCCGCTTCGGCCCAGGGGGTCGCGGGGACGACCAGACGGTAGTGCCCGGCGCCGTGCCTGCGCTCTTCACACGGCGCGACCGCGGTCCGCGCACCCGCGGCGGGCTTCACCCCCGCGAGCAACCGCCACCAGCGCATGGCCGCGACCGAATGCCGCGCATCGAGTTTGACGAACTGTTGCAGTTGCGGCTGCAGCCACTCTCCGCCGTCGGCGCGCAACGTGATCCGCTCGCCCGTGGCCGCGATGTCGAGCCGGGCCAGCTCCGGCGGCTCGATGGCCAACACGCCGCGGAGCGCGGCAGCAGCACGGCCCGGCGGGGCGGGCACGCTCCACGACAACGTGGCCTCGGCACGCCCCGTGCGCGCCAGGCCAGCCGAGAGCGCGCGCGTCGCCTCGAGTGCGCGGGCAGGCGCGGGCGCCGCGCCGCACAGCAGCACGGCCAGCGTGCAGAGCGTCGCGAACCTCCGGCTCGAGCCACGCGGCGAACGGTCGGCGCGATCGTGCGGTCGCGTACGTGCCGGCGATTCCTCCAACGATTCCTCCAACGCTTCCGCCAACGCTTCCGCCAACGATTCCGCAGACGCTTCCGCCCAAGCTTCCGCCCACGCTTCGAAGTCGCACTTGATCGTGTCTTTCATCGCAGCCCTCGCGTCACCGCCACCACACGCTTGAGCTCTTCGAGCTCCAGTCGCCGCACGTCGTCCGGCAGAGTCAGTTCGAACCACGAGCGTTTCGTGCGCTTCACAGCGTGCAGGGCGTCGAGATCGAATCGCATCCGCAGCCGACCCTCGCCATCCGCGAGTTCGATGCGCGCCGGCCATGCCGCACTGCCGGCGTCCTGCCAGCGATCATACCGCGCGCTCACTTGCTGTGCTCCATGCGTCATGATGGCGCTTCTCGGGCGCGCTTCGGCGTCCAACTGCAGCGTCCAGTGCTCGCCGCCCGCGTCCCATTCCAGCCGCACGCCGGCGCTGTCCTGGACAGCCGTTCGCCACGCCTCGTGGGGCGCGACCCAACCCGCCACCAGCGCACGCACCAGGAAGCGCGAGGGGTCGCGCACGCCGAGCGTGTCCGCCAGTCCCGGCAGGACGAGTCCCATGCGTTCGCCGGGAATCCACACGGTGAGCGTGTCGGCGCGCAGGACCACATCCCCGAGTGTGCCGAGCAACCAACCCGCCTGCAGCCGAACACGATCCGGGAGGGCGGCGCGCAAGTGCAAGTTCACCGCGGGGAGCCGTCCGGTCGCGCGGCCGTCGACACGCAGCGCGCCGCGTGCTTCGAAAGCCGCAAAGCGGCGCTCCCGGCGTTCGGCCGACAGACGAGCGGTGGTCTCGAGGGCGGCGATTGCACCGGGGCGTGGCGGTGGACCGCACGAGGTCAGCCATGCACTCACCCCGACACTCATCAGGATCAGCCACGAGAACGCCGACCGCCGGCTGCGCGCGAGTGTTCCGCTCATGCCGTCCCGAGTGCGGTCAGCACGGCGTCGGCGACATGCTCGGGGGTGCGACCTGATGTCGGCACCCGGATGTGCGCCGCTTCCGCGTAGAGCGCCGTGCGCTCCGCGAGGATCTGCCGCAGGCGTTCCACCGGCGGGCCACCCTGCAGCAGTGGCCGTGTGCGTGCGGCGTCCCCATGTGAGTCGACGCGCTCCGCGGCCTCCTCCGGGGAGACCTCGAGCCAGACGACGCGGCAGGCCTCGCGCAGCAGCCGGCGATGCTCGGCATCGAGCACGACGCCGCCCCCACAGGCCACGACACGCACGCCCGAACGCAACGCCTCCGCCAACAACTCGCTCTCCCGACGGCGGAACCAGGCTTCGCCGGCACGCTCGAACAGCTCGGCGAGCGAACAGCCCTCGACCGCTTCGATCATGCCGTCGAGGTCAGCGACCGAGACGCCGAGCCGTTCGCCGAGCACGCGTGCGACAGCGCTCTTGCCGGCGCCCATGATGCCGATCAGCGCGATCGGCCGGTCTTCGCTGGGGTTCATGGGAGCGAGCCTAATGGAGTTTCGGCCGGCGTGCATCCGGAGGCAGCCGGCCGGGAGTACCGGACAACCGAACGCCGCCGGACCCGAAGGTCCGGCGGCGCCGGGAGATACGAGGAACCTTCTGGCAGTTACTTCTGCGGCGTGCTGCCCGGAGTCGCCGGCTGCGTCGTGTCCACCGCGAGGTCGGTCACCAACCGCGGCGTCACGAAGATGATGAGCTCGCGGTTGTTCTTGGTCACGGTCTTCGAGCTGAACAGCAAGCCGAGCAGCGGGATGTCCTTCAGGTAGGGCACACCGCGCGACACGGTCGTCTCGTTGGTACGGATCAGACCGCCGATGACCGCGGTCTGGCCGTCGTCGACCATGACGCGCGTATCCGCTTCCGAGGTGTTGATGATCAGACCACCCTGCACGGTCGAACCCGACGCGAGGTCGGAGACTTCCGGGTGCAGGTCCATGATGATCTTCTTCTCGGACGTCAGGTGCGGCGTCACCTTGAGCTGGATGCCGATCGTCTGCAGCTGCGACACCGGGTTGCCGGCGACGTCCTGCACGATGAGCGGGATCTTCTGGCCGACGAGGATCTTGGCCTCGCGGTTGTCGACCGTCGTGATGCGCGGGTTCGAGATGATGTTCGCCTTGTTGTTGCTGGCGAGCGCCTGCAGCGTCGCCTCGATGTCACCGAAGTTCTTGAAGATGCCGACCGTCAGGCGGCCGGCGGGACCCGCGACGCCAGCGTCGACGCGGCTGCCGATCGTCTCGCCGTTGGTCCGGGAGCCGCGGCTGCCCGGCCTCAGGTCATAGGGCGGGGCCGTCCCGGCCGGATCCGCGATCGACTTGGACTGGTCCAGCCCGTGCGACCAATCGATGCCGATCGAGTTCAGCCAGCCCGCATCGACGTCCACGAGCTTGGCCGTGATCTCGATCTGCGGCGTCTGCGAGTCGAGTTGGGCTGCCATCGAAGCGACGGCGTCCAGGTTCGACGGCAGGTCGGTGATGATGAGCGAGTTCGTGCGCTTCTCGACCTGCACGGAGCCGCGCTTCGACAACGTCGAACCCAGCGGGGCGGTGAGTTCGGCGGCGTTCGCGTAGTTCAGCTTGACGATACGCGTCTCGAGCGGCACGAGCTCGAGCGTGCGAGCATTTGCGGTCTCGCGTTCGACCTTCTCGGCATTCAGCTTCGACGCATCGTCGACACGGATGACCGCACCGTCCTCGACGTAGTCGAGGCCGTTGGCGCGCAGCACCGCCTTCAAGGCGTCCTGCCACGCCACGTTCTTGATCTGGATGCGGACGATACCTTTCGCGTTGGTGCCGAGCACGATGTTGCGACCGCTGAACTCCGCGATGGCGCGCAACACGGTGCGAAGGTCCGCACCATCGACATCGAGGCTGAAGCTACCCGTACTCGTGCGGACGAGCCCGACCGAGCTGCTGGCCGACGACTGGGCCGCGGCGGGCGCCACGCAGGCGGCCGACAACAGCGCCGCCAGAAGGATGCGGATTCCGGCCTTATTACCGAACATTGTCGTCTCCCTTTCGCACGAACGGGATCGTGACCTGCTGACTCTGGCCGTCCGCCGTGACGTTGATCACCAGGGCGTCCCGACGGAGCGCCTCGACAGTACCGTTCTGCAGTTTGTCACCCTTGCGTAGCACGTAGCTGTTGCCACGAACATCCTCGACCATGGCGAACTGATCGGTCGCACCCCAGACGATGCCGACGATCCGCATGCCGCCCGGGTCCGGCGGGGCATCACCGCCCATGTCGGCTCCGACGAACTCGCCACCGATGAGCGACGTGAACGGATCACGACGACCGAGCGCGTTGTACTGGTAGGTCACGTGTTCATCGAGGTGCGCCATCTGCGTCGCACGCTTGGGAGCGTCCGCCGTCACCGCGGTGACCGCCGCACCTCCCGAACTGTTGTTGGACGCCAGACGGTTGGCACCCGGGCGCTTGGCCGCTGCGACAGCTGCGACGGGCGCAGAACCGCCATCCGCATCCGGATCCACGGCAGGCTGGTCGAGGTAGAGCGCATCGCCGGCCGCCGGCTTGGTCACCGAGCCTGCTGGATTCGCGCTTGCCGCACCCGGCGCGCCCGCCGTCACGTCATTCTTGCTCGCCAGCATCGAGTCGTCGGGCGAACCGCCGCCCACATGCAAGAGCCCCATGCGCACCGCGCCGATCACGAGCGTGGTCACGACCAAGGCGATGGTACCGATGACACGCTGCACGACCGCGCTCTTCAGGCGGCCGACCAGCCCTCCCGAAGCGTCAGATCTTGCGGCCATGGGTCCCTCCCTTGTTCGGATCCGGGGTCGCCGCTGGCGCCGGAGTGGTGTTCAGGCTGTACGCCGAAGCGGTGAACTCCGCCTGGGTCGAGCCCGCGCCGTCGCTCTTGGCGTTCGTGGTGAGTTTGAGGTTCGAGACGGTGACGATCCGGCGCATGTTCGACAGTTCCGCGAGGAACGAACCCACGGAGTGATAGTCGCCCGACACCGAGACATTGATCGGCATCTCGGTGTGGTAGTCCGACGGCTTCATGCCGGCCGGACGGAACATCGTGAACGTCACGCCGGTCTGCTGACCTGCGAGTGTGATCTTGCGCAGCAGGGTCGGCAGTTGCCGATCCGTCGGCAGCAGCTCGGAAGCGAGTTCCCAGCGTTGGTGCAGCTGCTCGTACTCCGCCTCGAAGCGCGGCAAGTCGGCCACCGAGGCCCGCGCCCGGGCCAGCTCCGCCGCCTTCTGCTCGTACTGAGCCTTTAGTTCGGCGACGTGTTCGCTGCCCTTCGGGAACGTCCAGGGAGTGAGGTGCGTGAAGAAGTAGACGCCGATCGCCCCTCCGGAAAGGAGGATCGCCAGCAGGAGCTTCTGCACCCCCGGGCTCTTGATGTCGAGATTGGCCATGGTGCGAGAGTCTCCTAGTTGGCGCCCGGTTCCGGGCTTACCGAACAGCTGATCGAGAACTTGACGACGTTCTTGTCGGTCACCTGGCCGCGCTCCGCGACCGCGAGCTCCACGCTCGAGAACAGCGAGGAGCGTTCGATGCGCGACATGAAGTCCGACACGACCAGATTCGAGTAGGTGACCCCCTCCAGCTGCAGGTGGTTGCTCGCATCCTGCGAGACCCCGGTCAGCCAGAGGTGGTCCGGCACGCACCGAGCCAGCTCATCCATGAGCCGAACGCTCTGGGTACGGCCCTTCTCAAGTTTCGTGATGATGCCCATGCGCAGGTCCAACTCAGCGCGCTCCTGCGCGAGCTGGTTCACGCGCGCGATCTGCGGCGCGAGCGCCCGAGACTCCGAATCCACCTGCTGGATCGACTTCTCGAGTGCGGCCTGACGCGTGCGCTGCGACAGCGCGGAGCCCGTGATGACGAGAACCGCCGCCGCCAGGACCACCACGGGCAGCACGACCTCGCCGAGCTTGAAGTCGGACGGCGCGGACGACTGCCGGCGCTGGGACTTGTCCTCGCGCGGCAGGAGATTGACGCGGATCATCGCTTATCCCCCTGACGGCGCAATGCGAGACCGATGCCGACCGTGAGAAGGGGCGCCACCTTCATCACGTCCTGCCCCGCGAACAGGGCCGGGTCGTACTGGATCCGCCCGAGCGGGTTCACCACCTCGGCGGACACGCGGAAGCGGCGATTGAGGAAGTCCGTGAGACCCGGAGTCAGGGCGCTGCCGCCGCACACCAGGATGCGCGTGATCGAACCTGCTTCACCCGCGGTGCGCAGGTAGGCCTGCGCGCGGTCGAGCGCGGTGGCGATGCCTTCGCACGCTTGCTCGATCACCGGCGTCACTTCGAGCCCCTGGCCCGACTCGCCGCGCACAGCGGCCGCGGCCTCGGACTGGCTCAGATTGAACTTGCGCTGGATGGCCTCGGTGAACGTCGCACCGCCGACCTGGAGGTCCTTGGTGAAGTACGGGACACCCGCCTGGACGATGTTGATGTTCGTCATCTCGGAACCGACGTTCAGGATCGCGACCACTTCGTCGGGGCGCAGGTCGTAGTTCGCCTCGATGGCGTTCTGCGCCGCGAACGAGTCGACGTCGACGATCGTGGGCTGCAGCCCCGCTTCGCGGATCAGGTCGCTGAATGAAACGACCATGTCCTTCTTGGCGGCGACGAGCAGCACCTGCATCTGCTGCGGGTCGTTCGGCGCGGCCCCGAGGATCTCGAAGTCGAGCGAGACGTCGTTGATGTCGTACGGGACGTGCTGCTCGGCCTCCCAGTAGATGGCCTGCTGCGC
>JANNWR010000169.1:0-4729 GCA_031408715.1 bacterium
CTGGTCGGTGGCGAGCATGCCCGTCTCGGCGCACACCGTCCGTGCCACGGATCCGGCCGGTGTGGCGAAGTCCTCGAGCGGTTTGCCGCGGGTGGCCCCCATCATGATCTCGGTCCAGATCGGCAGCGCGGCGCGCGCGCCGGTCATGCCGTTGCCCATGGTCTTCTTCTCGTCGAATCCGACCCACACACCGACAGTCAGCGAGGGGATGTAACCCACGAACCAGGCGTCCATGTAGTCGTCCATGGTGCCGGTCTTGCCCGCGGCGGGCGCGGTGAAGCCCGCCGCGCGAGCGGGGAATCCGGTGCCGTGGTCCATGACCGACTGGAGCAGGCTGGTCATGGTCGCGGCGGTGTTCTCCGACAGCACTTCGGACGGGTGCGGGGCGTTGCGTTCGAGCACGGCCCCGTTCTTGTCCTCGACCTTGAGGATGAACATCGGGTCGTTGCGCACGCCGCGGTCGGCGAAGACCGAGTAGGCGGACGTCAGCTCGAGCAGGTTCACCTCGCTCGAGCCCAGCGCGAGCGACAGGTTCTGGCCGATGGGGCTCTTGATGCCGAGACGGCGGGCATAGCTCGCGACCAGCGAAGTGCCGACCTTGCGCAGCAGCTTGATGGCGGGGATGTTCACTGACTCCTGCAGCGCGTAGCGCAACGTGATCGAACCTCGGAACTTGCGGTCGTAGTTCTGCGGCTCGTACGCGGCCTGGCCTTCCGCTCCCGGGAACGTGACGGGTTCGTCGACGATGGTATCGCTCGGCTTGAAGCCATTGTCCATGGCCGTCGCATACACGAACGGTTTGAACGATGAACCCGGCTGGCGTGCCGCTTGCGTAGCGCGGTTGAAGTTGCTCTCGTTCCAGTCTCGTCCGCCGACCAGTGCGCGGATCGCGCCACTCTTGGGGTCGAGGGCCACGACCGCGCCCTGCAGGTAGGGCGTGCGGCCGCCCGCCGGCGTCGTGCCGGCCGCGATGGCGGCTTGGTAAGTGGCGCGCGTCTTCTTGAGCTTCATGTCCTTCTCGAGCGCTCCAAGGTGGCGCTCGAGCGCTTTCTCGGTGAGCAACTGCAGGTCCATGTCGAGGGTCGTGTAGACCTTGAGACCGCCCTCGTAAACGGCATTCGATCCATACTTCTCGTCGAGGTGCAGCCGGACCAGTTCGACGAAGTACGCCGCACGGTCGTTGCTGTAGCGGAGCGCGGTCACGCCGAGCGGCGCCGAGGCCGCGCGGTCGAACTCGACCTGGGTGACCGCCCCGGTCGTGAGCATGTTGCGCAGCACCTTGGATCGGCGCGCGATGGCCGCCTGGGGACGGCGGCGGGGTGAATACAGGCTCGGATTCGCCGGAATCCCCGCGATGAGCGCGCACTCCGGCAGCGACAGCTCACTCAGCGGCTTGCCGTAGTAGGTCTTGGCGGCCGCCTCCACGCCGTAGGCGCCTTCGCCGAAGTAGATCTGGTTGAAGTACAGCTCGAGGATCTGGTCTTTCGTATAGGCACGCTCAAGGTCGATCGCGAGCACGAGTTCCTTGAGCTTTCGCGTGAACGACTTCTCGTACATGTTGAACAGGTTGCGCGCCAGCTGCTGCGTGATGGTGCTGCCGCCCTGGGCGCGGCGCATGTGCATCACATCCGTGACGATGGCGCGGCCGACGCCCCACAGATCGACGCCCCAGTGCTGGTAGAAGTTGCGGTCCTCGGTCGAGAGCGTGGCGTTGACGAGGTGGCGGGGGATGTTCTTGAGCGGCACGACCGAGCGGTTCTCGCGGTAGAACTCGTGCAGGACGCGGCCGCGCGCATCGAACACCGTGGTCTTGACCGGTGTCTCCATGGCGGCGAGTTTCTCGGGCGAGGGCAGGTCGTTGCGCAGCCATTGGACGAGCCCGAACACCGCGCCGGCGGATCCGAACACCGCGACGAGCACGACCGTGAAGAAGAAGCGCCACGGGAACTGGCGTGCGGCACGCATGGCGGGCTGGTACATGGTGCTGGGACTGCTCCTTTCGAGTCGCCAATCGGGAGGCGTCATCGAGCACAACCTTTCGGGAGCATAGGGGCGCGCCTTGGGGCTGGGCAACCGCCGCGCCCCGCCAGGTGGGACCGCCGTCGTTCTCAGCCCGCCACGTCGATCAGCGCGTAAGTCTTCTTGCCACGCCGTACTACCACGAATCGATCGGCCAGAAGGTCGCTGCTCCTGAGTACTCGGGTGGCATCCTTGACCACTTCGTGATTCAGCGACACTGCACCCTGCTCGATGGATACGCGTGCCTGCCCTTTCGAGGGCGCTAACCCACAACGTACCAACGCACTGGGCAGGTCGAGGCCGTCGAGTTCGGCCGCGGGCAGTTTCGTGCGCGGTGCATCGCCCAGTCCCTCGGCGAGTTCCTCGGCCGACAGCGTGCGCAGGTCACCGCCTTCGAACAGGACCGCGGTCGCGCGCTGCGCGGACGCGAGCGCGGCCTCGCCATGGACCATGCCGGTCACGGCCCGCGCGAGCGTGCGCTGTGCTTCGCGCCGTTCGGGATGTGCTGCGTGCGCCACCGCGAGTTCCTCGATCGCGGCCGGCTCGAGAAACGTGAAGTACCGGAGGTAGCGCACCGCGTCGGCATCCGGCGCGTTGAGCCAGAACTGGTAGAACGCGAACGGGCTCGTGCGTTTGGCGTCGAGCCAGACGTTGCCGCTCTCGCTCTTGCCGAACTTGGAGCCGTCGGCCTTCGTGATGAGCGGCATCGTCAAGCCGTGCGCTGTGCCCTGGCGCAGCCGGCGGATGAGCTCGCAGCCATCCGTGATGTTTCCCCACTGATCACTGCCGCCCATCTGCAGCGTGCAGCCATAGCGGTCGTGCAGTTCGAGGAAGTCGTAAGCCTGCATGAGCGCATAACTGAACTCGGTGAACGACATGCCCTGATCGCGCGCCTCGAGCCGCAACTTGACCGAGTCGCGCTGGATCATGGCGTTCACGCTGAAGTGCTTGCCGATGTCGCGCAAAAACGAGATGACGTCGAGTTTGCCGAGCCAGTCGAGGTTGTTGACGAGCCGGGCGGCGTTGGAGCCACCGAAATCGAGAAAACGTTCGAGCTGTGCGCGCATGCCCGCGACGTTCGCGTCGAGCCTCTCGCCGGTGAGCAAGTTGCGTTCGGAAGAGCGACCGCTCGGATCGCCGATCATGCCGGTGCCGCCACCCACGACTGCGATGGGATGGTGTCCGGCCCGCTGCAGCCGCATCAATGCGAGCACGGGCAGCAGGCTGCCGACATGCAGACTGTCGGCAGTGGGATCGAAACCGATGTACGTGGTCACCGCACCCTTGTGGAGCCACGCGGCAACTTCGCTCGAAGTGGTCTGGTGCACGAGGCCGCGGGCCTCGAGATCGACGTAGAAGTCGTGCTTCATCGTGGACAGCTCCAGACTATGGCGCGCGGCGCCGGGATCAGTGGCGAACCGCATCGTGCGGTTCACCGGATGCTCGGCCGCATGCGAGCCGCAGCCGTGCGCACGATACGTGGAAGCGCGTCCCATGTGCAGTGCCGCGTTTCGCGCGCGCGAGTTCGCGCGTTGGCGGCATGTGTGCGGTGAGCTGCGACCGCATGAAACGCGGTCACAACGCAGGTCGGCAGGTTGCGTGGGCAGCTTCGGATGTCTTCGGGCACGGTGGCTCGAGTGCATGGCGCCCGCGCGAATCGTGGTGCGCGCGGGCGCGAGGCGGGTGGGAGACTGCCGGCCGGGTTCCGTGAGCACCCCGCGCGGAACGCGCCGCCGCCGCTGTTCATGCGGTCGAGAATCGATTTTGGGCGAATCCGGCTTCAGCTCATCCTGAACCCGTGCCCTGGACCGCACGAAGGAGCGCTGTCCGTCAGGGGCGGAAGAGCACGGCTCTGGGGGGCCGGCAGACCCGCCGGGACGATTTGTTGTCAGTCCCCTGACGAATCGAGGTGTGGGGCGGCGAGCCCGTCTTGCTGCTAACTCGTTGTGCCGCAACGCAAACACACCAACAGGCAGGGCCAGTTGACAGGTTGGGGGACGGCGACCTATATTGCGCGTGCTGCAGGAACGAAGGCCTACCTCGCAACAACCCTGTTGACAGTACCAACAGTCGAGGCTAAGTTCCCCGTCCGCTTCACGGACCCATCCTTCGGATGGGAACCCGCGCGGGCGGTTTGACGTGTCTCCGATCTTTGAAAACTGAATAGCGCACGTGACTTCGAAAGCCCGGCAAGTCCTTGTCCGGCGAGCGATACTGCTTGTCGTACAAAGTAATACCTTGCAAATTGATCCGTTCGGGAACCTTGGTTCTCGGACGTTTCTCCATTTTTACCATGGAGAGTTTGATCCTGGCTCAGAACGAACGCTGGCGGCGTGGATTAGGCATGCAAGTCGAACGCGAAAGAGGGAGCAATCCCTTGAGTAGAGTGGCGAACGGGTGAGTAACGCGTGAGAAACCTGCCTTCATCAGGGGGATAACACTCCTAACGGGGTGCTAATACCGCATGAGACCACGGGATCGCATGGTCCTGAGGTCAAAGGTGGCCTCTATTTATAAGCTACCGGATGAAGATGGTCTCGCGTCCCATTAGCTAGTTGGCGGGGTAACGGCCCACCAAGGCGACGATGGGTAGCTGGTCTGAGAGGATGGTCAGCCACACTGGGACTGAGATACGGCCCAGACTCCTACGGGAGGCAGCAGTCGAGAGGCTTCGGCAATGGGGGAAACCCTGACCGAGCGACGCCGCGTG
>JANNWR010000170.1:0-1543 GCA_031408715.1 bacterium
GTCAACGGCAAGATCCAGCCGTTCATGCGTGTGGCGCGCCGCAAGTACCGCTTCCGGGCGCAGAACATCGGCACCAGCCGCTTCTACAACTTCTTCCTGTCGAACGGCCAGTCGATGGTACAGTTGACGCACGACGGCAACTTCCTGCCCAAGCCGCTCACGGTGAAGAACTTCCGTATCGCGGTCGCGCAGCGCGTCGATGTCATCATCGACTTCAGCAAGCTGGCGAGCGGCACCGAGCTGTACCTGACGAACTGCCAGGAGCAGAAGGACGGCCGTGGACCCACGGGCAAGATCCTGCCCGTCCAGCTCGGCACCAAGATCCTCAAGTTCATCGTCGACGGCACGCTGGACGCCACTGATAACAGCCGGATTCCTGTCAAGTTCTTCGACTTGCCGCCGATCAACCGGGCGGAAGTCGCGACCGAGCGCACGTTCGTGTTCGATCGCACGAACGGTGGCTGGAGTGTGAACGGCAAGCAGTTCGACGAACACGTGATCTCGGCCAGCCCACGCCTGGGATCGGCAGAGGTCTGGAACATCGTCAACAACTCCGGCGCGTGGATGCACCCGGTCCACCTGCATATGGAAGAGCACCAGATCCTGTCCAAGAATGGCAAGACGCCGCCCGCAGACGAGATCGCACGTGAAGACGTCATCTGGCTGGGTCACGGCGAGACGGTCAAGATCTTCCGCCGCTTCCGTGACTTCGTGGGCCGCTACCCGACCCACTGCCACAACGTCGTCCACGAAGATCACGCCATGATGTTCATGTGGAAGATCGTGCCGTAGGGATTCACACGGCTTCGCACCGGCGGGGTGTGAATGGCGGGCGTCCGGACTTCGCGGTCCCGGGCGCACGTGAGAGAAGTCCCGCTGGTCGTGACGTCCGTTGGCGGGATGAGCTTTCACGGCGGATGCGTGAGAGTTCTTCCCGGAAGCAGGCACGAAGGCCACCCTTACGGGTGGCCTTCGGTGTCTTCAGGTCCGACGACCGGGCCTTGTCGAAACCGCATCGTCGTGCTGTGCCAGCGGCGCTCAGGGCTGCTTCAGCGCCACAGCCACTCGCATTCGTCCGTGGTGCCCGTACTGCCGATCGGCGGGCCGGGCGGGATGTCCGAAGGTGCGCCAGACAGCACACCGGGCGTCGGTCCGACGCGAGCCAGCGCGCGCGTGATGTCGCCCGACAGCATCGCCCGGAGCGCGCGATCGGCAGGCGTGCTGGCGCGGGCCTCCCGGTCGAGGCGCGCCGCAAGAAGGCGCAGGGCGTCTTCGAGCGCGGCCCGCACCGCCGGCGTCTGCGTGGGTTGCAGCGCCGAGCCCAGCAGTCGCCGCACGACCACTGCTTGCACCGTGCGCGTGATCTCGTCCTGACGCACACCGCGCGGCTGGGGCGCGAAAGCACGCTCGATGAGTGCCGCCAGCAACTCCGCGACGCCGGGTTGCGCGGCATCGCGCCGGTGGAAGTCCGCGAGCCGCGCCAACCGCTCCGGCGGCAGCAGTGCCGAGAGCGTGAAGTCCGCCGCGGTCGCCGCGGCACCCA
>JANNWR010000171.1:0-2421 GCA_031408715.1 bacterium
CCAGCTCTCCCCTGTGAACGCAAGATTGAACATCCCCGCGTAGATGTCGTACCAGAGATACGTGCCATCGCTGGCCGCCGCGATCGTGCTGGTGATGCCCTGTGAGTTCGGGACGAGCCCGCCGAAGCCGCTCCCGAGCAAGTTGATCGACGGCGACATCACCAACTGCGAGATCTCGCGGAATGCCATGTAACGGCTGTCACCTGCGCCTTCGCCGTCATCGTGATTACCGGCCGTGAGCACCAGACCGCCGATGTTGCAGTGACGCGCCGGGGAGTCCGGTGGTCCGCACAGGTCGTTGTAGGTCAGCCCGCTCAGATGTTCGACGTGGAAGTACTCACCCGGCGGCTTGCCGGTGGAACGCCAGTTGTTGACCGTGTTGACGCCCGGAGGAGCTGCGGCATCGAAACGGTTGTCGACGGAGTTCACACCGCTCTGCTCGGCCCCTTCGAAGTTACCGATGTTCGTGGGCGCACCAACACCCACCGTCACGGTGACATCGTCGAGGAGCACAGCGCCGTAACCGAACGACGTGTAGCCGCTGTTGCGTGCATCGGAGTCCGCGAAGCCGCGGTTCGTCTTGCAGCGGAACACCAGTCGCACCGTGCCGCTGCTCGCCGGCGACAGGATGCTCGCTACCTGTGCCGCCGGCACCGTGATCGAGGCCGTGGGCGTCGCCGACAACGTGTCGGCGGGGTTGTTGCCGGCGACCCCGAACAGCTCGAAGTACGTGGCCCCGGGACCGAACGTCTTGAGTACTTCCGAGAACCAGCGACGCTGCTTGTCGTACACCGGACGCGTGGTGTTGTCTGAGTACACACACGCAGCGTCGTTGGCGGGCACGCCGACGTACACCATGAACGAGTCCTGCGGAGCATTCGAACCCGCAGCGGAGCTGCTGATGAAGTTGCCCAGCGTAACCGCCAGCGGGTCGCCATGGAACCAACCGGTTCGCGTGGCCGTGGCAGCCCCGGCGCTTGTCGACATGCGCGTGCGGTACAGAAAGCTCACAGTCAAAGACTGGCTGCTCGTGATCGCAATATCGCGATACAGCATCTGGTCCATCTGGTCGACGTAGCCCGGAAAACGCTGGATGCAGCCTGTCGCAGCTGCATCACCCAGGAACTGCACGACGTTCTGGTTGAAGGGATTACCCGTCACCGCGTCGGCAACGCTGTTATCGCCGTGCTGCCGCAGCCCGCACCACGCCGACTTCGTGCCCGCCAGCGGGGTCCATGGCACCGAGCCGGCCGGATTCACGGTGTTGCCGGGATCGCCATGCCAGTAGCCCACGACACCGAACGTGCGCTTGGCCGAGGACCGCTGGCTGATCACATAGTTGCCGATGTTGCCGTGATCGATTGCCCACCATGGCCGCTGGTCATCCGGCAGCGTCAAGAGGCCCGTCGAGTTGTACTGACGGTGCAGCGGCCACCAACCTTGCAGCGAGTCAGGCGCCTGGATGCCGACGGTGTTGTCCCAGTTCCAGAGCGCGTTGTTGGGATCATTGGTACCAGGCCGGTACGCACCCGTGTACAGGTTCCAGTAGTTATCGGGCGCGGTGTGATTGGTGAACGACTTGCCCACATACACCGTGTCGGGATCCGGCCCCGCGGACACGCTCAGACGAACGGCGCGCGAGCGCACGAGGTCCTGTACCTCGCGAGCGGTGCGCAGGACCGGTTCGGTGCGCGCATCGGCATCTGTTTGGGCACGCACGGGGACCGGCCACGCACAGGCGACCACGGCAAACAGCGCGATCCAAGAGCCACGACCAACACTACCCTGCGAGAATCGCATGACAGACCTCATATGGAGATGTCTGTCCGCCAAGGAACTGGGGGGCTCCCGCGGAACTTCCGATGGATTGCGGGCGCGGACTCCCGGAGAGTCCGCGCCCGCCGACTTCAGTGGTTCAACACGATGATACGCTTCGCCTCCGGTTGGACACTGGTACGAACGAAGTAGACCCCACGAGCGACTTTGTCTCCGGCGTCGCTGCTGCCGTCCCACAGGAGCGTGTGCTCGCCTGCGGGGAATACGCGATCGGTGAGCATGCGCACCCGTCGGCCGCTGACGTCATAGATCGTGACCTGCACGCGCCCGGCCTTCGAGACGCCGAAGCGCACGGACGATGTGCCCTGGCGCATGACGGCGTTGCCGATGCGCATGTAGTCCGTGTAAGCCCGGCCGTTCCCGGGCGTGTCGAGCGTCACCGCTGGCGAACCGAGCATGGGACAGATCGCGCCGAAAACCCTGTTCATGGTGTACCAGTAGTACGCCAGCCGGCCGTTGTCGGTCTCGCAGTAGCGACTCAGCAGGTGCTCGATCTCGTAGCCGCTCGTGACCGCGATCCAGTTGCGTAATCCGGTCGCGGGCTTCACGACGTCCGCTGTGTAGGGGCCGTTCGGACCGACATTC
>JANNWR010000172.1:0-7066 GCA_031408715.1 bacterium
TGAAACTTCTGGACTCAGTCCATCGTTATACTGACACGCACTTTGAACTCAGTTCTGGTCCCAGTCCATTGCGAGGCACCGCGCATGACCCTGTCCGAGCTGTCCCGCCGCGAGCGGAAGAAGGAAGAGACCCGCCGGCGCATCTTCGAAGTCGCCATCGCGCTGTTCCGCGCGCAAGGCTTCGAGGCGACCACGGTCGACGAGATCACCGAGAAGGCGGATGTGGGCCGCGGCACGTTCTTCAACTACTTCCCGAAGAAGGAAGCCGTGCTCGCCTATCTGTCCGAGGAACGCGTCGCACTCGCCGAGGAGAACGCTGCGGCTCTGCTCGACGACCAGACGTCCGTGCGCGCGAAACTGCACGACATCTACGCGTTCGCAGCTTCGGCCTATGTCCCGGACCGTGAACTCTCGCGCTACGTGTTCGAGGAGTGGATGCGGCAATCGTTCGCCCCGGCCGAGGACGCTGGCAGCCGTTGGGAGCGCCTGGTGGTCGCGGTCATCGAACGGGGTCAGGCGGCCGGCGAACTGCGCGCCGACGTGCCTGCGCTGCTGCTCGAGTCGATGCTGTCCTCCATCTACATGACGACGCTGTATTACTGGTTGTGCTGCCCGGCGGAGCGCGGCGGCAGCGCCAGTCCGCTCCCGCATGGCAGCGAAGCGGTGTTGTCGGAGTCGCTCCTCGACAGCCTGCGCGTGCGCATCGACCTGGTGCTCGATGGCATCGCCGCGAAGGAAGGGCGCGCATGAGACGGACTGCCTCCACCCGACTGGCGCGCCACTTCGGTCTGCCGCGCCACCTGGACGCCTGGCGAACCGCTGTTCACGTGGCCGGACCCGCCGCGCGCTGCCTGGCGGGCGGCCTCATGGTGCTCGGCACTTTGCTCGCGCCCGGTGCGCATGCCGCCAGACCCACGGCGATGCTCGCGTCCGCCGACACGCTGCATCTGTCGCTCGATGCCGCCGTCACGCGCGCGCTCAAGACCGGCTCCGACATGCAGGTGGCGCGGGCCAGCGTCGGCATCGCGCAGGGCCGCGTGAAGGAGGTGCTCGCAGGGGCGCTGCCGCAGATCACGGGCACGGTGAGCTACAACCGCAAGTTCGACTCCGTATTCCGCGATCTGGCCACGACCGATACCAGCGGGCTCGGCGATCTGTTTGCGAACACGTCGTTCGGAGCGGTGCATGGCTGGACGACGGACCTGACCGCGTCGCAGCTGTTGTGGTCGGGCGGCCGGGTCGGCGCCGGCATCGCTGCGGCCAAGGCGGTGTACAAGTCGGTTGCCAACGATCGCGCCCAATCCGAAGCCGACGTGAAGCTCGCCGTGCAACAGGCGTACTGGAACGCGCTCTACTCGCATGAAGTCGTGGCGATCGCGCGCCACGGGCTCAGCCAAGCGCGCGAGCACCTGCGCCAAGTGGAGCTCTATCGCAAGCAGGGCTCGCGCTCGGAGTACGACCTCCTGCAAGCGCAGGTCGATGCCGCCAATTCCGAGCCTCCGGTCGTGGCGGCGCGCAGCGCGGCACAACTGGCGCTCCTGACCTTGAAGCGCGTGCTCAACCTGCCGCTCTCGCAGCCGCTGGTGCTGGACTCACCGCTGGCGTTCGGCGACCGGCAACTGCCGGTGCCCGCCGAAGCACCGACCGACGCCACGGTGCGGCCCGCGGTGCAGAGCGCCGAGGCCGCGGTGGCCGCGCGCCGTGCGGTGTTGCGAGTGGAGAAGTCCGGCCGCTGGCCCAACCTGACGGCCTCCGCGACGCTGTCCCACCAAGCGTTCCCGAAAGACGGCACACCCGAGCGCGAGCAGTTCCAGCGGTCCATGGACGCCACGCTCAAGCTGGAATGGCCGTTCTTCCAGGGCTTCCGCACGTTCGGCAACGTGCAGCGCGCCAGCAACGAACTGCAACAGGCCATGGCCCAGCGTGATGTCGCCCGGCAGACCGCCGAGATGGAACTGGCGCAGGCCGAGCTGGCGGTCGAAGAAGCGCTCGCCACGCTGGTCGCACGGCGTGGCACCGCACAACTCGCGGAACGCACGCACCACCTGGCCGATGTGCGCTGGCGCAATGGCCTCGGCACTCAGCTCGAAGTCTCCGATGCGCGCCTGCAGATGCTGAACGCGCAGGTGAACGAAGTGCTGGCCACGAAGGAATACAGGCTGTCGCTGGCGCGGCTCGAACGCGCCGCTGGCCGGCCGGTGGCGACGGAACTGAAGACCTACGAAGAACTCACGTTCGACCCCATGCCCAGTGAGGATCGCTGACCATGATGACTCCCGTTCGCAGACTCATGCGCACCACCGCCGCGGCGGTGGTGCTGGCAGTACTGGCCGCCGGTTGCAGCAAGGAAGCCAGCCAACCGCCCGCGGCCGGCTCACCCGCCGCTGAAGCCGCTGCCATCGCCGATGCCGCGCTGTTGGCGCCGACCGACATCGCGGTCGCCCAGCGTTTGGACCTCGCTGCCGGCGTGCCGGTGTCCGGCACGCTGTCGGCCGGCTGGGAAGCACGCATCACGTCGCCGTTCGACGATGTCGTTGAGACCGTGCTGGTGCGTGAAGGCCAACAGGTGGCGCGGGGGCAGGTCCTGGCGCGCTTCAGCAACGACATCATGACGACCGGCGCCGCCAGTGCCCTGGCGCGCCTCAAGAGTGCGGCCGCCGACTTCGAGCGCCAGAAGAACCTTTTCGCCGAGGGCGCGGTCTCCCAGCGCGATGTCGAGGCAGCCGAGGCCAACTGGCGCGCCGCGCAGGCCGAGAACTCTGAGGCGTCCAAGCGACTCGCCGACGCCACCGTGCGCGCGCCGCAGGCCGGCGCGGTCACGGAGCGCAGCGTGCAGTCCGGCACGCGTGTTGGCGCGGGCGACCCGTTGTTCGTGGTCTCCAACACACGCGAACTGGAGTTCGAGGCCAGTGTGCCGAGCGAGTACGTGCGCCTCGTGCGCCCGGGCTCCGTGGTTCGACTCGACGTCACCGGGTTCGAAACCGGCTCGATCCAGGGCCACGTCGCGCGCGTCAACACGCAGGCCGATGTCGCGACGCGCCAGGTGAAGGTGTACGTCAATGTCCCGAATCACTCCGGACGACTGGTCGGCGGGTTGTTCGCCACCGGCAGTGTCGTGACGCAGGAAGCCCGCAAGGTGCTGGCGGTGCCGAACGCCGCGCTGCGCCACGACGGCGACGAGGTGTTCGTGTGGGTGCTGGCCGCAGACAAGCTCCAGCGTAAGACCGTGCAGGCCGGGCTGCGCGACGAGCGCCGCGACCTGATCGAAGTCCTGAGCGGACTCGCCGAGGGCGATCAGGTCATCACCGGTCCGGTCGAGGGCTTCTCGCCCGGCCGGGTGGCGCACGTCTCCGGCAAGGCGAGCTGAGCCATGTTCCTTTCCGACCTCTCCATCAAGCGCCCGGTGCTGGCCACCATGATGATCGTCGCCATGGTGGCACTCGGGTTGTTCTCCTACCGCCGGCTGGGCGTCGACCTGTGGCCCAAAGTCGACTTCCCGTTCATCAACATCTCGACCACCTACCCCGGGGCCTCGCCGGAAGCAGTCGAACGCGAAGTCACCAAGAAGATCGAAGAGGCCGTGAACTCGGTCGAGGGTGTGAAGAAGGTCATCTCGTATTCGAACGAGGGCTTCTCACAAGTGCTGGTCGAGTTCCGGTTGCAGACCAAGGTCATGGACGCCATGGCCGACGTGCGCTCCAAGATGGACGCCATCCGCCAGGACCTGCCGCACGACATCGACCCACCGGTCATCGCGCGCTTCGATCCCGGCGCCGAGCCGATCATGACGTTCTCGCTGCGCGGCACCGGCCAGCCCCTGCGCGACCTGACCGAACTGGCCGAGGAGACCATCAGCCGCCGGCTGCAGAACATCACCGGTGTCGGCAGCGTGACCGTGGCCGGCGGTGTGCGCCGCGAAGTGCACGTGCTGCTGCTGCCGGACCGAATGGACGCGCTCGGCGTGTCGCCCGACATGGTGGTGGCGGCGGTGAACCGCGAGAACACCGACGTGCCGGCCGGCCGCGTGCAGCGCGGTGCGTCCGAGAACCTGGTGCGTATCAAGGGCCGCATCGCCGATCCGCGCGAGTTCGAGAACATCACCGTTGGTGTGCGCGGCGGCGTGCCGGTGCGCTTGTCGCAGGTCGCGCGTGTGGAAGACGCACAGGAGGAAGAACGCGATGCCGCGTTCGTGAACGGCGAGCGCGCCGTGGCATTGGAGATCCGCAAGGTCTCGGGTGGCAACACGGTCGACATCGCCGACCAGGTCAACACGGTCGTCGCCAAGTTGAACGAGACCCTCCCGGGCGGCGTGAAGCTGGCGACGATCCAGGACAACTCGCAGTGGATCCGGCACTCGGTCGACGACGTGCAGCACACGCTGTTCGAGGGTGCGATCCTCACCATCCTGATCGTGTTCGTGTTCCTGAACTCGTGGCGGTCCACGGTGATCACCGGACTCACATTGCCGGTGTCGGTGATCTCGGCGTTTCTCGCATTTTACGCATTCGGCTTCACGCTCAACACCATGACGTTGATGGCACTGTCGCTCGTCATCGGCATCTTGATCGACGACGCCATCGTGGTACGCGAGAACATCGTGCGGCACGTGGAGGCGGGTGAAGACCACTTCACCGCCGCCCGCAAGGGCACGGCCGAGATCGGTTTCGCCGTGCTCGCCACGACGCTCTCCATTCTGGCGGTGTTCGTGCCGGTGGCGTTCATGGGCGGCATCGTCGGGCGGTTCTTCTTCCAGTTCGGCATCGTCGTGGCGTTCGCCGTCTCGGTGTCATTGTTCGTGTCGTTCACGCTGGACCCGATGCTGTCTTCGCGCTGGTACGACCCGCAGGCGGAGGGTCAGGAGCCCACGGGGCCCGTGGGCAAGGCACTCAAGCGCTTCAATGCATCGTTCGAACTACTGGGTCAGCGCTATCGCGGTGTGATCCGCTGGGCGCTCGCACACCGCCTCCAGACGCTCGGGATCGCCGCGCTGTCGTTCGTGATCGCCATCGCGCTGCCGATGCTCGGCTTGGTGGGTGGCGAGTTCATGCCCAAGTCGGACGAAGAACAGACTTACGTCTCGTACGAGACGCCGGTCGGTTCGTCGCTCGACTACACGCGCAGCAAGGGCCTGGAGATCGCCAGCTTCCTGAAAGCCCGGCCCGAAGTGGCGTACACCTACCTGACCATCGGTGGTGAGGCGCACAACAAGGAAGTCAACCGCGGCACGCTGTTCGTGAAGCTGGTGCCGCGCAAGGAACGCAAGTTGTCGCAGCAGGCGTTCGAGACCGATATCCGCCGGGTGCTGCCGCGCTTCACTGGTTCGGCGGCGCGCATCCTGCAAGGTGGTGCGGTGGGCGGTTCGGCAGCACCCATCGTCATCAACCTGAATGGCCCGGACCTGAAGACGCTGCAGCGGTTGTCGGACCAGAGCATCGCCGCCATCAGGGACGTGCCGGGGTTGGTCGAACTCAAGTCATCGTTGGAGGGTCGCAAGCCCGAACTGCTGGTCGACGTCAACCGTGACATGGCCGCCCAGGTCGGGCTCTCCGTCGGCCAGATCGGGGCCACGCTGCGCCCGGTGCTGTCGGGCGAGAAGGCCGGCGATTGGGAGGATGCCAACGGCCTGTCGCACGACGTCGTGGTGCGCATGGCACCGGAGTTCCGCGAGTCACGCAGCGATCTGCTGCGCACTCCAGTGGCCACCTCGCAGACCGACCCGCGCACGGGCTCCGGCGTCATGGTGCCGCTGTCGCAGGTCGCCACTCTGCGTGCCGATGGCGCACCTGCGCAGATCGACCGCCAGAAACTCGAACGCGTCGCCACCATCGAGGGCAACTACCAGAACCGCCCGCTCACTGACGTGACGCGCGACATCGAGGCCCGCTTGAAGAAGATCGCGCTGCCGCCCGGCTACGCGTTCGACTTCGGCGGCGAGCAAGCCGACTTCGCCGAAACCGTCGGCTACATGGCCGAATCGCTGTCGATGGCGGTGATCTTCCTGTACATCATCCTCGCCAGCCAGTTCGGCAACTTCTTGACACCGCTGGCGATCATGCTGTCGCTGCCGCTGTCGCTGGTCGGCGTCATGGGCGCACTGGCGCTGGCACACGGCTCGCTCAACATCATGAGCATGATCGGCATCATCATGCTGATGGGGCTCGTGACCAAGAACGCCATTCTGCTGGTCGACTTCGCGAACCAGGCGCGCGAGAAAGGCCGGGATCGCGAGGAAGCACTGGTCGATGCCGGCGAGTTGCGGTTGCGCCCGATCATCATGACCACGCTGGCCATGATCTTCGGCATGCTGCCGACCGCGCTGGCGCTGGGTGCCGGCTCGGAGTTCCGCGCCCCCATGGCGCACGCCGTGATCGGCGGGCTCATCACCAGCACGCTGCTCACGTTGATCGTGGTGCCGGTCGTGTACACGTACCTGGACGACTTCGGCGCCTGGTGCGCGGTGTGGGCCGGGAAGTGGTTCAGCAAGCCGGAAGACAAGCCTGCGGCGCACACAGCGCATGCGCCGGCGCGCGTGAAGCCCGAGGCTCCCCCGGCGGGCGCGGCGGCGCCCGGCCTTGGCGCGACCGACGCGTGAGTACAGTGGGAATGCGGATCCGACCTTGGCCCGCAGACCCGGGCGAACCCTAGAACCCGACGCCGGCGGACCACGTCGATAGCCGAGCGCGGCTCGTCGTGGTCGCCCCGAGCTTGAGGTACTGTCCGAACGTCAGCCTGATGCCCGCAACATCACCGGTGATCTCGATCCCGGCAAACGAAGTACGGCTGGGAGCTCCGATGGGCTGCCCCCAGGCGCGCATCAGCGCGGCTGAGAGGCTCAGCGCGAAATACGGCGGCGCGCCGAATGACGGAGCGAATGCGAATACGCCGCATCCACCGGCTAGCACGCCGGCGCTCACCCCCGGCCTTGCTTGAGCAAACCAGCCGAATGGGACATCGGAATCCGGGCGGCTCAGTCGGATCAAACTCAGCGAAGCATCCGCGCGCTGAGGCCTCCCATACCCGAACCCGAAGCTCAAGTGCATCTTGTGATCCAGGGTGTTCGAGAGGG
>JANNWR010000173.1:0-16288 GCA_031408715.1 bacterium
GCGGCGTCCAAGGTGCAGAGGACCCAGTGCCGAGTCCGCTTCTGGAGCGATCCTCACCCTCAACGACTGGAGAGAGAACATGATGCACCCACGCAAGTGGTTCACATGGGCGGGCCTCGCGGCTCTGTTCCTGATTCGAACCGCGGGAGCCGCCGACTTCGAAGAGAAGCGCTTCTACGTGACGCCGATGGTGGGCGTGACGTTCTTCGACAACGAGCGGAAGTTCACGAATGGCCGTGACCTGCGCAACGACATGTACTTCGGTGGTCGTGCGGGTGTGCGGATGACCGACCTGCTGTGGTTCGAGCTGGCGGGCGGCTACACCGGCACGGAGGATTGTTCCGAGTGCACGGAAAACTGGATCCACGGCTCCGGCAACATCCTGCTGAGCCCGGCGACCCTGCACACCATCAACCCGTTCCTGTCGGTCGGTGGTGGCGCCTCGCGCTACACCGATGCCAACAACGTGGAGACCAACTCCGGCTTGTTCGAGACGGCGGCCGGCATCCGGGTCCGTCTGAACGACTTCATGGGCCTGCGATTCGAGGTGCGTGACCTCCTGCAGATTCCGAAGAAGAACTGGAACAAGTCCCATATCAATGACGTCGTGGCGGGCGTCGGGCTGACGTTCCGGTTCGGCGGCGTGGGTGCGGGCTCCGAACCCGACGCGGATGGCGACGGGGTCCCCGACAGTCGCGATGAGTGCCCGAACACCCCGCGGGGTTGTACGGTCGACGCCCGCGGCTGCCCGATCGATTCCGATGGCGACGGCGTCTGCGACGGCGTCGACAAGTGCCCGAACACACCCACAGGCGCGCGCGTCGATGCGCGCGGTTGCCCGACCGATTCCGATGGTGACGGTGTCTTCGACGGCATCGACCAATGCCCGGACACGCCGCGCGGCTGCAAGGTGGATGCACGCGGCTGCCCGATCGACTCGGATGGCGACGGGGTCTGCGACGGCATCGATCGTTGCGCGGACACGCCCGCCGGCACGCCGGTCGACGCATTCGGTTGCCCGCCGGCCGAGCGTGAGCTGGAGCTGCTCAATACCGGGATGATCATGCTGTCGAACGTCAACTTCGACTTCGACAAGTCCGACATCCGTCTGCACGACCACGCGGTCATCGACAGCGTCGGCGCCATCCTCACGAAGTGGCCCGGACTGAACCTGGTGATCACGGGTTACACGGACTCGCGCGGTACCGCCGAGTACAACCAGGCGCTCAGCCGCCGTCGTGCGGAAGCCGTGCGCAGCTACCTGCTCAAGAACTTCAAGCAGTTCGAGCCCGCGCAGCTGACCGCCAAGGCATTCGGTGAAGCGCAGCCGCTCATGCCGAACACGACCGAAGCCAACATGCAGGAGAACCGTCGCGTCGTGTTCGTCGCACTCAATCGCGAGATCTTGCAGCAGCGCAAGCCGTAGCGCGCCCACCCATTCGAAAGGACGCAATCCATGTTCGGTATCAATCGCAAGTTCGTTCGTCGCGCGCTCCTGTTGTCGAGCGTCGCGCTCCTGGTCGGTGCGACAGGCTGCTTCAAGGACAACGGCCCGTGCCCGGTCATGACGCTCACGGTGACGCCCAATCCGCTGGTCATCGTGCGTAACACCAGCCGGCAGTTCACGGCGGTCGCCCGTGACTCCAGGGGCAACATCCTCTCGGAGCCGTCGACGTGGTCGATCCAGGCCGGCGGCGGCAGCATCACCAGCACCGGCATGTTCACCGCCGGCGCGACGCTCGGCACCTACACGAACACGGTGCAGGCGGCGAACGGCGGGCTGACCGGCAAGGCCACCGTCACGGTGATCGCGGCGCCGGGCACGCTCGCAAGTATGAACGTCACGCCGGACCCGGCCACGCTGGCGGCAGGTTCGACACAGACCTTCGTGGCCACGGGGGTCGACACGGACGGTAATCCGATGTCGGTGACGCCGGTGTGGTCGATCGTCGCAGGTGGCGGCACGATCAACGCGTCGTCCGGACTGTTCACGGCGGGTGCCGCGACGGGCACGTTTACGAACACGGTGAAGGCCACGAGCGGCGCCATCTCGGATCTCGCATCCGTGGTGGTGACGGCTGCGGGTGGCGGCAGTTCCGCGATCCTCGGCTCCGCTTCGACGTTCGCGGTGCTCGGTGGCTCGACCGTCACGAACACGGGCGGGACCACGACGATCGTCGGTGATGTGGGCCTGAGCCCGGGTAGTGCCGTGACGGGCCTGCCGGCGGGGCAACCGACCGGTGGTTCGATCCACATCGCGGACGCCGCGGCCGTCAATGCACAGTCGAATCTCACGACTGCCTACAACGATCTGGCGGGCCGTCCGTGCGGCACGAACATGACCAGCCTCGATCTCGGCGGTCGCACGCTCGCGGCCGGCGTGTACTGCTTCAACTCCACCGCTGGCTTGACGGGTGCGTTGACGTTCGATGGCGGCGGCGATCCGAATGCGCTGTTCATCATCCAGGTCGCAACCGCGCTGACCACGGCCTCGGGCTCGGCCGTGACGCTGATCAACGGCGCACAGGCGGGCAACGTGTACTGGCAGGTCGGCAGCAGCGCGACCCTCGGTACCGGTTCGTCGTTCAAGGGCAACATCGTCGCACTGGCGAGCGTCACGCTCGCGACCAACGCCACCCTGGTCGGTCGTGCGCTCGCGCGCAACGGCGGGGTGTCGATGTCGTCGAACGCGATCTCACTTCCGTAGAGGGGTGGGCGGCGGACTGAAGCGGTCCGCCGCCCCCTCGTCACGCCAGAGCGCGGTGCCCGGTGGTGAGCCGGCGCCGCCCTTCGAGAGCCGGTCGATCGACTTTGGGAACAAGCAGGAGTAGGCGCTCTGCGCTCACCGACCAGAAACGACATCCGCAGTGTCTCACCCCGTGCATCCTTCGAGTCTCAGCCGTGTCGCTCCACTACAGGTGTGGATGCATTCGTTCGCACATTTCTCAGCCCGGACCTCGCGTCTGGCGGCCGTCGCTAGCCCAACCGCAGTATCGCGGTGAGCCCAGGCACTTGGAGTCACGGTCCGAAGCGGACCAGGCCAGGTGTTTCGGGCGGTGGGGCACCACTCCCGGTTCTGTCGTGCTCGTTCGGGCGGCAGTTCCGGGAGGCCACTATTCGGGAGCAGTCGCGCTCGAGTCGTGATCGCGCCGCCGGAGCCGTGCGAACGAGCCGAGTCCCAGAACGGCAGGGCAGAAGCACCAACCGAATCCCGGAGGAAGTGATCATGAACGACAACAATCAGCCGTCCGCGCTGAAGAGTGTGGGCTGGACGGTGCTCGGATTGGCGATCGGTGCCGCGCTGGGCGCTGGCGCCGCTCTCTTGCTGGCACCGCAGAGCGGTGCTCGCACACGCGAGGGCTTGCGGCGGGCAGCTCGTGACCTGTCGCAGGGCGCTGCCGAAACGTTGGACGACGCTCGCGGGGCCGTCAGCGCGCTTGGTGAGGACGCCGTGAGTGCCGTGCAGGCCGGGCAGGAGGCGTTCGCCCAGGAGCGTGCGGCCCGTGACAGCCAGATCGAAGGCGTTGTGAATCGTGCCGCGGACTTGGTTGCCAAAGTCGTGCAGGGCCCGCGCTCGAAGGACGAGGTGACGCGATGAGTCCGTACGTCGCAGATCCCATGAAGATGAACCCCACGCGCAACTCCATGCGCGAGGCGGCTCGCGCGCAGATGGCCGAGACCCTGAACTGCCGGCTCGCCGACGTGCTGGATCTGCAGGGGCAGTGCAAGCACGCACACTGGAATGTGCGCGGCTCGGGATTCATGGCGCTCCACTTGATGTTCGACTCCGTGCATGCCTCGGTCAGCGAATACGCAGACACGATTGCCGAGCGGATCGTGCAGTTGGGCGGGACCGCCGAGGGCACGGCACGGCACGTCGCCGAGTACTCCCAGATGGAGGAGTACCCGCCGGGGATCACCTTGGGACAACAGCACCTCCAGGCGATGAGCAACGTGCTGGCCATGTGCGGCGCACGCATGCGGTTCGCCATCCAGGAAGCAGACGAGCTCGAGGATGCGGGCACCGCGGACATCTGTACCGAGGTGTCGCGAGGGTTGGACAAATGGCTGTGGATGGTCGAGGCACACCTGCAGACCACGCCCTGAACACCGTAAATGGTGCTCCGGCGGGCCTGCTGTTCGACCCGCTCGGGTGCTGATCGCGCCGCGCCTTCAGCGGCGGAGGTGCCCGCACCCGGCGGCCATCGCTGTCGAAGACCTCGAACTCCACGAGCGCTGCCCTGCGACGGGTCCGCACCGTGCTGACGGTCCAGCCCGGGGGTGGCGCGTGGCAGGAGTTACACCCTGCGTCCCGAAGTGCCGCGTGATGCTGGAGTCGAGCGCGCGATCCCCGCGCCGATGGCGAATGTGCTGCTGGCACGACCGGTGCGTCCAGTCAGGGCGACATGTCATGGGATCTCGGGACCGGGCGGTGCGAGCCGGAACGCTGTCCCGCGTCGCAGGTACTTCATCTCGGGAGGCCGTCATGCTGTGGACCATCGCAGTCGTGCTCGTCGTGCTCTGGGCCCTTGGGCTCGCCACCGCTCACGCCGTCGGAGGTTTGATTCACATCCTTCTCGTCCTGGCCATCATCGCCGTGCTCATTCGGGTGATCCAGGGCCGACGGATCTCGTGAACACGCCTCGTCGCACCCCGGAGAACGCCATGAGATTCGCAGGAGTGCTACTCGTGATGGTCGGCGTGCTCGCCTTGGCGTTCGGGGTGATCCGCTTCAACCGTGAGCGCACGATGATGGATGACGGTGGTGTGCATGTCGCCGCGGCGCAAGGCCGTTACCCACAGTCGCGCACGTTCGGCGTGTTCGTGATCATGGGCGGACTCGTGCTGCTCGTGGTCCCGCGCAAAAGCTACCCCTGAACTGACGCGACCTGCTTGAACCCGTCCAGGTGCGAGCTGACATCCGAGCAGGTGCTCGCCCCCGCCTGACCGACCAGTTCGTCAGCCGGGGCACGCCGCCGGTGGCGGGCTGTTCATGAACTTCAACTTCCTGGGGAGCTACACGGGAGGTGGATGCTGGGGAGGGGCGGGTGCCTGAGGGGAGCGGCTGCAGCAGATAACAGGCGCCCCGTGTAGCCGTGGGCTGCAGATGAACCCACTTCGGCGCCCCCCGCAGGTGAGGTATGCTCACACGGATGTCACCCATGGAACCCGTGAAGGACACGATCTCCCGCGCACGTTTGGCTGAGCTCGCAGCTTCGGGCTTCGGCGACCTGGTCAAGGCCGTCGTGGACTGTGAGCGGCGTGTCATGGTTGTGGGCGGGGAGCTTCACTCCGATGAGGAACACTGGCTCATCGAAGATGGTTCCCGGCAGTCCGACCTCTGGGGCATCAATCTCTACCCGGCGGATGATTCGGCGGACTGGATCGAGTTCGACTCGATGATCAACGTGCGCCCGGCACAGGGCAATCCCGGTCGAAGCGTTGAGGACCCACGCATCCAAGCCGTGATCCAATCGATCGTAGCGGAGCTCGTCCGGTGATGACGACTCACACGGAACTCGCGGCCGGCCGCTGGCACACCATGACACTCATGGAGCAGCTCGGAAATGCGGGCAGTGAGGTATCGCGTGCTCTACGTGCACGGGCCGGCGGGAATCCCCTTCGTGAGCGCGGCGCGTTCCATCGCTTCCTGGAGCTCATGGACCTGACGCTCGCGGATCCTCGCCTGCGCGGGCGTCGGAGGGAGATCTGCCGAGCGCGCGAAGTGGTGTGCGACTTCTTCGTGGGCGACAACGTCTACCAATCGACGCCCGAATCGCTGGACCGCTACTTCCTGGCCTTCGCGAGGGCCGCGCGGCAGCAGCGCCAGTCGACGGCGCCCGACGTGATCGCACCGTAGCTGCGCCATGAGGGGCGGGCGCCAACGGACCCGCTCCCCGGAAGCTGACGCAGCGCGAAGGGCGGATGCCGAAGGCGAGCGGCGTGAGGTAGCGGACGCTCGCGCTACCTGAGGCGCAACAATCGCACGACGCCCTCTTCTGCTCCTGCCCGCACGCGGGCCAGGTAGACGCCTGCGGGAGCCCGCATGCCGTCGTGGTTGCGTCCGTCCCAGGCCACACGCCAGGAGCCGGCCCTGAAGTTAGCCGAGGCCACGTGCCGGACACGCCGGCCGGTGATGTCGAGGATGTCGACCTCCACGCTCGCCTCCCGTGCGAGCTGGAATGCGATCTGAGTGGAAGCCGCGAACGGATTCGGCGTGGCCGCAACTGCCAGGTGGCGCGCTGGCGGCGCGGCCCTGGGAGGCTGTACGCCCACGAGCGCCAGACTGGTGTCGTTTCCTGCCGCGACGCGAGTGGCAGCCAGATCCGTGTCGAACACCTGATCACCGTCGAGATCGGCCGTGAACACCAGCTCGTCGCGCAGGAACGGTTCGTACTCATCGAGCGTCACATCCACCGGGATCTGCAATGCGCTGCCGCCCGGGATGAACCCGGACGAGGCCCACGGCACGCCCGCGGCCTGGCCCTCGAGCCGCAGCACGCCGCTCGCACCGCCGGTGATCGGATCGCGCGTGCGGATCGAGTAAGGGAGCGTGACGCCGAACGTGTTGTCGTTGAAGATCGTGAACATCGCGGTGCCGGTCCCGCCCTCCGCTGCGAACGCCAGGGGAGCCACCGAGCCCACCTCGGGAAGTGTACAAGACGCCCTGCCGGAGATCTTCGCTCCCGTGTAGGCGAGCGTCGCACCCGCCGGGATGACCACGTCGTCATCGAGGTCGGTCGCGGTCACCGCGAAGCACCGGGTGAATGGCGCGCTCAAGGCCCCCGGACTGACAGACGCGTCGCTCGACAAGTCGACGCGCTGGCCTGCCGGAACGACGACGTTCCCCGACGATGGCGTGAACGTGACCGGCACCGACGAGGGACACGCGGCCGACGGAGCGGTGGGCGCGATCGACCATGAGTAACTGTGGTCGAAGCGGGACAGGTTCTGGATCGCGAAGCAGACTTCGGCACCCGCGGTACTGCCGCGGATCGCCGTGACGGAGTTCGTGAGCACCTGGACCCGTTGCTTGCCGGTGCACCCCGCGGCCCAGATCCTGCGCACCGCCGACGAGTCGATGGCGGTGACGAACAGTTCGACCTCGTCGATGTCGCCGTTGAACGCCGAGTCCGCGGTCGCGGGCCCGAGCTGCGGGGAGAAGCGGCCGATGTAGAGGTCCGCCAGATTGCCCAGGATCCCCGAGGGCGGCGTGAACGAGGCCACCGCAACGCCGTCGAGATAGAATCGCCCTCCACCCGCGAGCTGGGGCTGGATCGTGACCGCGACGTGATGCCATTCGTCCGGACTCATGGCGTTCATGGGCGGCTCGAATGCGACCGGATTGTAGTCGGGGTCGGGCATCTGGAACCCCATGCGCCCGTCCTTGAGATAGAACGCGTAGCCCGGCGCGAGTGCCGTGACGCCACCGGAAGTCACCGAGTGCTTCTTGAGCAAGCCCTTCTGCAGGATCATCCGGTAGGCAATCGCGGAAGAGCCCGAGCGCGGCAGCACCCACGCGTCGATCGAGAGCCCCGTGGAGGACCCCGCCAGCCGTGGCGACAACGAGCTGGGCACGTGCAGCCCGTCCCGGACGCCAGTGCAGCGCACCGCGGTCCCGACCTTGCCCACCACGAGCGCAGCCGCTCCCGTGAGCGTCGCATGGTTCTTGTTTCCCACCGGATGCAGCACGTCCGGCGTCGTGCGGCCGGGCCCCGGGTCCATGGCCCACCACGCCGCCATCCCCGTCGGCGGTGGCGCGGGTAGGCCGTAGCAGCTCGGCGCCACCGAGTGGGTGAGTGCCACGTGATCGGATTCCGCCGACTGGCCGCAGACGTTGCTGACGTCGCACCAGTAGACGCCCTCATCGGCAGCCTGGAAGTTGGCGATGGTGAGCGTGGCAGTGTTCGCGCCATGCACGCCACCGACGTCGGCCAATGCCACGTTGTCACGGAACCACTGGAAGTTGAACGCGTTGGGAGCGGTGAGCGAGAACGTGGCGGTTCCGCCGTAGGAGAGCACCTGCGGCTCGGGCTGCACGGTGAGTGCGGGGGAAGGGCAGGGCTCCCAGCGCTGGACGCGCCCGTTGAGATATTCGGCGACGTAGATCTGGTTGGCGGCATTGACCGCGAGCGACCTTGGGATGCGCATCTGGCCCGTACCCGTTCCGAACGAGCCGAAGGAGTCGATCAGATCGCCCGTGGGCGTGAAGACCCAGACCACGTTAAAGAACTCGTCGGGGATGTACAGGTTCCCGTCGGGGCCCAGGTCGACATCCGTGGGGCGCCCCAGGATTCCGGCGCCGAACATGCGGATGAACGTGCCGTCGCTGGTGTACACGCTCACACGAGCGGCATTCCCGCCCGCGATGTAGACGGTGCCGTCGCCACTGACCGCGAGCCCGCGGATATCGGACCAACTGCCATTCGGCCACCTGGATGAACCCCACGTGCCGAGGAACTGACCCGTGGGCGTGAACTTCTGCACCCGGTGGTTCCCGAGATCGGAGACGTAGACGTTGTGGTCGGGGCCGATCGCAAGGCCGATGGGTGTTTCGAACTCGCCGGTGGCTTGGCCGAAAGTTCCCCACTCGGTGACGAACACGCCCCCGGTGGTGAACTTCCTGATCTTCCCCACGCCCGAAGCCGTGACATACACGAAGTCGCCATCGGTGACGACCGCGTACGGCGTGGGACCGATGTTCCACTGGAGCAGGAAGTTGCCCTCGGAGTCGAACTTCTGCACGCGGTCGTGGTCAAGGTCGGTGACGTAGACGTTGCTGTTGGCGTCGAGCGCGATCCCGAGAGCAAGCCCGAAGGAGCCCCAGAAGCCGGTGGAGTAGTAGCCCGTAGCCGCCGCGTTGGTGGGGGCGAGAAGTGCGCATGCGAGTACCAATGCCACGAATCCACGGTGCAACGCGTAGCCTGACATGGGCGGCCTCCCGGGGCTTGGCTGAGGATGTCGACCGGACCCATGCTACAGGCGCCGGCACCCCACGGCGACGGGAGAATTGCGGCGCAGTTGGACGATCTGAGCGCCGCTTTCGCTGCACGGCGAACTGGGCGAGGGCAGCGACCAGGTCGCCGCGCTGGGCTATGCGAGCCCCGACGTGGTGTGGATCAACCACGAGCTCGCCGGAGCTGCGGGCGGCGATCAGCGAAGGGCGGGCGCCGAAGGGGAGCGGCGGCACGTAGCGCCGGCGTGACAGCCGGCGGCCCGCGTCACTCGACCACCGCCGCCCCGGCCCGCGCCGCGCCCCGGTGCTCCGTTGGATATGGAAAGTCCTCGCGCAATCCTAGAGAATAGAGCCATGGCTCACAGGACGTGCGCCCATTCCCCCGATCGTCCACCACCGACTAGCCACTTACCCGGGGGCTGCATGTCCATCCGACTCGTCGCGCTGTTCTCTTGTCTTATCGCGCTACATGGTACAGCCCTCGCTGCAACGACCTACTCGCTGCGCGCTCCGCAGATCCCCGTGCAGGGCGGCGCGCTGCAGGGCTTCTTCATCGCTGAGGGACAGTCGCTTGATGTGCAGCGCGATCAACTGGATGCGCAACTGATGCAGATGTACCTCAACACCAACTCCACGTACACGATCCAGATCGAATGCGCTGCCAAGGACGATGGGATCAGCCTTGGCCTCTACGACGGGAGCACGCTGACGCCGTGGCTTGCGCAGCTCTTTCCAGCCAGCGCTGGGCCGGGTTGGTTCGCCGTGGCGTCGTTTCGCCCCTCTCCTGCGCGAGTCGTGGTGAACCTGTTCGATGCCAACGCCAGTTTGCAGGGCACGACCACATTCCTCGGCGGCAATCGGCAGGCAATCGGCTTCTACGCACAGGGCCCGAACGGTGTGATCTATTCGCAGGACTCCCGGAACCCGGGCGGTGCCGCTCAGGTGCTGTTCTTCGCGGGCATCTCCGTGTACTCCGGCGCCATGTGGATCGCGTTCGAAGCAAGTGCAAGGGCGGCGGGGGCAGATGACGACTTTGACGACGCTGTCCTCCTACTCGAGCAGAATATCTTCGTCGGCCCCGTGCAGCACACGAGCTGGGGGAGCCTGAAGAAGCGCTTTCGCTAGCGCGCGTCTCCCTTCCGAGCGCATCCTTCGCCGGCGCCTGCGCCCATATGGCACACTGCGCGCTCGAGACTCACGTCCCCCTGCATCCGAAGGCCCCTCGGAGGCTGCCATGCGCCGTGACTTTGCCGCTTTGCCCGTCGCGCTTGCGCTCGCCCTGCTGTACTCCATCGCCGGTGCCGCTCAGCCTAAGCCCGGTAGCAAGCCCGCCGCGCCCAAGCCCGGCAGCACCGCCGCGGCGAGCGAGAAGAAGGACAAGAAGGACCCGTTCAAGGGGCTCGAGTTCCGGAACATCGGGCCGGCCATGACCTCGGGCCGCGTGATCGACATCGCCATCCATCCCAACGACCACAACACCTGGTACGTGGCCGTGGGCAGCGGCGGCCTGTGGAAGACCTCCAACGCCGGCACCACGTGGCAGCCGGTGTTCGAGAAAGAGGCGTCGTACTCGGTGGGCTGCGTCGCAATAGACCCGAGCCATCCCGAAATCGTGTGGGTGGGAAGCGGCGAGAACGTGGGCGGTCGTCACGTGGGGTTCGGCGATGGCGTGTACCGGAGCCTCGACGCGGGTACCAGTTGGAAGAAGCTGGGGCTCGAGGCGTCCGAGCACATCGGCAAGATCGTGATCGATCCCAAGAACTCGAACGTGGTGTACGTGGCCGCACAGGGCCCGCTGTGGTCCGAGGGCGGCGACCGCGGGCTGTACAAGACCACTGATGGCGGCACCACCTGGAGCCAGGTGCTTAGCGGCGGCCCGTACACGGGCGTGACCGACGTGGTCATGGACCCGCGCGACTCCAACGTGCTGTACGCCGCCACGCACCAGCGGCTGCGCACCGTGGCCGCGCTCATGAATGGCGGGCCGGAGTCAGCGATCCACAAATCGGTGGACGGCGGCAAGACCTGGCGGAAACTGGAGAAGGGCCTGCCCGAGGAGCTGATGGGCCGCATCGGGCTCGCGTTGTCACCCCAGAACCCCGACGTGGTGTACGCCACCATCGAGCTGGCACACCGCAAGGGCGGGTTCTGGCGATCGGCCGATGCCGGCGGCTCGTGGGAGAAGCGCAGCGACGTGATCGCCGGCGGCACCGGGCCGCACTACTACCAGGAGATCTTCCCGAGCCCGCACCAGTTCGACCGCGTGTACATGGCCGACGTGCGGCTGCGCTGTACGGAAGACGGCGGCAAGACGTTCCGCAGCGTAGAGGGCAAGTTCAAGCACGTCGACAACCATGCCATCGCGTTCGACGCGCACGACCCCAACTTCGTGCTGGCGGGCTGCGACGGCGGCCTGTACGACTCGGACCTCGTCTTGCGCGCAGGCGAGGAGCGGACAGCGGTCAGCCCAGCACGGACGTCGCCGAGGGTAGCGGATTCCCGCTGGCTCGCGGCACCAGCGCACATGTAAGGTGAAGATGTGGAGTGTGCGAGTCCCTCCTCACGACCCCCTGGAGGAGCCGGACCATGTACGCTTCTCGTCACCAAGCACCGCACCTCACGTCGCTGGGCCGCGCCGGGATCTTCATCGCGTTCCTGCTCGTCGGGGCGCACCCGGTACCAGCCGCAGCCCAGATCTTGCGTGACGAGTTCTGGGTACCGGATGGACAAGTCCGCGACCTCGTCATCACGGGCAACACCGTGTACCTGGGCGGGGACTTCACGCAGGTGGGCCCTCCGATCGGCGCGTTCGCGGGACTCGACCCAACCACCGGGACCGTGCAGCAACCGTTCGCGAGGGTTTCGGGGATCGTGCGCAGCGTTGTGAGCGACGGCGCGGGCGGCTGGTACATCGGCGGCACGTTCGACGCGGTGCGCGGTGTGCCGCGCGCGAACCTGGCGCGCCTTGACGCCTCCGGGAACCTGACCGGCTGGAATCCGGGAGCGAACAGCGACGTGTTCACTCTGGTGCGCGACGCAACGACCGGAGTCGTATACGTCGGAGGCCAATTCTCGAACTTGGGTGGCCTGGCGCGCCAGGGCATTGCGGCCGTCGACTCGAACGGCGTCGTGACGGCGTGGAACGCCGCCATCGCCACGGGAGCAGTGACCGCACTCGCCCTGTCGGGCGGCACCCTGTACGCGGGCGGCACGTTCACGAGCGTGGCCGGCCAGACGCGCCGAAGGGCGGCGGCGCTCGATGCGACCACCGGTGCGGTGGGCGCGTGGAATCCCGATGCAGACGACCTTGTCTCGGCGTTGGCCGTGCATGTCACGATCGGCTTCCCCAGCACCGTCACCGTCTACCTGGGCGGACTATTCCACACCGTCGGCGGGCAGGTACGCGACAAGCTGGCCGCCGTGGACGGGGTGACGGGTGCGCTTGCCCCGTGGAATCCGGGCGCGAACAGTTTCGTGAACGCGATCGCGCTGGCGGGTGGCTCCAACCCGATCACCAATCCCCTGCGCATCTACGTCGGCGGCACGTTCCAGGTCGTGGCCGGCACGGCGCGCAATGGGATCGCCCAGCTCACTGAAGGTGGCGCCGTGGCGAGTTGGAATCCCAACGCCAGCGGGGCCGTCAACGCACTTCGTATCGTCGGGAACCTGATGTACGTGGGCGGGGAGTTCACCAGCATCGGCGGGCTACCCACGCGATACCTGGCGGCGGTCGACCGCACGACCGGGCTGGCGACGAACTGGGATCCGCGGCTGAGCGGCTTCGTGCGAGCGCTGGCCACGACGAGCACGTCGGTCGTCGCGGGCGGCGACTTCTTCACGGCAGGCGGTGTGCCACGACAGAACCTCGCGGCGCTCGACCTGGCGACCGGCCAACCGACCACATGGAATCCCGGTGCGGACGCGCCCGTGGAAGCGCTCGAGACCGATGGCGCGATGCTCTACGCGGCCGGCTCGTTCACGCAGATGGGCGGCCAGCCGCGCACCCGGCTCGCCGCCGTGGACCTGACGGCGGGCGCAGCGACGGCGTGGAACCCGGAGGCGGACGCGACGGTGTCTGAGTTGGCGCTGGGCGGAGGGGTCCTCTACGCCGCCGGCGCGTTCACCACGATCGGCGGACAGCCGCGCGCTCGGCTCGCCGCGATCGATCTTGGGAGTGGACTGCCGACCCCGTGGAATCCCGGCACCACCGGCTCGGTGAGCTCGATCAAGGTCGACGGATCATGGGTGTACGTCGGGGGCACGTTCCTTTCGCTGGGTGGCGGCACGCGTATCGCCATCGGGCGCTTGGACCGCACGACCGGGGCGCTGAGCGCGTGGAACCCGAACAGCGGGGGGAGCTTCTCCTCGAGAGTGTTCGCCCTGGAGGTGATCGGGGCGAACGTCTACGTGGGTGGCTTCTTCAGCCAGATGGGTGGCCGGCCGCGCGAGTGCCTCGCGGTGGTGGATGCCGTGAGCGCCGCGGCCAACCCATGGGACCCCTTCACGGACGGCGGCAACGTGCTGACGCTGGCAGCCGAGGGCGCGTCGGTCTACGTGGGCGGCGCGTTCCAGGCACTCGGAGGGACGAGGAGACTCGGGATCGCGGCGTTGGACGCCGCGACGGGACTGGTGCTGCCCTGGAACGCCGCCGGTGCGGGCGGTACCCGGGCTCTGAAGGTGCGTCAGGGCATGATCTGCGCCGCGGCGTCATCCCGATACCCGGGCACACATGGATCGTTCGCGGTGTTCACCGCAGCCACGACCGACGTGGCGGGCGGCCTTGCCCGCGCGCCGGCCGCCGGCATCAGCGCATCGCCGAATCCGTTCCACTCGGCCCTGGCGCTGCGGTTCGCACTGCTGCACCGCTCCGAGGTGGACGTCACGATCCACGACCTCGCCGGACGCACGGTGCGGCGACTCGCCCACGAGATGCGCGACGCGGGAACGCTCGAGATCATGTGGGACGGCCGCGACGAAGCGGGCGGGCTTGTGGGGCCGGGCATCTACTTCGCAAGCGCAACCACCGGTGCCGCGAGCATGACCGCCAAGGTGCTGCGCGTGCGATAGCACGCCGGACGCGTCGCAGGTCGCTTGCGGCCGCTGCTGGGGTGAACGAATACATTCACCGGGTGCGAGAATAGCGGCCCACTCGACCGCGAGCCTGCGGAACCCGAGACATGGGCACCCCACGGCGCGATCTGGGATCCCGCGCTCGGGCCCGCGCCGCCACGCCCGTGAACCCTCCGGCCGCGTTCTCGCGCACACGCGCCTTCGGGCCTTCGTCCACGCGCGGCCAGGTGGCAGACTGCCCGGCCGCCAGACCTGCACGGCATCGCGCGCGTGCGCTGGACGGTCACGCGAGACGCCGAGGCACTGGAGCTGCGGAAGGCGGTCGAAGAGGGACGTGTGCCGCGGACAAGGGCTGACCGCAAGTAGGACGACACCCTCAGTCTTCGGCCTGCAGCGAGATCCGGACTACTACCATCCGGCGGGCTTGGCGATCCTGGTGCCGTCGCCAAGCACGTACGGATCCGGTAACTGGTGCTCGTGGTAGCGCTCCTTCTTGATCTTGAAGGTCGCGGCGGCAAGCATTCGGAGCTCCTCGCTGCTCCTGCCAAATGGGAAGAGGCAGTAGACGTCCCGTTGGGAGAAGCTCCGCTTTGCCTCACGAATGGCGGGGGACAGGTCGCTGTCGCCTGACACGATGGCGACGGCATCACACTTGTCCGCCCAGAGAAGCTCAAGGAGACGCACCGCGATGGCGACATCGGTTTCCTTCTCCTCGTGCATGATCATCTGCTCTCCGCAGTGAACGCACCGCCGCCGTTTCTCTTTGAACTTCCCGAGCTCGACCACAACGCCCGTGGCGCGGAGTGCGCGCAGGTATGCGTTGTGCCTTTCGATGGTCCCGGGCGAGAACTGTTCCATGTGGTCTGCCGGGGACGTGAAGTAGTAGACCTCGCCGACCTGCGCGCCTCCGCCGATCTGAGCACGGTAGAGCGAGCACAGTGCGCGCAGGTCCAACCACCGGGTGCCGGCACCACCGAGCGCGCGACTCGCGTCTTTCAGCGAGTGGTAGAGGTTGAATCCGTCGACCAGGAATGACACCCGACGCACCGTAGCCTCCGAGCAAAAAAAAATCCCCCGAGGTCGCAACCTCGGGGGGGCCAGTGAGCCCTCTCAGGCCCATCTGGTGTCGATGCAAGAAGTATCGGCAGGCATGCCCCTGACGTCAAGAGGACAGCTGAGAAGAGGAGTCGAATTTCAGCGCCGACAACGTACTTTATTGGGTCGCAACGTGTTGACGTTCTCAACACCTCCCAACAGGCTGGTCCGGTGTGCCCGTGGGGTTCGGCGAAGGAATCGTCCCGTTCGCCGAAGCCTGACCATTTCGCCGGCCCCTGATCGTCGAGGGCATCGGCGTGCCGGTCGGAGATGGGATCCATGCCTTCGTGCTCCGGAAGCGGATGAGGTTGCCAAGGAACCAGACGTGGCCCCAGGCGCCACGCTCGTGCCCCATCCCGGCACGCTCATACGCCGTAGCGCCCTGCGGCCTTCGCCCGCGCGATAGCCCTGTGGCAGACTGCCCGGCCGCGAGACCTGCGCGGCAACGCGCGCATGTGCGCTCGAGACTCACGTCCCCCTGCATCCGAAGGCCCCTCGGAGGCTGCCATGCGCCGTGCCCTCGCGTTACCTGTCGTGCTTGCGCTCGCCCTGTTGTACTCCATCGCCGGCGCCGCCCAACCCAAGCCCGGTAGCAAGCCCGCCGCGCCCAAGCCCGGCACCACTGCCGCGGCGAGCGAGAAGAAGGACCCGTTCAAGGGGCTCGAGTTCCGGAACATCGGGCCGGCCATGACGTCGGGGCGCGTGATCGACATCGCCATCCACCCCAACGACCACGATATCTGGTACGTGGCCGTGGGCAGCGGCGGCCTGTGGAAGACGTCCAACGCCGGCACCACGTGGCAGCCGGTGTTCGAGAAGGAGGCGTCGTACTCGGTGGGCTGCGTCACCCTGGACCCGAGCCATCCCGAGATCGTGTGGGTGGGCAGCGGCGAGAACGTGGGCGGCCGGCATGTGGGCTTCGGCGACGGCGTGTACCGGAGTCTCGATGCGGGGGCGAGCTGGAAGAAGCTGGGGCTCGAGGCGTCGGAGCACATCGCGAAGATCGTGGTGAATCCGCGTAACTCCAACGTGGTGTACGTGGCCGCGCAGGGCCCGCTGTGGTCCGAGGGCGGGGAGCGCGGGCTGTGCAAGACCACCGATGGCGGCACCACCTGGAACCACGTGCTGGGCGGCGGCCCGTTCACGGGCGTGACCGACGTGGTCATG
>JANNWR010000174.1:0-3488 GCA_031408715.1 bacterium
AGCGTCGACAGCCTGAGCCAGCCAGAGCGGCCTACCAAGGGCTCCAGCACAGTCACCTTGCCGGGGCGATTGCTGTACTCGAACTCGATGCACGCTGGGGGAAGTTCTCGGTGCTTGGCCCGGTCCAGAACGGCCTCGGCAAGCGGGTGCCCGAGCCGGTAGAGGTGCGCTTCACCCGAACGTCGGGGGAGCTCGTACAGACCGCGCGGGATGTCGCCCGGGAACGGCGAGTCCTTGAGCCGGAAGGCCGAATCGGTGACGAACTCCGCATGGTCACGCAGTTCGTAGCGCGTGAGCCTCATCAGCATCTGCTCGAAGCGGTCCAGATACGCCCGCGAGTCGCGGTCACAGACCCTCAGCTTCTCGCGGACTTCGTCGTCGAAGTGCTCGAGAAGTTGGTGCCGGGTCCGGCTCATGGCCTCGTCGATCTCGAGGCTCAGCTCCTGCTGGAGTTGGTCGAAGGCCCTTCTGATCTCTTCGGGTCGGCGGCAGCGCTGGTAGATCATCGAGATGCGCTTCTCGAAGTCCACGCCAGATTCGATGGCCCCCAGCACTTCATCGCTGGCGCCGAACACGCCCTCGAACAACTGGAACTTCTCGGCCAGCAGCTGGTAGACGCGCTGGTCGGCTTCGTTCTTTCGGTTCAGGAAGTTGACCACCACCACGTCGTGTTTCTGGCCATAGCGGTGGCAGCGGCCGATGCGCTGTTCGATGCGCTGGGGGTTCCACGGCAGATCGTAGTTCACCACCAGCGAGCAGAACTGGAGGTTGATGCCCTCGGCCCCCGCTTCGGTTGCGATCATGATCCGGCCCTCCTCGCGGAAGTAGTCCACGAGCGCCGAGCGCATGTCGGCAGTGCGCGAACCACTGACGCGGTCGGTGCCCTGGTGCTTGGCCAGCCATGCGGCGTAGATCTTGCGGGAGCCCTCGTCGGTGTTGGAGCCGTTGAACAGGACGATTCCCTGGGAGTGCGCGCTCTCGGTGAGCACGCGCAGGAGATAGCTCTGCGTCCGGCGTGACTCGGTGAAGATGATCGCCTTGGACTCGGCGCCGAACTGCTTGGCGCGCGCGAACGCCACATCGAGCGCCTTGAGCAAAGCGCGCCCCTTGGCGTTGTGCTGGATCGAGGCTGCGAGCTTCGAAAAGCGTTCCAGGTCGGCGATCTCTCGCTCGATGGCGCTCCGCTCGTGGTCGCTCAGAGGCGGAGGCGGTTCGTCCTCGGACCACTCGTCGGCGGTGGCTTCGAATGCCTCGTAGTCCTCCCGGGGCTCAGGCATGTCATCGGCGGCTTTCGGGTTCCCGAGTCGCGACCTGAGCCGAGTGGCGATCGACTCAAGCGCTCCCGCGATGGCGAACGTCGAGGACGCCAACAGCTTTCGGAGCACGAGCGTCATGAGCGTTCGCTGCCCCGGCGGCAAAGCTGCGAGATTGTCGCGCTGCAGGTACTCCGAGACGGCCTCGTAGAGCCGATCTTCGCTCTCCTCCGGAGTGAACTCCTCGACGAGCGGGAGCCGCTTCGTGTACGAGACGTAGGCGGTGACTTGGCGCCGCAGCGTTCGGTGGCACAGCGGCCGCAACCTGCGGCGGAGCTCCACGAAGACCTGTTCCTGGTCGAGTCGCGCGTACTGCTCACGGAAGCTGGCCAGGTCGCCGAACGCGTGCTCGTCCACGAAACTGACCAAACCGTATAGCTCCAGCAGCGAGTTCTGTAGCGGCGTCGCCGTGAGCAGGAGCTTGGGCGCGTGAGCCAGCGCGCCCTTCAGGGCGTTCGCGATCTGGTTACCGGGCTTGTAAACGTTCCGCAGCCGGTGGGCCTCATCGAGGACGACCAGATCCCAGGGTATCTGGCTCACGTCGGAGGCCTTCGACTTCGCGAACTGGTATGAGCAGATGACGATCGCGTCCTTGACCCCGAACGGTTGGAAGCGCCCATGCTTGACCGAGTCGTTGTAAGACTTGCTCTCGAGGATCGTGCACGGCAGGAAGAACTTCTCGGTCAACTCCTGATGCCACTGCTTCCGTAGATTGGCCGGCACTATGACGAGGATGCGGCGCCTGCGTTCGGCCCAGCGCTGCGACAGGACCAGCCCCGCCTCGATCGTTTTGCCCAAGCCGACTTCATCGGCCAGCAGCGCACCCTTCGAGAGCGGCGATCGAAACGCGAACAGTGCCGCCTCGACCTGGTGCGGATTCAGGTCGACCTGCGCCCCGGCCACGATGCCCGCCAGCTTTTCGGTGCTATCCGAGGCGTGCCGGCGCGTGAGCTCGTGCGCCATGTAGAGGGCATGGTAATCCGTGAGTCCGCTCATATTGCCATGGTCACGGAAGTGCCAGCGCGACGCAACACGCATCGCGCCGAACTCGGGTGCTCACAGCCCGATCTCGAGCCCCAGGCGCACGCTGCGCGCCGGCATGCGCAGTCGGGGGTCATCGAGCGCCACCCAGCCACCGCGGCCGCCGTTCAGGCGCGGGTCCCAGTAGGCCGCGCCGTCGAAACCGGTGAGGGTGCGGTAGCCGGCGTTGTCGTCGCGCTCGGTGTTGATCGCCGGATGCGGGTAGCCGGGCACGCTCACGGCGGTGGTGGTCTGTGCCCCGAGCAGGTTGCGGACGTCGATGAGCACGCGTGCGCCGTGAAGCACGGGGGGCTCCATTCGCAGCGACACGTCGGTGCGCACGAGCTGCGGCAGCTGCCGGGAGTTCACGGCCTTCAGGTTCGGGAACGATCCCGGCGGTCCGCCCGCAGCGGTGAGCGTGTCGATGGTCGGCGTCCAGCGCGCGCCGCCAGTGGCCTGCGTGACGATCGCCAGCGTGTAGGCGTGCGGCTTGCTCCACACCGCATCGAACTCGAACGCCGGCCCACGGTCCCAGTCCAACGGATGCTCGGCGGTGGCGATGGCGCGGAACCCGGTGGGGGCACCGTAGCTCCAGCCATCGGTGCCCGAGAGCGAACCCAGTGCGTCGGTCTGCGTGTAGCGCAGCGCGAACTCGCCCGACAGCAGCCACTGCCGCCACGAACGCGGGCCGGGCGCACGCGCATCGTCCGGCACGCGGTTCGTGAGCAACGCCAGTTCGAACCCGGTAGCGTGACCGTACTCCGAGTTGGCGTAGCGCGGCCGGTAGAAGCGGGGGAAGTACTGCTCGTTCGCCACGCCCACCTGGCCATAGAGGTCGCGATGGAACAGTGACGCCTGCACGGCCCAGCGCGCGTTCAAGCGATGCTGCAGTCCCATCTGGTAGGTCACCAGTTCGCCCGGCTCCAACGTGGGCGAGCCCAGCGGGCGGCGGTTGTAACCCTGCACGCGGTCGTCGGACAGCAGGTCGCGCGCCGGGCTCTGGTGGATGCGTGCGTAGCTCGCCGAGAACGCGTCGCGTTCGGTGAGCGGCAGCGCGATGCCGATGCGCGGCGACAGCGTCCAGATCGCGCCGGGCCCGCGCGCGTCGGGCTGCGGCAGCCCGGTGCTCAGCGAGTTGCCGCGCGCGGCACTCGC
>JANNWR010000175.1:0-1547 GCA_031408715.1 bacterium
CCACAGCCGGTGGGACGACGCGGCTCGCAGCGCCGTACCCGAACCCTTCGCGGTCTGGCCAATCGCCGACGCTCCGCTTCAGCGCGCCTGCAGGCAGCCTGCGATTGTCGCTCTATGACGCCGCCGGGCGCCGACGCCTGACCCGGATCCTGTCCTCAGCTGGTGGCGCACAGACCCACCGCCTGGACGACGCCCTGCACCTGCCTCCGGGTGTATATACGCTGACCCTCGAATCCAACTCCGGTATCTCGCACCAGCGAATCGTGCGACTGCAGTAGCTAGGCACCACAGGCGCCGAACCCAAAACGGTGTTCGCCCTCGGGTTCGCCGCGACCGCGTCAGCCCTTCTCGCCCTCGACCACGGCCTTCGACAGATCCCAGCCACGCAGGAACAGCTCGCGCACATCGGCCAGCAAACGCAGGCGGTTCTGGCGGACGAGCACTTCGTCGACATTCACCATGACGTGATCGAAGAAGCCATGGATGGCGTCCCCCATCCCGAGCAGTTCGGGCAGGATCGCCGCGTAGTCGCGCTTGTCCCACAGCGCCGCGCTGCGCACACGCGCCAGTTCGGTGGCAGCCAACAGCGCTTGCTCGTGCGATTCGGCCAGCCGCGCGGTATCGAGTGCCGGCGGCAGTGGATCGGTGGCAGCCTTGAGGATATTGGAGACGCGCTTGAACAGCACCACCAGTGGGGCGAAACGCGGGTCCCCGCGGAATGCCTCGAGCGCACGCGCCCGGGCCAGCGCGTCAGTGGCATCGCACCAGCCCGGCCGGGGCACCCCGCCCATGAGGATGCGCGCTTCGAGCGCGGCGTCGCGCATGTCGTATGCCAGCCCGCGATCCTCCAGCGCCGTATCGACGCGTGAGCGCAGGAAGTCGCCCAGCTTCTTCATGATCTCCGCCTGCGGCAGTTCGGGATCCCCCGCGAAGAACGGGCGCGTGATCTCCATGGCCGCAGCGCGCAGATCGAGTGCCCAGCCGCGTTCAATGACGATGCGCACCGCACCGTTTGCGGCCCGGCGCACGCCATAGGGATCTTCCGATCCGCTTGGAGTCTTGCCGGCGACGAATGCGCCGGCCACGTGATCGAGCTTGTCGGCGAGCGACAGCAGCGCGCCCGCCGCCGAGAACGGCACCTGGTCCGATGCCCCGCGCGGCGAGTAGTGCTCACTGATCGCAGCCGCGACCGCGTCGGATTCGCCGGCCCGGCGCGCGTAGTGCCCACCCATGACGCCTTCCAGGCTGGCGTACTCCTTGCCACTGCCGATCATCTCGCCAAGCAGGTCGGTCTTGCACAGGAGTGCGGCACGCACCGCGGCGTCGCGCGTCATGGCTTCGAGCCGATCGGCGAGCCAGCCCGAGAGCGACTCCAGCCGCGTGGCCTTCTCGCGCAGACTGCCCAGCCCTTCCATCCACACCACACCGGAGAGCTTTTCGACCAGGTCGGCGGGCTTCTGCTTGAGATCGGTGTCCCAGTAGAAGCGCGCGTCATCGAGCCGTGCGACCAGCACGTCCTCATTGCCCTTGCGCACGGTGTCGACGCC
>JANNWR010000176.1:0-7584 GCA_031408715.1 bacterium
CTTGCGTGGGGCGTCCGGAACGCGCCCTCGTGCCCGTAGATCGCGGGTCAGGCCGCCGCGCCCGTCAATACGGCCCGCAGGCCGTCCATTTCGCGGAGCCAATCCCGCAGCTGGTTCCAAGTAGGGACAGTGAGGGACGCCATACTTCCGCCCTCGTGCCGAGGGGCAACCGCCCTTAGTTCCCAAGGGCTTGCGGCATCGCGGGTGAACGCACCTCGCGGGCGCATTTCGGCCATCGTAGTCACTGGCGAGTCGGGCGCGTCGCGACGAACCACGAATCGTCACCGCCGTGGAAGTACAACCGACCCTCAATCGTTCCTTCACGCAAGATTGCCCAACCGCGGCCGGAGCAGGCCTCGCCCTCGTCGTCGCCTTCCCACGAGAACTCAATCGCAGGTATGCCGCCGCGTTCGCTCAATCGACTGTCGAGGCCACCCCGCACCGCGATGAACTGGAACCCGCCCATCCGATCGTCCTCGAACCGGATGAACGCCGGCGCGAGAAGGTCGAGGGCCTCGCGGTCCCAGAGCTCCGTCTCCGTGATGCGCCAATGCCCAACAAATGGATTCGTGGGCGATGGCGGGGCCGCCCTTGTCGCTTTCAACGATGTGCGCTTCTTCCTCATTCTCGCTTTCCTCCACCCTGGCCGGTCAGGCCCTGGAGCTCGCTGCTTGACGATCGATCGACCCGACTCGGCTCAGGGGTGTCTCCGCGCCCGAGCAGCCAGAGGATCCGCCTCGGCCCCTCGTTGCAGCCGGGGAACCTCTTCCACAAATATTCAACCCCTTCATCCGATCAGCGACTCAAGATAAGGCCGCATGACCCGACGCACCCGGCAGATTCCCGCGTAGTGGTCGAGCTCGTCCATCGTGAACTTGCGGGCCTTCCACGCCTCGCGCAGCGCTTCCAGCGCGACGTCCAGGCCGATCTTGTTCCGATACTTAAAACAGTCTGCCAGAGTCTTCGCGACGCCGTAGACGCGAACCGCACGCCCCTCTCGTCGGTGCGAGCCGACGCCTTCTGTGAGCGCCGCGCCCGTGTAGCGGACCAGGCGGAGCGGCGGGTACTTGAGCGAGGGCTGGTGCGCGCGGCGGTCGATCGCGATCCAGACCTGCGAGGGCAGCTGCGTGCCGATGCCATGGAACTGGAGCGCTGAGAGCAGGCAGATCGCGCCCTGCGGCACCGCCGTGCATGCGATCACAAGGTCGTGGTTCTCGGTCACCGGGTGCTCATCGAGGCGATAGAGCCCGCGGGCGATTCGCTCGAGCTGCCCGCCGTTGACTAGCCGGCTCAGCACCTGCCGGTGAATTCCCGCCGCGACGAGTTCACGCGTGGTGACGCCTTTGCTGAAGCGCGCCAGCTTCAGCGCCTTGGCTTGCTCCGTGGTGGGTGGTGGCGAATGGTAGGCATTTATGTATAAGTGTCAACTGTTCGCCACAGAGCCGGTAGTCGCGCGCAGCGAAAGTCCCAAGCCCAGCCGCCCTCCTGGCCGGTCGAGGCACACCGAGCCGTCTGCGTGTGGCCTCCGAGCGGCGGGTCTGTGGGTTCGCCCTCGTGCAGACATGGCCATTGTCTACACCACGCGCGCGGCTGGCTTGAACTTGGAGCGGAGGCGCGGCCATGCGACAAGCAGCTTTTGGCATGCCCCGCAGCGCGATCGACTTGTCCGCACCAAGAGCCGCCCTGCGCGAACATATGGGACTGCTGCTCAGCGGCCGAACACGTCATGGAACCAGTCTGCTCGCACTGAAAGCGGCAGGCTAGGACGACCCGATTCTCCTGAGGACGTTCGCAGCAGAGCGCCCAGTCTCGCTCAGCCTGCCGCGGCTCGCCAGACCGCCCGCGTAGGGGCAGAAATACGCGGGAGTCGGTGGCCGTCTACAGCCGACTTGTAGTTGCGGCACGAGATCCCGTACAGCACACGACGCAGCAACGCGTCGTCGGCCTCGCCCGTGCCGTGCAGCGCCGGATAGATCCGCAGTGGGATCTCCGCCTGACCGCTGCGTACCCGCGGCACGCGGATCGCCACCCGCTGGCCGTCCAGCATCACCGTTCCCGGATTGCTCCCGTGCCGGGTCCCAGCCGCGCCATCATTGTGCGCGTAGCGCAGCCCGGCCAGCGACTCGACCTCTTCCTCGAGCTGCGACTGGACGTGCATCAGCCCCAGCGGAATCAGGCTGCGGATCAGCTCCACCTTCGCGTTCAACTCGAGGCCCTCGTACTCCTCGCGATGCGGCACCTGGACCTCGCCCAGGGTCCGTTTGCGCTTCCGTATCCGACGAATGACACTGCCCATCGACGGCTCCTTTCGTCTGTGTGTGATGGCTGTCTCGCAACACCATCAGACCACAGCGGTTGGAGCCGCTTCAATTTCCAACTAAGAATCGCACACCTTCCTGGGGAGAGTACCCATGTGAGCCGGTTCACTGTCGAACAACGCCGCCGAGCGCGCGCTGCGCCCGCTCGCGGTGGGCCGGAAGAACTGGTTGTTCTTCCAGCGCGAGGGTGGCGGCGAGATGGCCGCGGTGTTGATGAGCCTGCTGATGACGGCACAGGCCGCCGGGATCCACCTGGGCGACTACTTCCGCGACGTGCTGACGCGCATCTCGACCTGCACGGACGTCACGAAGCTGACACCGCACGGTTGGCGACAGGACTACGCCGCCGAGGTGACCGAACGCCGCCACTGCCTGCTCCGCGAGATCGCCGGCGAGCGCTGACCGCCGCCCGTCACGACGGGCGTGAGGGAACGGTTACAAGCGTCCGTGAGCATTGCGGTCCCCCGGGGTATCGGGGCGCCGCCCGGACTCAGGGAATCACTACCAGCCGACGTGAACGGAACTCTCCATTCCACTCCAGGCGATACCAGTAGAGCCCTGGCGCGATCCGCGCGGCGTCGATATTGTATTCGTGCGGACCGGCGGCGAGCAGCTCTACGTCGAGCAATGTGCGGACGCGTCGACCAGCGGGGTCGTAGAGGCCGAGCCGAACGGCGCCAGGTGAGGGGAGGGAGAATCGGATCCGGGTCGAGGACGCGAACGGGTTGGGTGTGTTCTGCAGCAGGTCGAGCACGCTCGGTCGGCTCTGCGAGGAAGGAACGTCGAGCAAGGCTGGATCATAGAAGGCCGCCAGATTGCTGCGCAACTCGCCCGAGATCCCAGAGAAGCCTCCGCCAGCGTAGAGCGTACCTCCAACCGCAGCGAGCGACATGACAAGACCAGTCGCGTTCGGATTCCAGGACGTTGCGAGCCCCGTGACGGGATCCAGTGCTGCGAGGTAGTTGCGTGCCTGCCCGCCGATGCTCGGGAGGCCGGTGCTTCGGAAGTCTCCCCCCGCATAGACAACATTGCTCATCAGAGCGAGGCAACGCACTCCGCTGCTCGCCGAAGGATTCCACGCACTTGCCGCACCTGTGATTGCGTCGACCGCCGCGATACACTTCCGGCTCTGCCCGCCGATCGAAGTGAATCCGCCCCCGACGTAAACGGTGGAACCCGAAAACGCCAGCGCGGAGACGGCAGCGCTGGGAGCCGGATTCCACGCACCGGCAAGCCCGGTGTTCAGGTCCAGCATGGCCAGATTGGGCCGGGACTGCCCCCCAATCGTGGCGAATGAGCCGCCGACGTAGAGTGCCCCCCCAGAGAGAGCAAGGCAATTCACTTGTGCGCTGGCGTTCGGATTCCACGGAGTTGCCACTCCGCTGGGCGCGTCCAGGGCTGCGATGTGGTTTCGTGTCTGCCCGCCGATAGCGGTGAAGAAGCCGCCCACATAGATGGTGTTGCCGGATGCGAGGAGCGAATACACGGCCTGATTCGCACCCGGATTCCAGGCTGTCGCGAGCCCAGTCGTGGCATCCAGAGCCGCAATGAAATTCCGCAGCTGGCCACCCACATTGCGAAAGCTTCCACCTACGTAGATCGTGCCACTTGCCATTGCCAACGCCTGAACATAAACGTCGGCATCGGGGTTCCAGTTCGTGGCCTGGCCGGTCCGGGTGTCGATCGCTGCGAGGTTTCGTCTCGGGCGACCGCCGATGCTGTTCAGAAACCCTCCGGCGTAGATCTTGTTGCCGAAGAGACTGAGCGTGACCACTTGTCCGGCTGAACCCGGGTTCCACGAAGTGGCCAGCCCCGTCGAGGCATCAATCGCCGCAATCCGTGGGCGCGCCTGGCCCCCGATGTTCAGGAACGAGCCACCCGCGTACACCGTATTCCCTGAGACCACGAGTGTACTCACTCCGTTATCTGCATTCGGGTTCCAGTTCGAGACGAGTCCCGTCGCCACGTCAAGTGCGGCGATGAATCGACGTGACACGCCTGCAATACTGGTGAAGTTGCCACCCGCGTAGACTGTGCCGCCTGACGCCGCCAGCGCGAGCACCACGCCGCCCTGGTCGACACTGGGGTTCCACGTAGTCAGCGCCCCGGTCGTGAGATCGAGTGCCGCAAGGGAGTTCCTGCTCTGGCCCCCCGCAATGCTGAATGCTCCACCCAGGTACACGGTGCTGGCCGAAACGCCGAGTGCATAGCCCGTGGCGTTCGCCCCGGGGTTCCAGGGTGTGGCCAGGCCTGTGGCGACTTCGAGCGCTGCGACGTAGTTCCGCGACTGCCCGCCGACGTTGGTGAATGAGCCCGCCGCATACACAGTCCCACCCGAGACCGCGATGGCCAGAACCCTGTTGTTTGCACTTGGGTTCCATGCGGTTGGCGATCCTGTTGCGGCGTCGATCGCGGCTAGACGAGCCCTCGAGAGCCCTCCCATGGTGAGGAAACCTCCACCCGCGTATACGGTGCCGCCGGAGACGGCAAGCGTGACCACGTCTCCATTCGCATTCGGATTCCAGGCCGTGGCTGCGCCGGTGGTCACATCGAGAGCGACAAGTCGGCTGCGACCAGTTACACCTGCGATCGTGAATGATCCGCCCGCATAGACGACGCTACCGGAGACCGCGAGGGCTTGTACGGTGGCACTCACCCCGGCGTTCCATGGGGTCACGAGTCCGGTGACCATATCGAAAGCCGCCAGGAATCCACGCGGTTGTCCTCCGATGTTCGCGAAGGCTCCACCCGCATAGAGCACGCTTCCCGACAACGCAAGCCCATGGACAACGTTGTCTGCATTCGGGCTCCACGTGGTCGCCAGCCCGGTCACCGGGTCGATCGCGGCGATCCGATTGCGAAGTTGGCCACCGATTGTCGTGAACTGGCCGCCTACATAGACCGCGGTCCCCGAGGCTGCTAGTGCACGAACCGAGAAGTTGGCGTTGGGATTCCAGACTGTCGCTGATCCAGTGCTGACATCCAATGCCGCGATTCGGTTTCGCGACTGGCCCCCGATGGTGGTAAACGATCCGCCGACGTACACGATGGACCCGGAGACCGCCAATGCCATGACGTCACCGCTGGCGTTCGGATTCCAAGTGGTCGCGAGCCCTGTGGCGGCATCCAGTGCTGCGATGCGGTTACGCGTCTGGCCCCCGATAGTGGTGAAGTCACCGCCCACATACACCGTGCCGCCGACCACCGTGATGGTGTTGACGATGGAACCACCCGGACTCGGGTTCCAAGCTGTTAGGTTTCCAGTGCTCGCGTCGAAAGCGGCGAGACCACGCCGTGACGGGGCGGACGGGAACTCAAGGAACTCCAAGCTTCCGCCCGCGTAGACCGTACCCCCCGACAGAGCGAGTGTCTGGACAGCGCCGAAATCCGAAGGGAGGAGGGGGTTCCAACTGGACACCGTGCCGTTGGCCAGAACTTGAGCCAGGTTTCGGCGCGGCTGACCCTGGACCGAGCTGAACGATCCGCCGATGTACCAGCCACCTGCGCCGTCCGAGATGACGGCCGAGACAGTGCCCAACACCCCAGCGTACGGGTTCTGCAACGCGGCCGTGGAAGTGTCGAACGCCGCTGCGGCACCCGTGGAAGGCCCAGCGAAGCTGAAGCCCCCGCCGGCGTAAAGGGTGCTCCCGGCGAGAGCTATGGAGTACGCGGTGCCCGCGACGCCCCACGGCTGGATCGCATTGGGCGAACCAGTAAAAGTGTCCACCGCTGCGATGTTGAACTGGGTCCGACCACCGACCATCGAGAATACTCCGGCTGCGTAGATGGTGCCGCCGGAATGGACCATTGAGTTCACGAGGGTAATGCCAACCGGATTCGAGATGTTCGGGTTCCAGACGGTTGAAAGTCCCGAGGCTCTGTCCAGTGCCGCGAGCCCCTTCCTGGGCTGTCCTCCGATATTCGAGAAGCGGCCACCCGCATAGAGCCTGCCGCCCAACACCAAGAGCGCCTTCACGGAGTCATCTGCACCGGGATTCCATCCGGTGAGCACGCCGTTCGCGGCGATCTGCGCGAGGTTCTGGCGCGGCTGTCCCTGCACCGACGTGAATCCGCCACCGATGTACCAACCGCCCGCACCGTCCGGGGCAGTGGCGACGACGGTCCCAACCACACCCGCGTACGGAGCCTGAGTCGAGCCGGAGGTCGCATCGATGGCTGCCCCGCCCCCGGTTGAAGGTCCGATAGAGGTTGGTCCGCCGCCCAGATAGAGAGTGTTGCCGGAGAGTGCCATGGAGAACGGGCCGATCGCTGAGCCCCACGGCTGGACCGGGAGGAGCGCCCCTGTGGTCGCGTCGAACGCGGCGACGCCGTTGCTCTGTACCAACGTTCCAAGGAGCGAGAAGCCCCCGCCCCCGTACAGCGTGCTGCCCGAGAGCGCCATGCAGTGGATGGTGCCGTTCGGGCTCGGATTCCAGGATGTGGCAAGTCCGGTCACCGCATCGAGCGCCGCTAGATTCTTCCGCGGCTGACCCCCGATGAAGGTGAATGTCCCGCCCGCGTAGAGCTTGCTTCCCGAGAGCGCGAGAACGCGCACATCTCCGTCGGACCCTGGATCCCATGACAACAGCGAACCGTCCGCCGCAATGTGGGCCAGTCTTTGCCGAGGCTGGCCCTGCACCCTGGTGAATCTTCCTGCCACGAACCAGCCGCCGGCACCATCGGGGACGGCGCAAATCACCTGATTATCGATGCCCGCGTAGGGCGCCTGCACCGCTCCAGTCGAGGTATCGAGCGCACCCGCCATGCCCGTCAGTGGGCCAACGTAGGTGAAAGCCCCGCCTAGGTAGAGCGTGTTCCCCGACGGGACCATCGAGTACACGGTTCCATCCGTGACCCAGGTCTCCTCGTGCAGGGTCTGCGCATAAGCGCAAGTCACTGCGGTCGTGATCATCGTGGTGAACAAGACATAAATAACGCCGTGCGACCATGAGCGCTCCCAGGAGTTGGGCGAAAGACTAACGCTGGTGATGCGGCGATGGCAACGCATGGTCGGGACGCTCCCTTCGGTCCTTGTCAGACAGACGTTCTCAATCTAATCATCACACTGCACCAGTCCGGAAAAGGGAGTGCCCGATTCCAGCCTCCCCTCTCACCGTCGGCTTCGGAGGCGTCATGTGACACGATTGCTGGATTGGAGTTCCCAGGGCTATTCCAGTCATCCAGAACTGGAGTTGCCCCCAGAAATCGGAGCGCAGCAAAGTCGGGGGCAAGTTGGCTTGCACAGAGTTAGATGGCAACCCAAACT
>JANNWR010000177.1:0-1545 GCA_031408715.1 bacterium
CACGGGCTTGAAGTCCTGATCGCCGATCACGGCGATGGCGACATCGTAGGCGTTGGACATCGAGGCGTTGAACAGCATGCTGGTGGCGAGCGCGATGTCGACGCACTTCTCCTTGGGCTCGAACACGTCGCCGGGATCGCGGTCGGTGCGGCGCAGGCGCTTGCCGCGGAAATCGATGGGGAACGCCTCGATCTCGTAGTGATGCTGCTGGCGGAGCATGGCGAAGAAGTTGAGCCGGCGCTCGACCGGCTCACGGTCGCGCGGGTCGATGTGGTCCGCGAAGCTGCCGAACATGTGCGTGCGCACCACGGTCCAGTCGTCGTGGCCCAGCCGGCGGCCGACTTCTTCGGCCAGCACGCGCGGCAACTTGCCGAAGTCGAGCACGAACCCGGGCTCGCCGGACGCTTCCACCAGCCGGCTGGTGTTGGAATAGAGCCACGTGCCATCGATGAACAACATGAACTTGATCATGAGCCGCCTCCCAAGACACGAAATCGGAGCCGCGCACAAAGCGCAGCGTCCCTACAAGAACCAGAAGCGCGCAGTGTGAGGCAGACAGGCCGCCACGACAATGCGGCGGCGTCCAGAGAACGGTGAACGCTGCCACGCTGCGCACCAGCGCGCGCGATCTGTCAGGCCGGTCGGCTCGGTACCTCGGGGCCGGCCGTGCGTTCAGCGCACCACGGCGATCGGTGTGGCGCGTACGCCGCCCGCGAACGCCAGTCGCGCGAAGTACATGCCGCTCGGCACCGCCACTCCGTCATGACTCGACAGGTCCCAGACGTGCTGGGAACGCCCCGGCGGCAGTGTTCCCGAGAACACCCTTTGCACGCGGCGGCCCTGCGCATCGAACAGCTCGAGCTGGGCATCGATCGCGAGCGGCGAATCGACGTTGAAAGTCACCCGTCCGGCGCGACGCGCCTCGTCGCGCACTTCCAACGTGAGCCCACGTGTGGGCGAGCGATGCTCGTCGACCGACGTCACGAATGGCCGGCCGAGCGTGAACTGGTCGCCGTTCCACGTCATGCGCGTGATCGCGATGCCCTGCAGCACCGGGCCCCATGCCGTGAAGCCGGCAAGGTAGTCCACCCCACCGACTCTCAGGTGCTCGCTGGCGCTCCAGCCATAACTCACACTGTTGTTGTTCAGGTATGAGCGGAGGATCACCGGAGGGCTCCATGCCGCCTGCGCGGTATCCGTGAGGCTGGCGCCCGGCAGAAGATTCTCGAAGCGGATCGTCGTGCTGCCGTTCTCGCCCGGTGGCGTGCCCGCATTCGAGAACATCAGCCGCCAGCCGGTGTTCGTGCCCGCGACCGGGAACACGTGCGGCCCTTCCAGTTGCCCGACCTTGGAGATGCGCTTGTGCGTGCCCGTGTACCAACCCAGGTCGGTCCACTGCGTCGGATCACCCGGCGCGCTTCGAGCCAGACCCACCACCAGCCCGCCCTGACCGAGCTTGAAGTCGATCGAGTCGTGCGCGCTGTAGAACATCAGCAGCTGACCGGGGTGCTCGGGGTCGTTCATCACGAACGCGTCGCGGAACTG
>JANNWR010000178.1:0-2400 GCA_031408715.1 bacterium
GAAGACATGCCCGACACGCAGCGCGCGCTCGAGTTGTATCGCGAAGCACTCGCCGCGGCTACGCGCGACTTGGGTCCCGACGGCTTCACGCGGCACGCGGGCGAGTTCTGGTCGGCGCTCGAGACGCGACCCTACATGCGAGCGCTCATGGGGATCGCGAGTGCGGAGTACGAGCACGATCAGGACGACGCGGCGTTCGCGCACTGGACGGAGATGCTGGAACTCGATCGCGACGACCGGCTCGGCGCGCGCATGGTGCTGATCCCGCGACTGCTGGTGGCGCGCCGGGACGATCAGGCGGCCGAATTGCTCGAGCGCTTCGCGAACGATGCCTCGGCGATCCTGGCGTTCGCGCGCGCCATTCTCGCCTTCCGGCGCAACGGCCCGGGTGAAGTCGCTGACACCGCGCTCGCCAAAGCCACGCAGACGAACCGGCATGCCTTGAAGCATCTGCTGGCCGACGAGCCGCCCGAGATCGGTCCCGACGACGGCTACTACTCGCCGGGCGACGAGCGCGAGGCGCTCATCATCGCCGACGAACTGTACGATGCCTACGAGGACAGCATGGGCGCCGACGCCTGGCTGCGCGCGCACCGGCGCGACGCCAAGAAGGCGCGCAAGAAGAAGTAGTGTGCGCTCGGCCGCCTCGAGCCGTCCGCGAGCGCTTCGAATTGCCTCTCATCAGGAGTCGCATGCACGTCCACGTTTTCGAACGCACCCAGTGGGTGCCCGCGGGCATCACCGAGACATTCGAGTTCTTCGCCGACGCCGCGAATCTGCAGGCCATCACGCCGCCGTGGCTGCACTTCCGCATCCTCACGCCGCTGCCCATCGCCATGCGCGAGGGCACGCTCATCGACTACCGGCTGCGCCTGCATGGCCTGCCCGTGAACTGGCGCACGCGCATCAACCGCTGGCAGCCGGGCGTGTCGTTCATCGACGAACAGCTGCGCGGACCCTACGTGCGCTGGGTGCACCTGCACACGTTCACCGCCGAGCGCGGCGGCACGTTGCTGGGGGATCGGGTGGAATACGCGCTGCCGCTCGATCCATTCTCGCGCCCGGCGCACGCGCTCTACGCGCGGCCGCTGGTCGAGCGCATCTTCGACCACCGGCGCGAGGTCATCGCCGCGCGGTTCGGGCGGGATGCAGGCGAGGCCCGGTGAGCGAGGCCGTATTCCAGGACAGGGGCCGAGCCGGGTATTCTAGCCCGAGTCGGCCTGAACCCCCGTCTCAAGGAGTCCCATCGCCATGACACTGCCGCGCCTGTTGCCTCGGATCGTTCTCGCCTGCGGCTTGCTCGCGATGATGCTGCCGGGTGTCGACGCATTGCGCCCGGGTGTGCGCACGGCGCATGCCGAACCCGCGCCGGCCGCCACCGGCAAGTTCACGCTCGAGCCGGGGCCCGAGGCCGGCATCGCGTCCTTGTCTATCAGCATCACGCGCAACAAGACCGTGCGCGGCTGGTACGTCGAGCGCATGCCGTTCGCCCAACTCAGTGGGCTCGCCGAGAGCGCCTTCCAGACCGAAGGCAGCGCGGTCGAGTTCACGCTCAAGCGCGACGCGGGTGAACTCCGCGCTCGTGGCACCGTCGTGAAGGGGCTGGGGCAGGGAATGTTCGAAGTGTTCCTGAACGATGCGTACGTCATGCAGATCCAACAGCGCGGTGTCGGCAAGCCGAACGCCGAACAGCACGCCATGCTCGTCCTGGGCGACGGCAGCTTCGCGCTGCTCGACGACATCAAGGCGATCGGCTACGGCACGCCGAAGCTCGAGGGGTTCGTGCGCGTCGTCGAACACGGCGTGACGAGCATGTTCCTGCGCGACATGGGCACGCTGGGGTTCAAACTGCCGACACTTGAGGATTGGGTGAAGGCACAGGACCACGGCGTCAATCCAGCATACGTGCGCGGCATGCGTGCGGCCGGCTTCACCGAGCTCACCTACGCGCAACTGCTCAAAGGTCGTGAGCACGGCGTCGACCCCGAGTACGTGACGGCCATGCGCCGTGCGGGCTTCACGCTGGCCACGTTCGACGAGTTGCTCATGGCGCGCGACCATGGTGTCGATGCGGGATTCCTGCGCGAACTGCAAGATCAGGGCTACCGGCTGCCGACGCTCCGGCAGCTCGTCGAGCTGCGCGATCATGGCGTCGACGGCGCGTTCCTGGCGGGACTGGCCGCAGCGGGCTTCCAGGGCGTGTCGCTCATCGACGCCATCGATGCGCGCAGTCACGGTGTCAACGGCGCCTACCTGATGGCGATGCAGCAGGCGGGCTATCGCAACGCGCCGCTGCGCGAGCTGATCCGCGCGCGCGACCGCAACGTCGACGCCGGCTTCGCGAACCGCGCGGCGCAGAAGCTCGGCCGGCTGCCGTCACTCGATGAGCTGATCCGCCTG
>JANNWR010000179.1:0-21141 GCA_031408715.1 bacterium
CGCACCGCGCGCGTCTCGCTGTGGCCGCCGGCATCAAGCCGCAGCATGTAAACGCCCGCACCCAATCGTGCGCCGCTGTCGTCACGGCCGTCCCACGTCACCAGCCGCTCGCCGGCAGGCTGTACGCCCTGCAGGAGCGAACGCACCTTGCGACCCGCGACGTCGAACACACCCACGCTCGCCGGGCCTTGGTGCGAGAGTGCCAGCGCGATGGTCATGTTCTGGTCGAACGGGTTCGGGAACGCCATCCGGAGCGCCGTGCGGCCCGGAAGACTTCCCGCGCCACCACTCGTACTCAAGCCCAGCGTGCGGTTCTGCGCGTCACGCGCATCGACCGCGCCGATGCGAATGGCGGGATCGCCCGCCGCCTTCACGCGGAACGTCACCTTGGCGAGCGTGCCCGAGCCGGCGATGCCTCCGCCGACGCCGAGCATGGCGGCATCGACGACGCCGGGGCCCGGCGACAACACGACGCCGGGCAGGCCCTGTCGGGCGATCAGCTCGCCTTCATCGACCCCGACCGGCTGGACCACCGCCGGATCCCAGTCGAGCTGTGCGCTGAGCCCTTGCACGTCACCCGTACCCTCCATCTCGAGCGCGACAGCGAACGTCTGTCCCACGGCAGGCACCGCCGCGGAGGTGACACGCAGCGCATTGACTGCGGCCGGCTGCGGACGGCTCGCCGGCATCGAGACCAGCGAGTAGTTGATCGCATACAGGATGAGATCGCGGAATGACAGCCGCTGGTCGGTCGCGGGTCGGCCGTCGATCGTGCCGTCCACGGTCGGACCGATGTCCATGCATTGTAGCGAGCTGCCCACCGCGAACACCGAACCATAGCTCGCGCCCAGCGCGCTGATGTCGGCCGTCGTCACCTGGTTGTCGCCGGCGCAAACGGCACCGCCACCGGCGACATCGCCAAGGTGGTAGTTGAGCGTGCCGCTCGACATCGCCGACGGCGGCGAAACGTTGCCCGCTCGGTCACGCTGGAACGCGACGAAATAGTAGAAATCCCGGTCCACTCCAGTCGAGGCATCGCACTGCTCGAGGCCCAGCGTGTTCGTGGTGCACGTCAGGCTGGCGGGTGACCATCGGCCACTCGGAGGATAGCTGGGCATCGGCGGGACCGAACCGGCGGCAGCGCCGTTGTCGTACGACGGATAGTTGCCGAACGGGGCGCGGTACAGCTCGGTCCTGCCATCGCTGAACGTCGCCGTCACCGTGAAGCGGACCTTCGTGGTGCCGGTGGCATCGTTGCCCGACTTGACCTGCGCCACCGTGAAGCTGGGAGCGGCTGGAGCCGTGCCATCGAGCACGACATACGTCCGCCCGCCAGGGCTGGTCGGGACTGGGCCCGCGGAACAGTCCGCGGCCTCGGCTTCGTCGATGCTCACGAACCCGAGTCCGTCCGGCGCGCCGGGGGCGCGCGTGACGAACAGGGAGAACAGCGAACCACTGGTGGTCGGGCCACACCCCGGGCCCAGAAGCGCGCAATCGACAGTGTACGATCCACCGCCATTGTCGATCACGAACATCTGAGTCTGGACGTTGCTGATACTGCTGAACATCGTGTTCTCGCGCATCGCCGAGGCCAGCACGAGATTCTGGCTCAGGTGCAGCGTGACCGTCGTTCCACGCAACGGCGTCGCGTCGACGCGCTCCATGAGCACGGGGATCTCCACGACCGGCGTGGTGCTCGACAGCGACACAGTGGCCGGCACGCTGGCGACGATCTGGTCGGTGTGCGAGGACGACACGCCCGAGATCTCGAGCGAACTGCCACCCGGGCTGCAGGCGCCACTCAGGCACTGTTGGACGCCGAAGTTGGTACCCGTCACCGTGATGACGTTCGATGCGCACGTGCCACTCGCGCACCGGCCCTGGAACACCAGTTCGTCGCCGGTGAAGCAGGTGCCGTCGACGCAGAACACACGCTGGTCGGCGAAACGGACCGAGAGTTCAAGCCCGCCGGTACCGACGGCCGAACTCGTCACCGCAGGAGAACTGGTGTCCTCGCTGGCCGGGAGCCGTGCGCTCAACTGGTCCTCGGGCTGGACAACGTTGTTCTGGATGTTGCTCGACGATTTGGTCACTCCCCCGGCTGCCGATATCGACATAGTCGGCGATCCACCCGGTGACCCGGTGACCGTGAGCGTGCCGCTCTTCGCACTGCCGACCACGATGCCGACGACGGCACCCGTCGTCGGGGACGTCTCGTGGCGGATGACGTACACCGACTCCTGGTCCGCGCACATACCCGCGAAGCTGGCCTGCGCCGTGAAGTGCAGGTCCTGGACCGAGACCTTGCACGAAGCCAATGCGCCGGTCGGCGAACACCCCCCAGTACCCTCGACGACGCATTCGAGTGAAGCGCCGTTGTCCGTCGACGGGTCGAGCGTGAACGGGCGTGAACGACTGAACTGGAGCGCGAGTGGCGGGCTGCTCAGGTCGAGCACGCTGAGCGGGCTGCCCCCGATGTCGCCACCCGAGCCGAACACCTGACGAAGCATCGGCATCGAGCCCTGCATGGAGGACTCCTGGAAAGCAGGGTTGTGCTGCAGCGAGAAGGTGTCCGATACGCCGTCGTCATCGGAGTCGTCGTCCAGGCAACACGCGCTCACGACATCGGCGCCGCTGGCCGTCAGGCTGACGCCGGAGCGCACGAAGCTCTGGCTGGTGAAGATGATCTCGTTCGTGCTCGAGAGCGGTGGCGCGGTCACGCGCACGGCGCAGACATCGAGCAGGCCGTCACCGTCGAGGTCGCCGACGCACACCATCCGGTCACAGAGGACCGATTGGCCACCGAACACGAACACCAAGTCCGTGCTGAACGTCAAGTAGCTGGCGCCATTGCGGCAGCAGCGTGTGGGGCTCTCGCGCACCTTGCTCACCTCGAAGCCGACTTGCGTGGCGACCGGTCCCCCGCCGGGCGGGGCCAAGAACTCGACCGTCGCCAGCGTCGGCAGCGACACCTCGGTGATCAGCGCGTTGTCCCGGTACAGCAGGCAACGCATGGTCGGCGAACTGCTGAGCGCGGACATGTCACAGGTCACCAACATGCCGGTCGCAGTGTGCGCAATCGACACGTCGCGATGGAGGCCAGAGATCGCACCGAACTTGGCATCTGAGATTCCCCAAGAGAACGACAGGACCGTTCCGGCGTTGGAGGAACTCCAGTCATCGATGAAAGAGAACTTGCTGCCCTCCATGCCGGTCAGGCTCACGTTCACGCCGTCCTGGCCACTGGAGCCGATGTTGGTCACTTGGAGCGCACGGCCATCGGCGGACGAACTCACGGTCGCTCCACCGGTCTCGGTGCAGAGGAGTCCGCTGGCTCGGACAGCGGCCCGTGCGGAGGTGCCCCAGCCGGCGAGGAGCAGCAGGGCCAGGGTGAACAACGGGTGGCGAGTGCGCATGAGAGCCTCATTAACGAAGATGGTGGTCGGGCTGCCGTTCGCGATGTCAGTTCGAGGCTGGCCGCTCCCCCGTTCCCGGGAGAGCGGCCACTCGTCTTGCGCGAGACGCCCCGGTCGAGCGTCCCGCGTACTACCTACCTCACCAACCGCACCGCGCGCGTCTCACTGTGGCCACCCGCATCGAGCCGCAGCATGTACACACCCGCGCCCAGACGCGCACCACTGTCATCACGACCATCCCACGTCACGAGCCGCTCGCCCGCGGGCTGCACACCTTGGATGAGCGACCGCACCTTGCGACCCGCGACGTCGAACACGCCCACGCTCGCCGGGCCTTGGTGCGACAGTGCCAGCGCGATGGTCATGTGCTGGTCGAACGGGTTCGGGAAAGCCATCCGGAGCGCCGTGCGACCGGGAATCGCACCCGTGCCGCCGGAGATGCCGAGTGACAACTCGTGATTCTGCGCGTCGCGCGCATCAACCGAGCCGATACGGATGCCCGGGTCGCCTTCGGACTTCACGCGGAACGTCACCTTGGCGAGCGTGCCCGAGCCGGCGATGCCACCGCCGACGCCGAGCATGGCGGCATCGACTCCGCCGGGGCCCGGCGACAGCACGACACCGGGCAGGCCCTGACGGGCGATCAACTCACCCTTCTCGACCCCGACCGGCTCGACGACAGCGGGATCCCACGCGAGCTGCGCACTCAAACCCTGCACGTCGCCCGCGCCATCCATCTCGAGCGCGACGTCAAACGCTTCGCCCACCGCAGCCACCGCTGCAGGAGCGAGACGCAGCGCGTTGACCGCCGCCGCCTGGGGACGGCTGGCCGGCATCGAGACCAGCGAGTAGTTGATGGCGTACAGGATCAGGTCGCGGAACGACAGCCGCTGGTCCGGCGACGGCCGGCCGTCGATCGTGCCTCCCACGGTCGGGCCGACGTCGAGGCAGGAGAACGGGCTCGTCAGGCTGAGCGTCGCTCCGTAGTGTGCGCCGAGCGCGCTGATGTCGGGCGTGACGACCTGATTGTCGCCCGCGCACACCGTACCGCCACCGGCGACATCACCGAGGTGGTAGGTGAGCGTGCCAGTGGTCATGACCGAGCTCGAGACATTGCCGGCTCGGTCGACACTTCGGGCCATGTAGTAGTCGTAGCCGCGCTTGCTCGCGAAGACCTGGCACACCAGACCCGCCGTGCCACCAGCAGGACACGTCAAGCTGACCGGCTCCCACGGGGCGGCGGGCGGACTGCTCGACGACAATGCCGGCACGGAGCCCGGCGTGGGCCCGTCTTCGTAAAGGGGGTAGTTCCCGAATGACGCGCGATAGACCTCGATGCCGTCCTCCACCGCGAGGCTGCCCAGTTGAAACTGGGTCCGGGTAAGTCCGCTGGCGTCGTTACCGGTCTTCACCTGCGTCGCCACGATGGTCGGAGGACTGGGCGAGGAACTGTCGAGCACGATGTACTCCCGCCCACCGGCTGCTGTCGGGATGTCGCCGGCATTGCAGTCCGCCACTTCGACCGTTCTGACGTCGACGAACCCCATGCCGTCCGCCGCGCCCGGCGCACGTGCCACGGAGATCGAGAACAGCGTACCCGACGACGACGGGCCGCAACCCGGGCCGAGCAACGCGGAGTCGACCGTGTACGAGCCGCCACCGTTGTCGACCACGAACATCTGACTCGTTCCGAAACTGCTGAAGTAGTCGTACTCGACCACCGGTGCGGGAACGGCTTCGAGCACGAGGTTCGGGCTCAACTGGAACGTGACCGACGCCCCCCGCGCGGCAGCGTTACCGGCCGCGTCTCTGAATACCGCCACGACCACCCGGGGCCCATTGCTCGAGAGCGCGGCCGAAGGGGGAACGCTGGCGCGGATCTGATCGACCCCCGTCTGCGTCATGCCCGTCACATGCAGCGAGCTGCTGCTCGGGCTGCAGGCCCCACTCGTGCAACGCTCGAGCCCGAAGTTCTCGCCCGTGATGGTGATGACAGCGCCACCGCTCGAGCAGGCGCCACTTGAGCACTCACCGTGGAACGTCACGTCGTCCCCGGTCACACATGTGCCGTCGACACACACGACGCGCGAGTCCATGAATGACACATGCAGCGACAGGCCATCGGCACCCACGACCGCGGACGAGCCGTCGCCAACGGGCACGCGGCCCTTCGGATTGTTGGTCGTCGTCTTGGCCGGTTTCTTCTCACCCGGCAGGCCCTTCTCGTTGATGGCCATGCCCAGAGGGCCGCCCGAGGTCGGCTGGGCCGTCACGACGTGGCTCGGTGGCATCGCGAAGCTCGCGACCAGCAGGCCGCCACGCGAGACGTACACCGACTCTTCCGATGCGCACATGCCGGCGAAGCTGGATCGCATCTCGAGCACGTGAGCTGCCGTGTACGTGGAACGCAGTGAAGCGACTTCACCCGTGGGCGAGCACGTACCGGTACCGGTGACGACGCATGACAGCGAAGCGCCCACATCGCTCGCCGAGAAGACGAACGGGTCGGAGCGGCTGAATCGCAGCGAACCCGAAAGCTGCGCCAGGTCGGGCAGCGGACCACTGAAGGGGTTGTTGGAAAGGTCGAACAGTCGGCTGAAGAGCGGGTTCACGGCAGAGAAGGAACTGCTTGTGAAGAGCGGGCTCGGGCTCAGGGACATCTCGACATCCGTGCCATCCAGGTCGAAACCAGTCGCTGTCATGCTTGCGCCGAAGCGCACCACACTCTGGCTGTCAAAAGTGATCGCGTGGAAGCTCGAGCTGGACGGGGACGTCACGCGCATCGAGCAGGGGCCAGCGAGTCCATCGCCGCCATCGCAGTCTCCGACAACGACGATGCGGTCGCACTCGACTGGGATGCCGCCGTTCACGAACGGCGAGCTCAGCGACATCCGGCCCTTGAGCCCGATATTGAAGAGACATTGACGTTTGCCCGTCGATGCGACGCTCGCGAACTCAAGGCCGACATCCGGAACCGGGCACACCGGGTCACTGGTAAGGCTGAAGAGGGCAGGACTGGCGGTGTCCATGGTCTTCGTCACGACGATTTCACCCGGAAGACTTCCGCGATCGCGATAGAGCATGACGGTCATCGTCGGGGTGGTGACGAGCTCGGACAGGTCCACCGACACGCTCATGCCTCCGGGTTGGCGCACGATGATGCCGCGGCTCCGGCCCGAACCGCCCGCACCACCACCGCCGCCCGAGTTGCTGGTGCCCCACGACCACGAGCACACCGTGCCCGCGTCGCCACCCGTCCACGTCGCCGAGGTGGCCATATGATGGCCGTCGAAGCTCGACAGCGAGATCTCAACACCGTCCTGCCCACTCGAGCCGATGTTGGAGACAGAGAGCGTTCGCCCATCGGTCGACGAACTGACCGTTGCAGCTCCAGATGCGGTGCAGAGCAGGCCGCTCGCGCGCACCGCAGCCAGAACGGCACCGGGAACGAACAGGCTGAGGAGTGTGAGCGCGAGCAGGGGATGCCGAAGCCTCATTTGGAGCCTCCATCACAGGGGGACGCACGGCAGCAAGAGAGCAGACCTACCTCATTCTCTCGGTTGAGCTCGGCTACTTCTAACACTTTCATGACGCCCGGGGTGATTTGCGGGCGACGGCCGCTCCTCGCCCCCTGCACGAGCCCACCCATCACTCATAACTACATGTTGTTCAGTAAGTTGCTGAACTGTTCTCGCACATTGCATCAGGCATTCATTCCGGCATCATCTCCCGCATCACAGGAGGGCCACCGATGGGTCCAGTCGTGGAGGTACCGCCACGACCGCGTTGGACGCCTCGGAGGAATCGCGGGCCAGTCCTTAGGACAGGACGCGAGGAAACCCCGGCCGGACGGCCCGAGGGGCTACTTGCCGAGCAGGTGCAGCACGCCGATCGTCATCTGCGGCAGGTAGGTGATCGCCAGCGTACCGAGTCCGAGGATGATCAGGAACGGCACGACATGACGGTACAACTTCGGCAGCGGTGTCCCGAACCGCGAGGACGACAGGAACAGGTTCAAGCCCGCCGGCGGGAACAGGAAGCCCAGTTCGAGATTGGCCAGGAACACCACACCCAGGTGCACCGGGTCGACGCCGAATGCCGCGCCGATGGGTGCGACGAGCGGTGCCAGGATGACGATCGCGGAGTAGATCTCGAGCACGCTGCCGAGCACCAGCAACACCATGTTGAGCACGAGCAGGAACACGTACTGCGAGTGGATGTGCGCCTTCACCGCGGTCAGGAGCAAATCCGGAATCTGCGCATCCACGAGCCAGCTCGTGAGCCCGAGCGCGCTCGACAGCAGGATGAGCACCGCACCACACAGCACCGCGGCTTTCACGAGCACACCCGGCAACTCTCGGAATACGTGGATGTCGCGTGTGATGAAGCACTCCACGACGATCGCATAGGCGAACGCGACGGCTGCGGCCTCGACCATCGTCGTGAGCCCCGTGGCGAAGAGCACCACGACCGCGATCGGTACCGACAGCTCCCATTTGGCGTGCCAGCCCGAGACTGCCGTCTCGCGCCACGAGAAGGGTACGCGCTTGGCCTTGATTCCACGGCCCACCCACATGCCATACCCGGCCACGATCAGGATGAGCAACAGCCCGGGCAGGAGTCCCGCCAGATACAGAGAGTCCGCGGGGACATTGGCGACCACGGCATAAAGGATGACGGGAAGGCTCGGCGGCAGCAGCAGTCCGAGGCTGCCCGAAGCGGTCACGAGCCCGAGTGAGAAGCCTTCCGGGTAGCCTTCCTTGATCAGGATCGGCAACAGCAGCCCGCCCAGCGCCATGATCGTGACGCCGGACCCGCCGGTGAATGTGGTGAACAGCGCGCAGACCGCCGCCACCAACACGGCCACGCCACCCGGCATCCACCCGAACAACGCACGGAAGAAGCGCACGAGCCGCTGCGAGGCGTTCGACTCGGCCATGACGTAGCCGCACGCCGTCAGCAAAGGCACGGCAGGCAAGGTCGGCGACACCATCAGTCGATAGATGTCGGCGGTGACAGCCGAGACGGGCACCGCATCCTTGAAGAACAACACCAGCGCGATGCCGCCCATGGCCACGAACACCGGGGCGCCCACCAGGGCCGCGAGCAGGATGACGGCGACCAGAGGCAGCGCCAATGAGCCAGCGAGCTGGGGCACGAGCCCGATCGCGAATGCCACTCCGATCGAGGCGAATGCCAGCAGCCGGCCCGGCCAGCGCGGAGAGGCACCCAACGCAAAGCGGACCGCAAGGAACGTCAGGGCAACGGGCATGATGCATTCGCTGATCCACACCGGCAGACCGATGGCGAGGACCTTGCCCTGCTCCTTGTCTGCGACCACGACGCCGTAGGCCGAGAACGCCAGGACGCCGCACACCGCCGCGGCCACGGCGGACGAGAACACGCGGGCCGCATCGCGCACCTTCACCTTACCGATGGCCTCGGCGGTCGACAACGTCAGGTGCTGGCGCTCGCGCGCCGCGAGCAGGCCGCCGAGTAGCGCCAGCCACAACGTCAGCTGGGCACGGTATTCGGAGGAGCCGGGAACGCTGAATCCGCCGAACGGGCGGCCGATGGCGTCGATCAACGGAATGAGCATCGACAACAGGAACGCCACGACCAGCACGTTGCCTTCGAAGCGATGCAGCAAAGACGCAGGACGCGAACCGGGGATGTCGCTGGGGGCGGTATGCATGACGACGCAGACTAACATGCCCAGTGGCCGGTCTGCCTCCCGGCGGCCGGACAGCTCACCAGTTGTCGTGGCTTTCGAGTTGGATGGTGTCGGTTCCGAGCCAGCGGTTGCTGTCGAGCGCCCGGCCACGGAATAGCACTTCGCCCACGATGATCGCGCTCTGCTCGAGGAACAGCCGCGTCAGCTCGCGGTCGGTCGCCCGTGACCGTGGTTGCACGCTCTCCAGACCGGCGGACCACTTCACCAGTGACCGCGCGGCACCCACCGTCATGCCGGGGCTCACGGTCCAGTCCGAATCGGACACGTTGACCGCAAGCGTTCCGTGCCCGAAGTCGGTCTGCGCATGGCCTTCCGGCGAAAGCCGCATCGCGCCACGACCGCACGCGACCACGCCCGAGCGGAACACGAAGCGGCGACACTCCCCTGCGGGCAACAACGGGACATGCAGGATGCCGTCGCTCAGAGTACAACCCTCTGGCGGTGCGTCGGCCCACTCGCCATCGGTCTCGATCTGCAGCCCGGGTGCGTCCTCGGCGCTGGTATTGAACAACCACAACTCGCGCCCCTGGCTTGCCAGCTGAACGCCCTGGATCAGCCGCAAGCGATCCAGGATCGCTCCGGTGTTCGCCTTCCAAATGCGAGCGTGCTGCGCCAGCCGCTGGACCCCCGCCGTGAGCGCTGCGGTCGCGCGGCCCGTGGCGGGGTCCGCGTACCGGCACATGTACTGGTACAGGACGCACACGCCCCACGCCGATTCGAGCGCGGTCAGGGCCGCATCGGCCGTGGCGTCGCGGAAACTGCGTTTGGTCGCGCTGAACCAGCCGCGCACGAACGGCTTCTCACGTTCGAAATAGGGCATGGAAGGATTGGCGGCGAACGTGTCGATCCGGCGTGTGCGCAGCAACCGGATGTAGCGCACGCGGTCGAGGCAGACGTCTCCCCAGAAGTACGGGCTGGCGGGGACTTCACCCGAGCAGCGGTGCTGACCTGCGTACCCGTTCAGGATCGACCGAAGCGGACCGCGCGCGACCACGTGCTGCTGCCAATACGGGTTCTCGGCGTTCTTGGCGTGACATATGAAGACCGGGGATCGCGGCGCGATCTCATCGAGTGCGGCAAAACCGCGGAGGGTGCGTTCGCGGGTGTTGTTGCCGGCGGTCGCGCCATGCAGCGTGAGCTCGAAGCCGCGCTGTGCGAGCGATGCGCAGTAGTCGCGATAGCCGCGATCGGCGAGCGTGACCCCCCGCTGGATCGAAGGCGGCAAGCCGGGGACGCCACACGGTTCCTCGGGCGGGAACGCCCACACGGTCTTGGTGGCGAAGACACCATGCTCGTGCAGCGTGTCGTACACCGCGCGCACCGAATCGAGCGTGGCGGTGTCGGTGTCATCGGTGATGCAGAACCCGGCCCGGTACGGGAAGGGGGGCCAGCGAAGTTCAGCCTTCGGCACGCTTGCGCCCGCTCACCATGACGATGCCCGCCCTGTTCCGGATTCCCGGCAGGCGCTCGCCGACGGCGTCGATCAAGCGGAACCCGGGCAGGGTCCAACTCGGCACACGCTTGCTGGTGAACAACACGAAGCGCACATTCACTTGTTCGAAGCCCGCCTCCTCGACCAAGCGGACCGCATCTTCCGCACGGAACAGGCGGTCGTGAATATGGCGTTCGATTCCCAACTGGCGTTTGAGCGGCCCATACCAAGGACAATCGGCGTTGGGGAAGTCGACCACGACACGCCCGCCCGGCGCGAGCACGCGATGCATCTCGGCGAGTGCCCGTTCGGGATGCGGACAGAAGCGCACCGTCGAGAACGAGAACACGGCGTCATACTGCGCGTCAGCATGCTCGCTCAACTCTTCGGCATCGCCCACTTTGAAGCTCACGTTCGACACGTTCCACCGTGACGCGCGGCGTTGTGCGAGTGCGATGCTCTCCGGGGACAGATCGACCGCCGTGATGCGCGCGAGCCGCTCGGCGAGCAAGAAGGTCTGGTGGCCCCAACTGCTACCGACCTCGAGCAGATGCCGTGGGGCCGGCGCACCCGCCATGGCAAGCGCGCTGTCGACCTTGCGTTGCAGGAAGTAGCGAGAAGCCGCGTTCTCCGGGATCGCTGCACTGCCGCCTTCGGACAGCCAGGCTTCAGAGGTTCGGTCGCTGCTCTCGGATGCGTAGAAACTGCGCAGTGCGGACTTCTGGGACAACTCTTCCCCCATGGGGATCCTCGATGACTGGTGAAATGAGTCCGGTCGGCAGCGGTGCGGTCTCACAGGCCGGGGGGTGTCCCCCACCCGATGCGAGCGAAGAGTATGCCAGCAAGGTTGCGTGGTTGGAATCGGAATGTCGGGATCGGCACCCCCAGTCGAGTTCCGCGCGAACCACCCGGAACTCGGCTGGCGCGCCGCGCGCGCGCTCAGGGCCTTGTCGTGAACGTCACCGCGGCTCGCGTGGTGTCCCAATCCATGATCAACCTTCCACCCGTCTCGCCGGGCTCGACCCCGATCGTGAAGCGCTCCGCGACTTCCGGCAGCACGCCCAGGTTCATCGCGACCGTGAAGACGTCCTTGCTGGCATCGTGCTGCGTTCCCCACTGTCCGGTCTGGCTGTTGAAGATGAGTTTCCAACCGGCCGCGCTGGGGAGGGTCCACAAGGTGTAGGCGCCCGCAGGGACCACCGTCCCGCCGAAGTCCAGCGCATGATCGGTCCGGAACTGCGTCGCGGCGTTGGCGCCCGTACGCCATACCTCGCCGTAGGGCACGATCCCGCCGAATACGACGCGGCCGCGCTTCGCAGGCCGTCCATAGTCGATGCTGATCGCGGCCCCGCCCGCACTGGCCACCTTCACACTGTCGCGTGGGCTCAACGTCCCCACGCCAGCGCCGGACTGCTCGCGTGCGAGATAAGCCGATCCGAGTGCGTCGAGATCGAGCGCACCCACTCGTTGGATGGAGAACTTCGCCGTGCCCGCGATGGGCAATGTGCCGGTGATCTGCCCGCTCTTGTCGATCGCGGCGTGATACTGGTCTCCGTGCGTATTCGAGATCTCCACGGAGTCGCGACCCGAACGGCGGAACAGGTAGCGCTCGGGTGCGGCGGCACCCATGAAGTACAGCACCCCTCCGAGCGTGTCGCGCTTGGACTTCACGAGCTGCTGGATCTGGGCCTCGTACACCGCCCACGGGCTCGAACTGAAGATCACGAGGGCGCCCGCGGGTAGCGCGATGCGCAGGTCCTGCGGCGGGCTGCTGCCGTTCTTGATCTGCGCCCGCATGGAGTCGGCGTCGAACAGAGCATCGATGGTCTGCGTCGGGGTGTTGGACCCGGGGGCACCGAACACCGTGCTGATCCGGCTCAAGGCGTTCTTCCGGTACTCGTATGTGAACTTCCGGCGCAGCGTGCGTGGGGCTCGCCCAACCTGATCCACGACCAGACGGTCTTTGCTTCGCATGTAGCGCTCGACACTCGTGGTATCCGAGCCCAGCCGGACGACGAACGCGCCGCTGCCGTCGGCGGACGCCGGCACGGAAGCCAACATGGAACCCAGAAAGAGCAGCAGGCATGTGGCGGAGCACGACAGCCGAAGTACGAATCGCTTCACAAGGGGTTCCTCGGTGGTCAGGGTGGCACGGGACCCAATCAGGAAGAGCGGCGCAGTCTAACGCCAAGCTGAGCTGGGCGTGAAACCCACGGGTCCCGGACTTGACCGATGCGGTGCCGCACGGGCCCGGCGCGCCACGGATGGACGACCGCGCCTCACTCGGCAACACTGCGAAAGTGCGAAGCTGGAGGCCCCCCCGACCCACGAAGGAGTCGCGATGCACGATCCAGACTCGGCTGATCGGTCACGGTGTTCACTTTGGGGCAGCGCATATTCGGCACTGGGGGCCCGACCGGAAGCCGCGGTAAGCGCGTGAGCGCGATCCAGGTGCGCCGAGCGCAGCCCCATGACGTGCCCGACGTCGCGAAGTTCGCTGCCGAACTCTACACACTCCATCACGGCTGGGATCCGGTGCGGTTCTGGGACCTCGGGGCCATGTCCGCCAGCCGGCAGGCCGGCCGGGAGAAGTTCTTCCTGTCATTGCTCGACGACCCGACCGCACTCCTGTGGATCGCCAAGCAGGACCAGCGCGCGGTCGGCTATGCGTTCGCGGGCCTCGAGTCGCATGACTACGAGAACCTCCTCGAAGAGGCGCTCTGGGTGCACGATCTGTACGTGGTCCCGGAGGTTCGTGGTCTCGGCGTGGCGGACCAGCTCCTGGCAGCGGCCGCCGCGCACGGCCGCGAGGTCGGCTGCCCGTTGCTCGTGCTCACGGTCGCGGAAGCGAACACTCGGGCGCAGTCGTTCTTCGCACGTCATGGCGCTCGCGTCACGATGCGCGAGATGACTTTGGACCTCCGCGCCGCAGGCGCGGAGGACGTGCCGCGCACAACCTGAGCCGGCGCTCGAACGCACGAACGCCCGGCAGGTCTCCCTGCCGGGCGCTCGTGCGTGTTGATTGACCAGCTGCTGGACTAGTAGCGGCTCTGCGCGCGCAGGAACCAGCCCCGCGCACTGTCCTGCTCCCGCACCAGCGGGTCACCCGAGAAGCGGCTGAAGTTGTAGCCGAACCCGAAGCGCATGTGCTGGTTGGCGTCGTACGACAGTTCGTTCAGCCAGCCCGTGCGGTGGTCCGAGGACTCGCGCTGCGACAGCAGGCGATACTCGACACCCAGACGCAACGGCTGCTTCATGATCTGGTAATCGAGACGGCTGGCGAACAGCGAGCTGTGCGCCACCGCCGACGGCTGCCCCGGACGTCCATCCTCGGCGAGCCGCGCGGCACCCTTCACCGCCCACTCCACACCCGGCAGGATGCGAGTGGTGGCTTCGAGTGCAGCCACCCCGAGCACCGAGTTGGTACCCAGCGAATCGCCGACACCAGCACCGCGGCGATCGGCGAGCCGCGTCCAACGACCGATCGCCTGGAAGGCGTCCGACCGCGGTGCACGCCACGCCAGCCCGACACTGCTCTCGGTGAACCGATTCGGCGTGTCGTAGTTCACCAGGTTGCTCACACGCCGCCGCGCCATGCTCATGCGCAGGTCGGTGAGCACCGTGAACCCGCTCGGCAGAGCGAGCTCCAGGCGTGTGGCCGACAGCATCTGCCGGCTGTACGCCGCACCCTGCATACGCCGGGCTTCCGCACGCGTCGAACCCGACAGCGGCGAGGTGCCCTTGTAGGACAGCATGCCCGAGACCGTGCCGTGCTGACCCGAAGCGCCACCACGAGTGCCATGCTCTCCTGCGACCTGGAGTGCGACACCCGATGGATGGTGCCAGCCCTGTTCGATGCCCGTGACCGACACGCCACGGTCGCCGAGCGGATCGCGCTGCCACTGATATTCCGAGTACACCCGGCTCTCGGGGCCGAGCGGGGCCTGCATCCCGAACAGCGTCCCGCTGCGCACGCCACCCGTGGCGTCGGTGTGCTCCTCACGCACGTAGAACTGCCGTGCGCCCATGGTCAGCGTTGCGCCACCGCGCACCGTCTTACCCTGCTCACCCGCCGAGCCGCGAGCTTCGAATGACAGGTTCGTGAGTGCACGGTATTCCAGAGCCAGGGCCGACGTGGTGAGCTTCTCGCCCGCCAGCGCCTGCTGGTGCTCGACCGTGGTCTTGAGCTTGTCCACCGGCTTCCACCACAGACGCATGGCGGCCGCGCTGTTGCGCTTGTCGTCAGCCCGGACGAACGACAGGTTGCGCTGTTCGAACTCCGCCGCTGCGCCGGCACGCGTCCCGTCCTGCCGCCACTGCAGGCCGAACAGGTCGGTGCCGTTCGTGGCACGAGTCTGGTTGAGCTCCGGCCGCGTCTCACGGTCGAACCGTGACGTGAACCGGCCGAACTGGCCCGCATTCAAGGTGCCACGGAAGCCCTGACGGTCGAGCGCAACCCCATCACGCTCGCCATCCGCGAGGAAGCCCGACTCCACCCGGCGCACATATCCCGAGACCGAGAGCAGGCCCGGCTTGTCGAACAACTGTCCGAGATCGACCTCGGCAGCAGTCTTCCACGCCATGCCATTCTGCGCTCCGGACGAATCGGATTCCGTGAAGCCGAGGCCGCCATCCGTGCTCGAGAACGCCCGTCCCGTGCTGCCCGAGCTGGTCGCCACTTCGGCGGACAGCTTGGTGCCGGGAGCGAGCTTCAAGGCGAAGTCGGTGCCGCGCAGGCGATAGTTGCCATTGCCCGAGGCGTCGTCGACCACGGTGCCACCGACCGTGAGCTTGTCGCCCACCGCCTGCGTCAGACGGCCGCCGATGGCGGCCTTCTCGGCACCCGAGCCGCGTGTCTCGTAGTCGACTTCGATGCTCACCGGATGTCCCTGCAGACGTCCGTTCCCGATCACCGAGCCATCGTCCCAGACGCTCGCGATCGGACGCGTGAAGTGGACGCGACCCTCGAACTCCTTGACGATGACATCGGTGCCCTGGCGCTGCGGCACGCGGGCCAGCAGCAGCCCGGTGACGCGATCGCGCACCACGAGCGTGACCTGCGCACTGCCTTGCAGGACTTCGCCGTGGCTCAGGTAGTACAGCGTGCCGCCCGTGGCCTCGAGTTCGTCGTGCACGTGCACGTTCTTGGCCTGCGCTCCGAACAAGGCGAGCGACGTACCACTGGGAATGCCTTCCCCACCCGCGGACTTGCCGATGCGCATCTGTGCGCCGTAGAGCGTGCGGCGGAAGCCGGCCAACTCGACATCGTTGAGCGCGATCGGGAAGTTGCCGAGCGATGCACGCACGGCCTCACCCTGCAGACCCACGAACAGGCGCCCACCCTGCGACGCACTGTTCTGGACCGAACCCGAATCACCGAACACGGGGTACAGGCGGTCCGGATCGATGTTCGTCATCAGACGGTCGCGGCCGTTGTCGTCCAAGTCCTTGAACAGCGACCCGAACTCGCGCCGCCGCGAGTCGAATGCCGACGTGAGCAGGTAGCGACCGGCGATCCAGCCGCGCAGGTTCCACGCCACACGGCCTTCGTTGTAGCGGCCTTCACCGGCACCCTTCCTGAGGAACGACGCGCCGGTCGAGTTACCCACCACACCGTCCGCCATGGCGACCAGGAACATCTTCGGCGAGCGCACCTCGAGGTCACGCTCGATCTTGGACGTCCGGCCCTGATGGTCGATCACCTGCACGTTCAAGTGGTTCGCACCTTCGGCGAGCATCATGCGGCGGCTGAACGAGCCATCCGCGTTCACCACGGCCGAGTCGCCGTTCACCACGACGCGATAGCCCGGATGCGTGCGACCTGCGAGGTTGAGAGCGTTCGACTGCAGCGCCACCCCCGTCGGCGGCAAGTACAAGCTCAGCTCCGGAATGGCGTCCACGGCCACCACCGGCGCGCCATCACTGGCCCGGTCGGCGACCTGCAACGTGACGCTCGACAGGTTGCTCATTCCTTCCGCATCCTTGGCGACCACATGGATGGTGTTCTCGCCCATGTGCAGCGGGACTTCGACCGCGAACGCGCCGTCCGAAGCGACCGCCGCGCGCTGACCGTTGATCCGGAGTTCCGCGCCTGCGTCCGTGCGGCCACGCAGTGTCGTCCACGCCACCGTGGTGCCCGAGGCCGATTCGCCACTGGCATCCGAAAGCGCTTCGCTCTCCCCGCCCGGCTTGCTCGCCAGCCTCACGTCTTCACTGGACTGGCCATACGGCATCCGCATGTCGCCACGCGGAGACAGGATGTCGAGCCGCGGCAGTCGGACGTGCGCCACTGCGATCTTGCCCGCCTTGTCGACGAGCGAGACGGTAAGTGTGTCGTCCCCCGGGTGCGGAACGGAGGTCGCGAACCGACCGAGGGCGTCCACCGACACCGCCAGCGAACCCAGCTGGACGGCTGGGTAGTGCGGCTCGCCTGTGGCGAACGTGACTTTCTCGCTCGTCGGGGACACAGGCACCGGAACCCCGTTGAGCGTCAGGATGTTCCGGACCGTGCTGCCACTGAGACCGATGATCCCTTCCGGATCCCGTGCGACGATCGCCAAGCCCTCCGAACTCGGACGGCCCACGGACACCGTGTCGCGCGGGAACGTGACGCCGAAGCGCACGCTGGCCAGCAGACCCGGAGCGATGTTCACGAACTGGGCGACGTCCGTCGTCGGAATCGCTGCCGCACCGACCTGAGCGAGGTCCATCTTGACCACGCGCGTCCCGGCTTCGAGGTCCGGGACATGGAACATGCCCCGCGCATCGGTCGTCACCCATGTGCCATCGTCCATGACCACGCGAGCGTTGGCGATACCAGGCTCGTTCGAGGCCTGCTGACCGTCGCGGTTCTTGTCCTCGAATACGCGGCCGAGCAGCGTGCTTCGGCTGAACAGCTCGCTGTCCTCGACTCGCACGGTCGCCGAGGCGGCCTGCGCGACGACACACGTCGCACAACCGCTGGTGGCGGACACCTGATCCACGTACGCACCGGCCGAGGCGCCCGAACCGGGCACCAGCTGCCAGCGGAACTCGGCATAGCCCGGCTCGCCAGGACCGGCGACACCGTCGCCATTGCGATCCTGGAAGCCCGCGAGTTGTGCAATCTGCAGCGTCTGAGTGCCGCCCACCTGGTCCGCGATGAGCGCGCCGTTGAATGCCAGCGTCCCCTTGAGCGCGGCGAAGCGTGCCGGCAACACGTGCACCAGGTCGATCGCATCAACCGGCTGAGACGTGCGGTTGCGCACGCTCAGTCGGAAGCCGACCGGCTGACCTTGCTGCACCTGGTTACGGTCCGGCACCAGTTCCAGCGTGATACTGCTGCCGTCCTGGTCGTCGGTATTGACCACACCGACGTCCGACGGGTCCATCCCGGAGTACAGCGGATCCGAACTGGCCGCGGCCGCCGTGATGATGCTGTAGGCCACGTTGCCGTCCGTCACGAGATCGTTGACGCCGGTGATCGTGACGACCTGAGGAGTGTTCCAGTTGCCCGCCGTGAACGTCAGGCTGGACGGGGACACCGTACCCTCGGTGAGATCCGTGCTGGTGAGCGCGAACACCACGTCGGCGACGGGCTGGCTCTGCAGCACGATGGTGAACGACGCGCTGCCGCCGGCTTCGCTCGTGGCGAGGCCCGCGACCGGCGTGACGGTGATGCCCGCCGCGTCGTCATCGGAGTTCGAGACCGCGACATCCGCGGCATCGACTCCCGAGTAGCGTCCGTCGGAGCTGACCGCGGCTGCCGTCAGGACGGTGTATGCGACCGTGCCGTCGACCACGGCATCGTTTACGCCGGTGACCGTGACGGTCTGCGCGACGTTCCAGTTCGCGGTGGTGAACGTGATGCTCGCGGGCGACACGCTGCCTTCCGTGGCGTCCGCACTCGAGACCGGGATGGTCACGTTCGCGGTCGGCTGGCTCGCCAGCACGAGGGTGAATGTCGCACTGCCTCCCGCTTCGCTCGTGGCGAGACCGGCGACCGGCGTGACGGTGATTCCAGCGGCGTCGTTGTCGGTGTTGCTCACCGCGACGTCGGCAGGGTTCACACCGGAGTAGACCGGGTCGGAGCTCGTCGCCGCGCCCAGCAAGATCGCATAAGCCACGGCGCCGTCCTGGACCAAGTCGTCGACTCCCGTGACCGTGACCGTCTGCACGACGTTCCAGTTGCCGGCCGTGAACGTGAGGCTCGCCGGCGTGACGGTACCCTCGGCCGGGTTGTTGCTCGACACGGGGATGACCACGTTCGCCGTAGGCTGGCTCGTGAGCACGACCGTGAATGTGGCCGCACCGCCTGCCTCGCTGGTGACCAGTCCGGCGACCGGCGTGACCGTGATGCCGCCGATCTCGTTGTCCGTGTTGCTGACCGCGACATCGGCCGGGTTCATTCCCGAATACACCGGGTCCGAACTCGCGGCCGCACCCAGTACGATGGCATACGCGACGGTCCCGTCCTGGACGAAGTCGTTGACGCCCGTAACGGTGAGCGTCTGGGCGACATTCCAGTTGGCCGCCGTGAAGGTGACACTCGCCGGGGCGACCGTGCCTTCCGCGGGGTTATTGCTCGACACCGGGATGACCACGTTCGCCGTGGGCCTGCTCGTGAGTACGACCGTGAAGGCCGCCGTGCCGCCCGCCTCCGTGGTGACCAGACCGGCCACCGGGGTGACCGTGACACCCGCGGCATCGTCATCGGTGTTGCTGACCGCGACGTCGGCCGGATTCCAGCCCGAGTAGACGGGGTCGGAGCTCGCGATCGCACTCAGCAGGATCGTGTAGGCCACCGGGCCGTCCTGGACGAAGTCATTGACGCCCGTGACCGTGACGGTCTGGACGACGTTCCAGTTCCCGGCTGTGAAGGTGACGCTCGCCGGCGCGACCGTGCCTTCCGCGGCGTTGCTGCTCGACATCGGGATGGTCACGTTCGCCGTGGGCTGGCTCGTGAGCACGACCGTGAAGGTGGCCGTGCCGCCTGCCTCGGTGGTGACCAGGCCGGCCACCGGCGAGACCGTGACACCACGGACGTCGTTGTCCGTGTTCGTCACACCCACGTCATTGGGATCGACGCCGTTGTAGATGGGATCGCTACTCGCCGCGACCCCGACCGTGATGCTGTAGGCGATCGCGCCGTCCCGCACGAAATCGTCGACACCTGTGACCGTGACGGTCTGCGAGATCGTCCAGTTGGCCGGCGTGATCGTCACACTGGCCGGCGAGACCGTACCTTCCGAGGTATTCGTGCTCGACACCGGGATCACCACGTTCGCCGTGGGCTGGCTCGCGACGCGGATGTTGAACGTCGCGGTGCTGCCATTCTCGCCTGTCACCAGACCGGCGAGCGGCGAGACGACGATGCCTGCGATGTCATTGTCGTTGTTCGTGACGCTCACGTCGGCCGGATCCGTACCTGCGTAGTTCAGGTCCGTGCTCGACGCCGGTGCCGTCACGACACTGTAGACGATATCCCCGTCCTGAGCCGCGTCATCGACGCCGGTGACCGTGAGGGTCTGCGCGACGTTCCAGTTGGCCGGGGTGAACGACACGCTCGTGGGCGATACCGTGCCCTCGGCCGTGTTGCTGCTGCTGACCGCGATACTGACACCGGCGGTCGGCTGGCTGCCGAGTACGACGGTGAACGTCGCAGTCGCGCCGGACTCACTGGTGAACAGCCCGGCGACCGGCGTGACGCTGATGCTCGCGGCGTCGTTGTCGGTGTTGCTCGCCGAGACATCAGCCGGATTTGAACCCGAGTAGTTCGGGTCCGAGCTCACGGCGGCGCCGAGCGTCACCTGATAGGCGATGTCACCGTCCTGGACGAGGTCGTCGGCGCCCGTGACCGTGACGGTCTGGGCGACGTTCCAGTTGGCGGCGGTGAACGTCAGTGACGCGACCGACACGCTGCCCTCGGTCGCATCGTTGCTCGCGACCGCGATGCTGACGTCGGCGGTCGGCTGGCTGCCGAGCACGACGTCGAACGTGGCCGCACCACCCGCTTCGGTGGTGACCAAGCCGGCGACCGGCGTGACGCTGATGCTCGCGGCGTCGTTGTCGGTGTTGCTCGCCGAGACATCAGCCGGATCCGAACCCGAGTAGTTCGGGTCCGAGCTCACGGCGGCGCCGAGCGTCACCTGATAGGCGATGTCACCGTCCTGGACGAGGTCGTCGGCACCCGTGACCGTGACGGTCTGGGCGACGTTCCAGTCGGCGGCGGTGAACGTCAGTGAAGCGGTCGAGGCATTGCCCTCGGTCGCGTCGGTGCTGGCAACTGCGATTCTGACGTCGGCGGTCGGCTGGCTGCCGAGGACGACGTCGAACGTGGCCGTGCCACCCGCTTCGGTGGTGACCAGACCGGCGACCGGCGTGACGCTGATGCTCGCGGCGTCGTTGTCGGTGTTGCTCGCCGAGACATCCGCCGGATCCGAACCCGAGTAGTTCGGGTCCGAGCTCACGGCGGCGCCGAGCGTCACCTGATAGGCGATGTCACCGTCCTGGACGAGGTCGTCGGCGCCCGTGACCGTGACGGTCTGGGCGACGTTCCAGTTGGCGGCGGTGAACGTCAG
>JANNWR010000180.1:0-3747 GCA_031408715.1 bacterium
TGCTCGATGACGCTCTCGTGTGCGACATGCGCCCGGACTCTAGCCGGACCACGGTCGCCTGAAAGCAACTGATGGAGGGCGGGCCGCGCATCTATTAGAGTGTCCAGGTTCGCAACCTCGGCGACCCTCGCGATCGGACCGACTCCATGCTCGTGCTCAAGTTCGGCGGTACCTCGGTCGGCGTTCCGGAACATGCTGAACGCGCGCTGGACATCGTGTGTGCACGACTCGCGCATGATCCCATCGTGGTCGTCAGTGCACTCTCGGGCGTCACGAACACGCTGGTCGAGTTGTGCCGCGGTGGTGTGGCGCGCGGGCTGCTTATGAGCAAACTCCACGAACGCCACGTCGAACATGCGCGTGCGCTCGGCTTGGATGCCGGGGTGGTGCTGCCGCTGCTCGCGGAACTCACGGCCGATCCCGCGCTCGCGCAAGAGCGCGATGCTCTGTCGCGCCCCGACCGTGATCGCATCCTGGCGTTCGGCGAACGTCTCGCAGCCGCGCTGTTCGCTGCCGCGCTCGCCGCGCGTGGTGTTCGCGCGCACGCCGTGCATGCCGGCGAAGCCGGGCTCATCACCGATGATCGATTCGGCCAAGCACACCCACTGCCAGAGGCCCCGGCGCGGCTGCGCACCGGCCTCGGCGCGAAACGCGGCGTGGCCGTGATCACCGGCTTCATCGGTTGCACGGCCGACGGCCGCACCACGACGCTCGGCCGCGGCGGCTCGGACTACTCGGCGGCATATATCGGATCGGCTCTGGGTGCGCGCGAGATCCAGATCTGGACGGACACGAGCGGCATGCTGAGCGCCGACCCGCGCGTCGTGCCCGAAGCGCGCCCGGTGCCACGGCTGTCGTTCGCCGAAGCGTGTGAACTGGCGTACTTCGGAGCCAAGGTGCTGCATCCCAAGACGCTGCTGCCCGCCATGGAACGTGGCATCGCGGTGCGCATCCTGAACACCGCGCGCCCCGAGGATCCGGGCTCCCTCATCACCGCCGACGCCGAGGCGTCGACGGAGGGCTGGCGTGTGAAGAGCATCGCGTCCAAGCAGGGCATCACCGCGGTCACCATCGCGTCGACGCGCATGCTGCTCGCGCACGGCTTCCTGGCGCGTGTGTTCGAGGTGTTCGGGCGGCATCACGTCGTGGTCGACATGGTCACGACTTCGGAGGTGTCCATCTCGGTCACGGTCGACGACACCTCGCGGCTCGCCGATGCCCTCGCTGAACTCGAAGCCATAGGCCGCGTCGAAGTGCGCACCGGTCTCGCCGTGGTCGCCGTGGTGGGCGAGGGCGCGCCCACACAGGTCGGGCTCGCGGGCCACGTGTTCACGCTGCTGGGCGGCGTTGGCGTGCCGGTGGAGATGATCTCGCAGGGGGCGTCGCGCGTGAACCTGTCGTTCGTGGTTGCCGAAGCGCACGCCGCACTCGTCGTGCGGCTGCTGCATCGTGGGCTCGGGCTCGACGTGGAAGTGGCGGCGGGCCAGGGCGTGGCGCAGGGCTGAACGCGGGTTGCCTGCGGTCCGGGAGCGCCCTAATCTCGCCGCGACTCAGGTTCACGCCAGCTACGCGCGGCCGAAGGCCGCGGCACCAGCCATATGACGCCGCCGCGGCACCAGCCATGTAACGCCGCCGCGGCTCCTGCCATCTAACGCAGCCCGGCGGCTCCTGCCCTCCAAGAAAAGGCCCATTCTCATGCACTCCCTGCAGCCCGCCCGCTTGAAGCCCGGTGTCACGCTCGACTCGCTGCCCGGCCCGCGTGCCACGGATATCGCCGCCGCCGGCACTGCCGGCCCACAGGCGTCCACCGCGCTGGTTCATGGCAAGGCGCTCGTGTTCTGGGATCCGAAAGTGCCGGGCAAGAAGCTCGACGCCATCGACACCGACCAGATCACGCCCGCCGCCGACTGCGTGAGCGAGTCGCTGGAGACATTGGACGAGCGCTGGAAGGCCGGGTCGTTTCGTTACCTGATGCCGGACTTCCGGGCGCGTGTGCACGCCGGACATAATTTCGTCGTGGCCGGAGACCGATTCGCCATCGGCAGTTCGCGCGAGATGAGCCCCGCGGGCCTGAAGGGCGTGGCCGAGGAGAAGGGCCTCGAGATGGTCGTGGTGTGCGGCAATAACATGGGCGATATTTTTCGCAGGAACAGTTTCAACCTGGGCCTGCATGTCGTACAGAGCCCCGATGCCGTGATGGACGCGCAGGACGGCGACGAATTCACGTTCGATCCCGACTCGCGCCGGCTCACGAATGTCACACGCAGCAAGATCTACGATCCGGTGCCTCTCACGCCAAAAGAAGACGAGATCCGGCGCTCCGGCGGCATCTTCGCGATCGGACGGCGCGAATTTCGGGAGAGTGCTGGCCGTAAGCCCGAAATCACGTGGCCCGATGCCAGTGTCGCGCGCAAGCTCACCACCAGCGAGCAGATCCTGTGGGCGCATCGCGTCGACAAGAACGCCGAAGTGCGCGCCGGTGCCACGCTGCGCGTCTATGCCGACCTATTGCCGGCTTCCGACGGCACCGCGCCGTTCTCGATCCACACGTTCAACCAGATCACCGGCGGCAATACAATTTGGCCAAGGCAGATCGCGGTGGCGAACGATCATTTTGTTTTCACAGGAGTTGAGTCCGACGACAAGCAAACCGGCATCGGCCGGCAGTTCGCCGCCATGCATTCTATCGAGAAGCCGTACTACGCGACGCCGGGCGATGGGATCTTTCACTTCTACTTCCCGGAGCAAGGCCTGGTCTATCCGGGCATGATGATCCCCGGTGCCGACTCGCACAGCCGTGCGTACGGCGCGTATGGCGCCATCGGCATCGGCGTGGGGTCCACGACGCTCGGCTTCGGCTGGAGCACAGGGCATATTTACACGACCGTGGCCAAGCCGCGTCGCGTGACGTTCAAGGGCGAGCTGCAGCCGTGGGTCACGGGCAAGGACCTCGTCCTGGAGTTGCTCCGGCGTTGGGGAGCCAAGCAGTCGCAGGGCATGAGCGTCGAGTTCGTGGACGCCCAGATGCAGCTGCCGATCGCCTACCGCAACACCATCTGCAACATGATGGCCGAAGCCGAAAGCTGGAACGGCATCTTTGCGCCGGATGATATTACTTACGCTTGGTTTGATGCGAAGGGCATGAAGGGCCTGCCGTACCCACGCATCGCCCCCGGTGCCGACGTCGAGTGGGCGCTCGATGAGACGCTCGTGCTCTCCGAAGTCCGCCCCATGATCGCCAAGCCGTTCAGCCCCGGCAACGCATTCCCGGCTGAGGATGTCGCCAAGGAACGTTTGACGTTCGACAAAGCCATGATCGGTTCGTGCACGAACGGTGGCTATGACGACTTGCTGAGCGCCGCGTTGGTGCTGCGCGCAGCACGTGCTGCCGGCATGAAGCAGGCTGCCAAAGAATTCGTGATCTTCCCCGGCTCGGGCGGCGTGAAGCAGCAGATCGAGCGCCCCGACGCGCGTTTGGAAGGCGAGAGCATCGCCGACGTATTCCGTTCCGTCGGCGGCGGCATTCGCGAGAGCTGGTGCGGCCCATGCTTCGGACAGGGCCCGGACTCATTGAAGCCCGGCCAGCGCGCGATCACGAGCTTCAATCGCAACTGGACGAATCGCATGGGTCTGGGCGGTGAGGGCTATCTGGCGTCCCCGAGCGTGGTCGCTGCGAGCGCGATGCTCGGCTACATGGCTCCTCCGAGCGAGCTCGGATTGAAGTGGCAGGCGGAGGCGTTCGCGGTG
>JANNWR010000181.1:0-4663 GCA_031408715.1 bacterium
CAGCCGTCGTTCGAACGCCGGCAGCGAGTCGTGCTTGCTGAGATCGGCGATCGCCTGAGCGAGCGTGGTGAAGCGCACGCGGTGGCCCTGCTGCAGCGCGGCGAAGCCGAGGTTCTGTGCGAGGCAGGTCTTGCCGGTACCGCTGGGCCCGCGCAGGAGCACGTTCGCACCGGCCCCGATGAACTCACCGCCGAGGAGCTGTTCGTAGAGCGCGCGATGGATGCGGCGCGGCCAGTTCCAGTCGAACTGGTCGAGCGGCTTGAACTTGCCGAGGTTGGCGAGCCGGGTGCGCTGGGCGAGGTTGCGGACCTCGCGCTCGCGGTGCTCCAGGGCGATCAGCTGTTCGATGGTCTGGATCGGCGACAGCCGACTCTTGGTGGCATGCACGAACAACGCCGAGAGCGCGTCGCTCGGGGCGCGCAGGCCGAGGGTGCGCAGTGCCGCGGGCAGATCAGCGCTTGGGTTGGTCATCGTAGTCCTCCAGGTCATGCGGGATGACGTCGCGGTCCGGGACGTGTGGGTTCAACACGAGTTCGACCGGGACGGGCCGGGTCAGGGCACGGCGCTTCTGCTCGCACCACTGCGCGAGGGCTCCGGGATCGTGCAGACCGCGGGCGATGATGTCGGCGACGGCCTCGGTGAAGATCGCTTCGCCATAGAGGTCCAGCAGCTTGTTGGTCTGCGCGGTCATGTGACGCAGGCTGCGTCCGCCCTCGAGCCAGCGGCCGTAGAGCTGGTCGATGTCCGGCACCAGCGCACGCAGGCGGTCGCGACCCTTGAGCTCCTGCGCGGCGCGCTTGAGCTGCAGGATCTCGGCTCGGTGCTCGGGGATCTCGAGCAGTTGCCTCCGGCCCCAGCAGCGCGGATGGCAGGCGATCTCGGCTCCCACATCGAGCACGCGCACCTGCGTGTCGCTGGCGACCAGCGTCAGCATCTTGCCGGTACCACCGGGCGTCACCGAGTAGAGGTTGGTGTCGAAGTGAACACTCGCGGTCTTGTCGACACGCACCGAGAGCATGCGGTCCGTGGCAGGAGGCGTGGCAGGCAGTGGCAGCAGGTGCAGACGTTCCTTGGCGAGTACGTCGGCGACCGAACGGTCCTTGAACTCGGGATGCGGCCGCGGCAGTGCGATGTCCTCGAGGAAGCGGGCGAGGTCGCGGTTGCCTGCGGCGAGATCGGTGATGCGACGCCCGGCGAAGAAGCGCTCTCGCAGGTAACGCACCGCGCGTTCGACGCGGCCCTTGTCCAAGGCTGTCGAATGCACACGGTCCCGTTGTTGAGCAGCAGGTCCGGATCATCCACCCATTCCATCCCCTGCGAGGACAGTCGTTCCGCTTCGTGACCTCGAAGCAGCTGTGGGGCGAAGCTCGCGTCACCCTTCAGTATCCCGACGGCTCACTTCAATCGGTGCCGGTGGGTTGGACCGACCTCCTTCCGGCGGACCCGTACCTGAGCATCGGGCAGGGGCGATCGCGCTTTCGGGTCGAGGACCTGCTGGCCCTGGTCGAGCTGGTGGGCCTGCGGGGGCGGCGATGAGGGCCGGGACGGTGTCACCCGGATTTCGTCCAATGTGTCAACCGGATTATGTCCGGAATGGAGGGTGTTTGAGATGGGCAATGCGATCAGTGACTGCTGAATACTGCGCACTATTGGGCATGATCCGGAACAAAACGTTCTTGACTCCGTTCGCTAGGTATGTAATAAGAGTGACACCTATGCCGAAGCGAACTCCTCCTCGACCCAGCGACCCGAAGCGCGCGGCGCTGCGCGCTGCCGGCGCGCTCCATCCGCATCCGGAGGCGGTGCAGGACGAGGCCTTCTCGCGCCACGAGTTCTTCGATCGGCGCGATCGGGTGCAGGTCAAGTACGAGATGCTGCGCCGCCACCGCCTCGAGGGGCGACCGGTCACCGAGGTGGCCACTGCCTTCGGCGTCAGTCGGCAAGCGTTCTACAAGGCGGAGACGGCTTTGCGCGCGAGCGGGATCCCCGGGCTGCTACCGCGTCGGCGCGGACCCCGGCGTGCTCACAAGTGTAGCGACGAAGTGCTCGAGTTCGTGGAGCAGTGGCGTGCGGCGCCCGCGTCCGGGCGCAAGGAGAGCGTGGTGGAGGCCATCCAGCACCGGTTCAAAGTGAGTCTTCATCCCCGTTCGATCACGCGGGCGTTGGCACGGCTCAAAAAAAAACGGCAGGCGCAACGGGAGACCCGGCGATGAGCCCTTTCGTCTCCGATCCGAACCAGGTGCTGGAGCAATACGAGGCACTGCGCCGCGACGCCCTCGCCGCAGGTGCGTCCGTCGACCGTGGGCTGGGGCTGTCGTTGTTCCTGACCCGCGGCATGAGCACGTGGCTGACCGCGATGACGGCCCTGCTGCCGCGCTCCGTCCGGCCCGCGATGATCTCCGTGCCGCTGCCGTTCGAACGCCTGCCGGTGCTGGCGCCGAGCGTGCGCTCGGACCTGACCGCGATGCTGGCCGACATGGTGCTCGCCTGTAGCCGCGAGGTGGCGCGATGAACGCACCCGACAAGGTCACGTCCGACCACCTGAGTCGCTTCGCCTATCTGTACGTGCGGCAGTCGTCGCTGCACCAGGTGCGGGAGAACCGCGAGAGCACCGCGCGCCAGTACGATCTCAAGCGGCGCGCCCTGGCCCTGGGGTGGAACACCGAGCAGGTCGTGGTGATCGATGAGGATCTCGGGCTGTCGGGGGCGAGCGGCTCGCAGCGCAGCGGCTTCCAGCGTCTGGTCGCCGAGGTCGGGCTGGGTCGAGTCGGGGTGGTGATGGGGTTGGAGGTCTCGCGGCTGGCGCGAAACTCCACCGACTGGCACCGGTTGCTGGAGATCTGCGCGCTCGCCGACACGCTGATCCTGGATGAAGACGGGATCTATGATCCGAGTCACTTCAACGATCGGCTGCTGCTGGGTCTCAAGGGGACCATGAGCGAGGCGGAGCTGCACGTGCTGCGGGCGCGCTTGCTCGGTGGCCAGCTCAACAAGGCACGGCGCGGCGAACTGTGGATCCATCCGCCGATCGGCTATGTGTACGACGCCAGTCACAAGCTGGTGCTGGATCCCGACCAACAGATCCAGGGCACGGTGCGCCTGCTGTTCGAGACCTTCCGTCGCACCGGCACCGCGCTGCAGGTGGTGCGGCACTTCGGGACAGAGGGAATCGGGTGGCCACGCCGCATCAGCAGCGGCGTGCACGCCGGAGACGTCGTGTTCGCGACCGTGGACCACAGCCGGGTGCTCCAGATCCTTCACAACCCGCGGTACGCGGGGGCGTTCGTCTACGGGCGGACGCGGCAGCGCAAGGTGGTGACCAGCGGCCGGGTCCGCCACCGCAGGCTGCCGCGCGCCGAGTGGAAAGTCTTCATCCCGAACGCCCACCCCGGCTACCTCACCTGGGAGGAGTACGAAGCCAACCAGGTCAAACTCCTGGTCAATGCCGGTGCCTACGGCTCGGATCGTCGCCGTGGCCCGGTGCGCGAAGGCGCGGCGTTGCTGCAGGGGCTGGTGGTGTGCGGGATCTGTGGCCAACGCATGACGGTGCGCTATCACGTCAGCCACGGGCACCCCGCGCCCAACTACGTGTGTCAGCGACGCGGCATCCAGACCGCTCAGCCCATCTGTCAGAGCGTCCCCGGAGAGGGTCTCGATCGGGCGGTGGGCCAGTTGGTACTCGAGGCGGTGACGCCGGCGGCGTTGGACGTGGCGCTGCAGGTGTTCGAAGAACTGCGTGGCCGTCGCGCCGAGGTCGATCGGCTGCGGCGTGCCCAGGTGGAACGGGCCCGCGAGGAAGCCGAGCTCGCGCATCGGCAGTACATGCTGGTGCGCCCGGAGCACCGGTTGGTGGCCGATAGTCTCGAGCGGCAGTGGAACGAGAAGCTCACCGCCGTCCAGCAAGCCGAGGAGGAATACCGGCGCCCGGGCTCGGCGGAAGGTCCCGACCTGAGCCCCGAGGTCCGGGAACACATCCATGCCCTGGCCTGCGACCTGCCACGGGTGTGGAACGATCCGCGCACTCCGGCCCGGGAGCGCAAGCGCATGCTGCGCCTGCTGGTCGAGGACGTCACGCTGGTGCGCGACCGCGCGATCCGCGTCCAGCTGCGCTGGAAAGGCGGGGCCACCACCTCGATCGAACAGCCTCTGCCACTGGGCGCCCCGGACCTGAGGCGAACCCCGGGCGCGACCATCGAGCAGGTTCGCGCGCTGGCCACCGAGCAAACCGATCAGCAGATCGCCCAGACGCTCAACGCGCGCGGACTACGCACGGGCACCGGCCAGCCGTTCCGGCGCCTGACCGTCCGCTATCTCCGCACGACTCACGGTATCGAGAGCCTCGGAGCACACCTGTGCCGGGCGGGATGGCTGACCGTCACCGAGATCGCGACCCAGCTCCAGGTTCATCCCGCGACCGCCAAGCGCTTCGGTCGCGAAGGAGTACTGCGCGCCGCCCGCGTGGATGACAAGGGCGATATGCTGTTCGAGCCCCCGACAGGTGCGCTCCCGAGCGCCCACCCCGGCAAGCGCTTCCGGGACCGCCGCAAGTACCCGCAGCTTACTCGCACGTGAGGAAAGAGGTGCAGTATGCAGACTGATCCTTCGTCTGCGCCCGATACGGCCGACACAGCCTCGCCTCGAAGCCCCAGTAGCGGGCGAAACT
>JANNWR010000182.1:0-13597 GCA_031408715.1 bacterium
TGCAGGCGCTCCATCAATGCCTCGTCGTGCCGCGTGAAGTAGCTCAGCACCCCGTTCACGGGTGCTGCGGGCGCGATCGGGTTCGTGGTGTCGAGCACGAGCTTGCCGGATAGAGCGGCGGCCCCCGCCAGGTCGACCGCCGCCTCAGCGGCCTCGCCCTTCACCGCCAGCACCTGCCCCACTGTTCCAGAACCCAGCACTCCGACTCGCTGCACGGATCCTCCCCCGGAAAGCCCGCGCGCGATCGGTTCGGCGCGGGACAGCGCTTGGATGCAGCCAACGCGGGGGCGTTGCCCAATCTGCCGGAATGCCTGATGCGGTTCTGCTGCGGATGCACTGCGGTCGGGCTAGAGCAGCCCCAGCACGCTGCGCTGGGCCTCGAGCCACAGGCCCTGTGACTGCAGTCCCCACCACAGCGTGATCGCCGCTGTGAGCGCGAGCGCCAGCACCGCCGGAACGTTGAGTGTCAACGCCGTGGGCTCGCCCTCGGGCTCGCGCATGTACAGCGCGACCGTGATGCGCAGATAGTAGTAGACCGACACGACGCTGTTGAGCACACCGACGATGACGAGCGGCCAGATGAGGCCCGCCTTCACGGCTGAGCCGAAGACGAGGATCTTGCCCATGAAGCCGGCCGTCGGCGGGATGCCGCCGAGCGAGATCATGAACAATGTCAGGCACAGGGCGATGAGCGGTTTGCGGAACCCCATGCCGGCGAGGTCCGAGACGAGCACCGGTTCGTCGGCGCCCTTGCCCATCATGGTCAGGATGGCGAACGCGCCCAGGTTCATGAACGAGTACACGGCCAGATAGAACACCGCCGCGGCATAGCCTTCGTTCCCGCCTGCGACCAATGCGACCAGGATGTAACCCGCGTGCGCGATGCTCGAGTACGCGAGCATGCGCTTGATGTTGTTCTGCAGCAGGGCGGTGACGTTGCCGACCGTCATGGTGAGCATGGCGATCACCGCGAGCATCGGCTGCAGTTCGTGCCCCATGCTGGGCAGGGCGCGCATCAGGATGCGCATGAGCGCGGCGAAGCCTGCGGCTTTGGCACCGGCCGACATGAAGCCCGTGACGCTCGTGGGCGCACCCTGATAAGCGTCCGGGGTCCACATGTGGAACGGCACGGCCGCGACCTTGAACAGGAAGCCGGTGAGCACGAGCAGCGAACCCGCCAGCACGAGCGGATTGGTGCCGAGCGGCGAGTCGCCGAGGAAGTCGCCGATGCGCGCCAGGTTCGTGGTGCCGGTGCCGCCGTAGAGCAGGGCGATGCCGTAGAGCAGGAAACCGGAAGCGAATGCGCCGAGCAGGAAGTACTTGAGTGCCGCCTCGTTGGATTCGAGAAGATTGCGCCGGAACGCCACCATCACATAGAGCGCGAGCGACATGAGCTCGAGCCCCAGGAAGATGGTGATCAGGTCGTTCGAGGCCGCCATGATCACCATGCCGAGCACGGACGACAGCAGCAGCGCGTAGTACTCAGGCTGGCCGATCTTCGTGCGCTTGGCGTAGTTCCAGGCGATGAGCACCGAGACCGCGCCGATCGCGCAGAACAACAGCGTGAAGAACACCGTCAGGCCGTCGTGGACGAACATGCCCTCGAACAACGAGCGCTTGTCGAAGCGGACGTTCCAGACCGCGTACGCGGCTGCAGCGAGCGTGGCCAGTGCCACCAGCGGCCCGCGGTTGCCGTTCGGGCGGGGCGGGATGAACTCCATGAGCAACAGGACGATCACTCCCACCGTGAGCGCGATGATCGCGCCCAGGGCCCACCAGTCCACCATCAGGAAGTGCGGCTGCGGCACGATGCTCATGGCCGCACCTCCGCGGCGATCGGGGCCGGGGCTGGCGTCGAACGCGGCCCGAACACCGGCGGGGCGAGACCTGCGGAGGTGGCGCTCATGACGGCGCGCTGCTTGGTCAGTTCGAGCGTGCGGTCGAGTGCGGGCTGCATGCGGTCCAGGAACGGCTGCGGCATGCAGCCCATCCAGAAGATCAGCACCAGGAGCGGCGCGAACACCAGCCGCTCGCGCAGCGTCAGGTCGCCGAGCCGGTTGTTCTCCTCGTGCGTCACCGGGCCGAACACGACGCGCTGGTACATCCACAGCATGTAGCACGCCGACAGGATGACACCCGTGGCCGCGACCGCGGCCCATGCAAACGATGTCTTGAACGCCCCGAGGAGCACCAGGAACTCACCCACGAAGCCGTTCGTACCGGGCAGGCCGATCGAGGACAGCGTCACGATCAGGAAGATGACCGAGAACACCGGCACGACCTTCCACAGCCCGCCGAAGTCGGCGATCGCACGAGTGTGCCGGCGCTCATAGATGACGCCGACCAGGAGGAACAGTGCGCCGGTCGAGACACCGTGACTGAGCATGGTCATCATCGAGCCGGCGAAGCCCTGCGAGTTGAGCGCCATGAGCCCCAGCATGCAGAAGCCCATGTGGCTCACGGACGAGTAAGCGACCAGCTTCTTCATGTCCGGCTGCACCATGGCGACCACGGCGCCGTAGATGATGCCGGCGATCGAGATCCACGCGATCCACGGCCCGCACTGGATGAGCGCATTCGGGAACAGCGGCATCGCGAAGCGCAGAAAACCGTACGTGCCCATCTTGAGCAGCACGGCCGCCAGGATGACCGAGCCCGCGGTCGGAGCTTCGACATGGGCGTCGGGCAGCCAGGTGTGCAGCGGGAACATCGGCACCTTGATGGCGAACGCGAACGCGAACGCCACGAAGTACCAGAACTGCTGTGCCGGGGCCATGGGCATGGCGTAGAACGCCAGCAGATCGAACGACGGCACGCCGCTGAAGGACTTCTGGACGTTCCACAGCGACAGGATGGCGACCAGCATGAGCACGCTACCGGCCATCGTGTAGAGGAAGAACTTGACCGCGGCGTAGATGCGGCGCTGACCGCCCCAGACGCCGATCAGCAGGTACATCGGAATGAGCATGGCTTCCCAGAACACGTAAAACAGCAGCACGTCCAGGCAGAAGAAGGTGCCGAGCATGCCGGCCTCGAGCGCCAGCAGCATCGCGTAGAACTCGCGCGGCTTCTTGTCGACCGCGGTCCACGCGCTGACCATGGCGATGAGCGACATGAACGTGGTCAGGAGTGCCAACAGTCCGCTCACACCGTCGATGCCGAGATGGTAGCTGGCCCCGATCGACGGGATCCACGCCATCTTCTCCTCGAATTGGAAGCCGGGCGCGCCGGGCACGATGCGCCACCACAACGGCAGCGACACCGCGAATTCGACCGCCGCGGCGAGCGTGGCCCACAGCCGGGCCGAACGCTCGGCGCCACGCGGCATCATCGCCACGAGCGCCGCTGCCACGAGCGGGAAGAAGATCAGGAATGACAGCCAGGGCATGGAACTCACCGTCACCTCAGGAAGTGGAGGAACAGCGCGATCACGCCGAGCGTGATGAACAGCGCATAAGTCCCGACGAAACCCGTCTGGAAGAGCTTGAGGATGGCCGAGCCGCCCTCGAGCGTGTAGCCGACACCGTTGACGACGCCGTCCACGACCTTCGCGTCCCAGACGCGCCACAGCCACTCGGACACGCCCACGAACGGGCGCACCACGACCGCGTCGTAGAACTCGTCGACCCAGTACTTGTTCTCGAGCAGCCGGTGCACGCCGTCGAGCCGCTGGCGCAGCGCCGTGGCGATGGCGGGATTCCACAGATAGCTGCGCAGCGCCATGAGGATGCCGAAGAGCGCCACGCCCACCGACGTGAACATGAGTGCCCATTCCGTGCTGCGCGACACCTCGTGGTGCACGAGCCCGGCCTCACCGGACTCCATGACCGGCCGTAGCCAGCGCTCCAGCAGGTGCCCGCCCTCCTGGAACGGCATGCCGACGTAGCCGCCGACGATCGAAAGCACGGCCAGCACCACGAGCGGCGCGATCATCGATGGCGGCGACTCGTGCAGGTGATGGTCGGCCTCGTGCGAGCGGCGCGACTCGCCGCGGAACGTCAGGACGTACAGGCGCGTCATGTAGAACGCCGTGAGCCCGGCGCCGATCACGCCCGCGATCCAGATGCCCTTGTGCCCGCTCGCGAACGCGGCGTGCAGGATCTCGTCCTTGCTGAAGAAGCCGGCGAAGAACGGCACGCCGGTGATGGCGATGGTGGCGATCAACATGGTGCCGTGCGTCCACGGCAGCTTGGACGCCAGCCCGCCCATCTTGCGCATGTCCTGCTCGTCGCTCATCGCGTGGATCACGGAGCCCGCACCCATGAACAACAGCGCCTTGAAGAATGCATGCGTCATGACGTGGAAGATGCCGGCGCCGAACGCACCCACGCCGCAGGCCATGAACATGTAACCGAGCTGGCTCACGGTGGAGTACGCCAGCACGCGCTTGATGTCGTTCTGCGCTAGGCCGATCGTGGCGGCCATGAGCGCGGTGGCGGCACCGATCACGGCCACGACCTCCATGGTCGCGGGCGCCAGCTCGAACAGCACGTGACTGCGCGCCAGCATGTAGACGCCGGCCGTGACCATCGTGGCGGCGTGGATGAGCGCCGACACCGGGGTCGGGCCCTCCATGGCGTCGGGCAGCCACACGAACAATGGGATCTGCGCGCTCTTGCCGGTCGCACCCAGGAACATGAGCAGAGTCGCCAGCGTGATGGCTGCACCGCCGGCCGCGAACACGTGCGGGGCGGCTGCGAACACGCGGTCGAAGTCGAGCGAGCCCGTGGCGGCGACCAGCATGAAGGCCCCGAGCATGAAGCCGAAGTCGCCGATACGGTTGACGATGAACGCCTTCTTGCCGGCGTCGGCCGCGGACGGCTTGTGGTACCAGAAGCCGATCAGCAGGTAGGAGCACAGCCCGACGCCTTCCCAGCCCACGAACATCAACAGGTAGTTGCTGGCGAGGACGAGCGTGAGCATCGAGAACATGAACAGGTTCAGGTACAGGAAGAAGCGCCGGTAGGAGTGGTCATGGCTCATGTAACCGGTCGCGTAGATGTGGATGAGTGAACCCACGCCGGTGACGACCAGGACCATGATGGCCGACAGCGGATCGAGCAGGAACGACACGTCGACCGAGAAGTCGCCGACGCGCATCCATGTCCACACCAGCTCGGTGATGTGGCGTTCGTGCTCGGGCAGGCTCGCCAGGTGCAGCACCGCGCGCAGCGCGAAACCGAATGCAGCCAAGACGGCACCACACGCCAGAACGGTCGTGCCACGCTTCCCGAGCCGGTCGCCGAGCAGCAGGTTGATCGCCACGGCGGCGAGCGGCAGTGCGGGGATGATCCAGAGCATCGGCAGGTTCACGGGTCAGCCCTTGAGCAGGTGGATCTCGTCCACGAACACGGTTTCGCGGAGTCGGAACAGCTGGACGATGATGGCCAGGCCGATCGCGACTTCCGCGGCAGCCACCGTCATGACGAAGAACACGAATATCTGCCCGTCCAGCGACTTCAAGTGGCTCGCGAACGACACGAACGCGAGGTTCGCGGCGTTCAGCATGAGCTCGACCGACATGAAGATGATGAGCGCGTTGCGGCGCACGAGCACGCCAACGACGCCGATCGTGAACACGACCGCCGACAACGCGATGAGCCAGTTCAGCGGGATCAGGTTCACTGGGCGCTCTCCCCTGGGGCCTTCGCGCGGCCGCGAGCGATGACGATGACTCCGACCATCGCCACGAGCAGCAGGATGGACGTGATCTCGAACGGGAACAGGTAGCGGGAATACAGCACCCGGCCGATGGCCGCGACGTTGCCCTGCTCCATGGCTGGCACGGCCTCGTTCGCGGGACCCAGGAACCAGCCCCGGCGCAGCAGCGTGACGCTCACCAGGAGCAGCGCCGCGCCCGCCAGCCAGCCGATGCCACGGCGCACAGCGGTGTGCACGCCGGTCTCGACGTCGTGCTGCAGGTTCAGGTACATGATCACGAACAGGAACAGCACCATGATCGCGCCGGCATAGACGACGATCTGCACCATCCCCAGGAACTCGGCGCCCTGCAGCAGGTAGATGCCCGCCAGCGCACAGAACGCCAGCACTAGGAACAGCGCGCTGGTGACGGGGTTCTTGTGCAGCACGACGAGCAGCGAGCACACGACCAGCAGGGCGGCAAATCCAAAAAACAGCGCGAGCATCAGTGCGGCCCCTTCCCGTACAGCCACAGCGCTGCGATCAGCACATTCACGATCGAGGCCGGCAGCAGCACCTTCCAGCCGAAGCCCATGAGCTGGTCGTAACGCAGCCGCGGGAACGTCCAGCGCACCCAGATGAAGAAGAACAGCAGCGTGAACAGTTTGGCGAGGTACCACACCAGACCGGCCCACGCCGGGCCGGGGCCATGCCAGCCGCCGAAGAACAGCGTCACCGCGATCGAGCTGATGACGATCATGTTCATGTACTCACCGAGGAAGAACAGCGCCCACTTCATGGACGAGTACTCGGTGTGGAATCCGGCCACGAGTTCGCCTTCCGCCTCGGGCAGGTCGAACGGCGCGCGATTGGTCTCGGCGAACGCCGTGATCAGGAAGATGAAGAACGGGATGATCAGGTACCAGTGGAAGATGCCCCAGTTGGGCAGCCACACCGGCGTGCCGGGGATCTGGTAGAAACCCGCCTGCGCATTCACGATGCCGACGAGCGACAGCGTGCTGGACTTGAGGATCACCGGGATGGTCGACAGCCCCATGGCCAGTTCGTACGAGATCATCTGGGCCGACGAACGCAGCCCGCCCAGCAGCGCGTACTTGTTGTTCGACGACCAGCCGGCGAGCGTGATGCCGTAGACACCGATGCTCGACATGGCCATGAACAACAGCAGCCCGACGTTGATGTCGGTCACCACGAACATCGGCGGCGGCCCCATCGGGATCACGGCGAACGTCACGATGGCCGGGAACACCGCCAGCATGGGCGCGATGTGGAAGATGACCTTGTTGGCCTGTGCCGGGATGAACTCCTCTTTGAAGAGGAGCTTCAGGGCGTCGGCGATCGGCTGCAGCAGGCCGTAAGGACCCACGCGGTTCGGACCGACACGGGCCTGCATGTGTCCGCAGATCTTGCGCTCAGCGTAGATCAGGTACGACACCAGACCCAGCATGACCTGCAGGATGATCAGCACCTTGACGAGCGCCCAGGTGAAGACCTGCACGGCGGGGATGCTCCACAAGGCGGCCATCCTGGCGACTCCCTCCCCTTACCCTTGGACGCCGGCCGCGGCGGCTACCGCGGACTTGCGCGCGGTCACGCGCAGCCCGGTGGTACCCGGCATGCCCAGCCGATTGAGTTCTGCCCCCGCGTACGGCACGAACACCGCGCCCGCGGGCACCGAATCGTCGATCTCGAGTGCGAGCGTGATCGTTCCGGCCGGGCCGGTGAGCTCGACCCGATCGCCCGCCGTCGCACCGAGACGCGAGGCCTCGGCCGGCGACAGCCGCGCGCGCGCCGCACCAGCCAACTTCGACAGCGTGTTGGAGCGCGCCGACAAGCTGCCGTCGGCGAACAGCGTGCCGCCCGAGAGCAGCCACAGCCCGTCGCCGGCGGCCGTGGCCGAGGTGGCCTCCACCGCGACAACGCGCGCGGCGACGCGCGACTCACCCAGCAGTGCGCCGTCGGGCAGCAGCGTCGCGTAAGACAGTCCCTGGAAGCCGGGCACGAGCCGCGCGATCTCGCGGAACACGTCCTCGGCGGTGCGATAACGCCAGTCGGCGCCCAGCGCCTGAGCCACGGCCTGGAACACCTCCCAGTCCGCACGCGCACCCTTGCGCGGGGACAGCGCGCGATTCGAGCGCTGCAGCCGGCGTTCGCTGTTGAGCGTGGCGCCTTCTTTTTCGGCGAACGCGGCGACCGGGAACACGACATGTGCGCGTGCCGCGGTGCGCGTCAAGAACAACTCGTTCACGATCACCAGCTCGCACTTCTCGAGTGCCTTCTCGACCAGAGCGCGATCGGCCGCACTCGCGAGCAGGTCGTCCGAGACGATCCACAGCGCGCGCACCTTGCCCTCGGCCGCAGCGGCAAGTGCCGCGCGCGCCGGCTGACCGGCCGCCGGCAGCATGCGCCCCCACGACTTCTCGAACGTGGCTCGCGCCGCGGCGTCACTGCTGCGGCCGTAGCCCGGCAGCGTATCGGGCGTGAGCCCCATCTCGAGCGCACCCGCGCTGTCGTGATGCGCGCCGAACGCCATGACATTCGAGTTCAGCGCCGAGATGGCGCCAGTTGCCCACGCCAGGTTCTCGATCGCCTGCAGCAGTGCCGGGGCCTGCGCGTGCTCGAGCACGCCGCGGCCGAACAGCAGCGCCTTGTCGGTCGCATCGCGCATGCGCTTGGCCGCCGCGGCCACCATCGCACCCGCGACACCGGTCTCGGCTTCGCACTTCTCGGCCGTCCAGCTTGCGAGCGAAGCTCTGAGTGCTTCGAGTGCACTGCCGACATCGGCCGGCGTGCCCTCGGGCAGTCCCAGGTCGAGTGCCGCCTTCGTGAGCGCCAGCGTCAGGGCGAGTTCCGAGCCGGGCTTCAACCCGAGCCAGGCGCCCTTGAAGCGCGGACGCGCCAGCTTCACGCGGCGCGCATGCGCCACGGTGACGTGCAGGCCGTGCTGACGGAAGCCGCGCACGACCGCCGCCTGCGCGAGCGGGGCTTCGCCCTGCAGGTCCTCGAACAGCACGAGCACTTCCTGCGCACCATAGAGCGCGTCGAACGTCAGCCCGGGCCGTCCGCCACCCGTGGCGCGCAGCACCGCATCGCCGGCGACCGCCGCAGCCACGCGTGTGCGCGCATCGATGTGCGGCGTACCGAGCACACCGCGAGCGAGCTTCTGGAACAGGTACTGCTCTTCGATATTGAGCTTGTCGCCACCCAGGAACGCGACCGAATCCGGGCCGTGCGTGGCGATGATGTCGCGCAGCCGGGCCGCGGCGAACGCGACCGCTTCGTCGTACGAGGAGGGCTGCAACGCGGCGCCGTTGCGCACGAGCGGCAGCGTCAGACGGTCGGCGGCGTTGACGAAGTCGTGGCCGAAGCGGCCGCGCACGCACAGGTACTCCTGATTGACGCCGCGGAACTCGGTGCCGCGTGCGCGCAGGATCTCCATGCCACGCACGCCCAGTCGCACGGAACAGCCGTTCGAGCACCACTCGCACACCGTGATGTGCTGGCGCAGGTCCCACGGTCGCGCCTTGAAGCGGTAAGGCAGCGCGGTCAGCGCGCCGACCGGGCAGACCTCGACGCAGTTGCCGCACTGTTCGCAGGCGAGCGGCTGGCGGTCGAACGACGAGATCTCGGTGTGCACGCCGCGCTGGTGCGCGGTGAGCGCGTTCTCGCCCATCACTTCATCGCAGTAGCGCACGCAGCGCATGCACACGATGCAGCGATTGGCCTCCTTCTTCACGATCGGGCCCAGGTCCTCGCTGTCGAACGTGCGCTTGGCTTCGTCCATGCGCGACGAATCGTGTCCGAACGCGAACGCCAGGTCCTGCAGCTGGCACTCGCCGCCCTCGTCACAGACCGGGCAGTCGAGCGGATGGTTCACGAGCAGGAACTCCATGACGCCCTTGCGCGCCTTGGTCGCCGTGTTCGAAGCGGTGCGCACGTGCATGCCGTCGGTGACCGGCGTCGTGCAACCGGTCTGCACCTTGGGCATCCACGCGATCTCCGGCGTGCCGTCGGCCGCGAGCACCGGCTGTCGGTCGGGGCCGAGCTTCGGCGTGCCGACTTCGACGACGCAGATGCGGCAGGCGCCCAGAGGCGGCAGTTTGGCGTGCGAACAGAAGATCGGGACGTGGACTTCGGCCGTGCGTGCGGCATCGGTGACCAGCGTGCCGGCCGGAACCTCGACCGTGCGACCGTCGATCGTGACCTTGACGAGCTTGTGGACGAGCTTGTTCACGCGCGCACCTCCGCGACCGCTTCACGGCGGCGATTCGCCAGGCAGGTCTTGTGCTTGACGTGGTGCTCGAACTCCGCGCGGAAGTGCTTGAGCGCGCCTTGCACGGGCATGGCCGCAGCGTCGCCCAGCGCGCAGAAGCTCTTTCCCAGGATGTTGTCCGCGACGTCCGCGAGCAGGTCGATGTCGGAGTCGCGGCCGGTGCCGTTCTCGATTCGCTCGAGCACTTCGCTCATCCAGTAGGTGCCTTCGCGACACGGCGTGCACTTGCCGCACGACTCGTGCTGGTAGAAGCGCGTGATGTTCCACAGCGCGTCGACGATGCAGGTCTGGTCGTCGATGACGATCACACCACCGGAACCCAGGAACGTGCCCTTGGCGTTCATGCTCTCGTAGTCGAGCCCGGTATCGAGGTCGGCCGCGGGGAGCATCGGCACCGAGGAGCCGCCGGGGATCACGGCCTTGAGCTTCAGGCCCTCGCGCATGCCGCCGCAGTCGTTCTCGATCAGCGACTTCATCGAATAGCCGAGCGGGACTTCGTAGTTGCCCGGACGCTTCACCGGCCCCGAGACGGACAGCAGCTTGGTGCCGGCCGATTTCTCGGTGCCCCACTGCCGATAGAACGCCGCGCCGTTCTTGACGATGGGCGGCACCGCCATGAGCGTCTCGACGTTGTTGACGACCGTCGGGCAGGCGTACAGGCCCTCGACCGCCGGGAAGGGCGGCTTCAAGCGCGGCTGGCCGCGGTAGCCCTCGAGCGAGGACAACAGCGCGGTCTCTTCGCCGCAGATGTAAGCACCGGCGCCCAGATGCGTGTGCAGCTGGAACGCGGAACCCGAGCCCATGGCGTTGTCGCCCAGCAGGCCCGCGGCGCGCGCCTCGGCGATCGCCTTGTCGAGGATGCGCTGGATGTACTCGAACTCGCCCCGCAGGTAGATGTAGCCGACATGCGAGCCGATCGCGTAGCCCGCCAGCATCATGCCCTCGATCAAGAGGTGCGGGTTCTTCTCCATGAGCTCGCGGTCCTTGAACGTCCCCGGCTCGGATTCGTCGGCATTGCACACGATGTACTTGGGCTTGGGCGAGCCCTTGGGCACGAAGCTCCACTTCAAGCCGGTCGGGAAGCCGGCACCGCCACGACCACGCAGGCCCGAAGCCTTGACGACCTCGATCACCTGGTCCGCAGCCGTCTTGCCGAGCGTCGCGGCGGCGGCGGCGTAGCCGCCGCCCTTGCGATAGACGTCGAGCGTGCACAGCCCCGGCGTGTCGATGTCCTTGAACAGCAGAGGGCCGCGGCTCACTTGAGCGTCTCCAGAAGGGCGTCCACCTTCGCTTCGTCGAGGTTCTCGTGATAGTCGAAGCCCACCTGCATGCACGGACCACCGCCACAGGCGGCGAGGCACTCGACCTTGCGCAGCGTATAGCGGCCGTCAGGCGTGGTCCCGCCATGGCCGACACCGAGCTTGTGCTGCAGGTGCTTGAACAGCTTGTCCGAACCCATCAGCGAGCACGACAGCGTCATGCACACTTGCAGATGGTGGCGGCCCACCGGCTTCAGGTTGAACATGGTGTAGAACGTCGCGATGCCGAACACCTCGGACTCCGGCAGTCCGACACTGAGCGCGACCAGTCGCAGCGCCGCAGGTGACAGCCAGCCCCATTCGTTCTGCGCGATCCACAGGACGGGCAGCACAGCCGAGCGCGGCACCGGATAGCGCGACAGCGCGTCGGCGACTTCTGCCTTGGCCTTGTCCGGCCACGTCAGCGTGGCGGGCCCGTCGGTGGGCATCACGGGAGCGTGACTCATCGGTCGATCTCCCCGAGCACGATGTCGATGCTGCCGATCGCGGCGATGACGTCGGCCACGAGCTTGCCTTCTACCATGAGCGGGAGTGCTTGCAGATTCACGAACGAAGGCGAGCGGACCTTCATGCGCCATGGGCGCGGGGAACCATCGCTCACGAAGTAGAAGCCCAGTTCCCCCTTCGGCGCCTCGACGGCCTGGTAGGCCTCGCCCACCGGCGGGAAGAAACCGTGCGCGACGATCTTGAAGTGGTGGATGAGCGCTTCCATCGACGTCTTCACTTCTTCCCTGGGAGGCAGCACGTACTTGTAGTCACGCACGCGGTACTCGCCCTTCTCGCCCAGCGCCTTGATGCGCTGGATGGCCTGCTTGGCGATACGCGTCGACTGGCGCATCTCGGCGACGCGGACCTGGAAGCGGTCGAAGGCATCGCCGTTCGATCCCAGCGGCACTTCGAAGTCGTAGGTCTCGTAGCCCGAGTACGGCATGGTCTTCCGCAGGTCCCAGTTCACGCCGGAGCCGCGCAGCGACGGGCCGGTGACACCCCAGGCGATGGCGTCGGCCGCCTTGAGGGGTGCGACCCCGCGCGTTCGTGCGATCCAGATGGGGTTCTTGGTGAGCAGCGACTCGTACTCGTCGACGTGCGCCGGCATCTCGTCGACGAACTTCTCGCAGCGCGCCAGGAAACCCTCGGGGATGTCCATGGCCAGGCCGCCGACGCGGAAGTAACTCGCGGTCATGCGCGCGCCCGAGACCATGTCGTAGATGCTGAGCACCTTCTCGCGCTCGCGGAAGCAGTACCAGAACACGGTGAGAGCGCCGATGTCGATGGCGTGCGTGCCGAGCCACACGCAATGCGAACTGATGCGCGTGAGTTCGGTGAGCAGCACGCGGATGGCCTGCACGCGCTCCGACACCGTGACGTCGAGCAGCTTCTCGGCCGCCAGGCAGAACGCCAGGTTGTTGCTCATCGGCGAGATGTAGTCCATGCGGTCGGTCTGCGGGATCGACTGCGTGTACGTCTTGTACTCCGCCTGCTTCTCCATGCCCGTGTGCAGGTAGCCGATGATCGGCTTGCACGCGACCACGGTCTCGCCGTCGAGCTCCAACGCGACACGCAACACACCGTGCGTCGAGGGGTGCTGCGGCCCCATGTTCAGCGTCATGGTCTCACTGCGCACGGTATCGAACCTTCTTGGGTGCGAGCTTCTTGAGGCTCGGCGAGGGCACGGTGCGCCCCGGCGTGTTATGCGTGAACGCCACTTCTTCATAGCCGAGCGGCGAGTCCTTGCGCAGCGGCCAGCCGACCCAGTCCTCGGGCAGCAGGATGCGCGTCAGGTCCGGATGCCCGGTGAACGTGATGCCATAGAAGTCGTACGCCTCGCGTTCGTGCCAGTTGGCGGTCGGCCACACGCCGGACACGGTCGGCAGCTTGGGCTGCTCCTCGCTCACCATCACCTTGAGCGTGAAGCGGGCCACATGCTTGACCGACAGCAGGCTGTAGATGCACTCGAAGCGCGGCACGCGCGGCAGGTAGTCCGCGCCGCCCATCCACGACAGCATGGCGAACGCCAGCTCGTCGTCGTCGCGCAGGAACGTGCACATCTCGACCAGATGCTCGGCCGGCACGATCAGCGTGTGGTCGCGCACGGCCTCGCCCAACTGGCGTTCGATCGCGACCGCCGGGAACCGCTCACGCAGCTTCTGCTCGACGCGCTCGGGGGCGAGTGGCATCAGGCCTCTCCCTTGCGCTTGCGCGGCCGCTTGCGGGCGATGGGCCCCAACTCGATCTTGGCGGTCAGGATCTTTTCTTGAAGTTTCATGATGCCGTGGATCAGCGCTTCGGGCCGCGGCGGACAGCCGGGCACGTACACATCGACCGGGACGATCTTGTCGACGCC
>JANNWR010000183.1:0-12005 GCA_031408715.1 bacterium
AAGCGGCGGCATGTCACGGGAAGGGCGGCCATTCGTCTTCCTTTCGAGCCGGGGAGGCTGTCTCGAGGCAGGTCGCGGGCATGGGAACCCCCGACCAGTGTCGTGCCTCAGCATGTTGCTCCCGTGGCCCGCGCGCCACAACCCAGCCTCCGGCGAGCTATACTCGCGACCTCAGCCATCCTCCTCCCGTGCCACCCGGAGTTCCCATGCCCGCGACCCCCCGTCATTCGCTTGCGATCCTCGGTGCCGGCCCCGTCGGCCTCGAAGCTGCGGCTCTCGCACTCGAGCTGGGCTTCGATGTCCATGTGTTCGAACGCGGCGAACCGGGCGCGCACCTGCTGGCGTGGGGGCACGTGCGCATGTTCACGCCGTGGCGTATGAACGTGGGTGCTGCGAGTGCGCGCTTGCTGGCCAAGCATGGCCACGCTGCACCCGCGGACGACTCCTGTCCGACGGGACTGGAACTGGCCGAGCGCGTGCTGCAGCCGCTCGCGGCGACCCCTGAGCTCAAGGCGCGCGTGCATGTGCTCACCCAGGTGGCGCACGTGTCGCGCCACAGCGCCCGCAAGAACGAACGTGCCGGTGGCACCGCGCGCAACGACAAACCCTTCCGGCTGCTGGTGCGCGACGCGGGCGGGCGCGAGAACTTCCTGCACGCGAGCGCGGTGATCGATGCCACGGGTACGTATGGCCAGCCGCTGTGGGCTGGCACCGGCGGAATCCCCGCGCGCAGTGAGAGCTACCTGGCGCCACAGATGAGCTACCACCCCGACGACGTGCTGGTACTGCGACGCGAACGCTACGCCGCAAAGACCGTACTGGTGATCGGCGGCGGGGCCTCGGCGGCGACCACGGTGCTGGCGTTGGCCCAGCTCGCGAACGAAGTGCCAGGTACTCGCGTGTCGTGGGTGACGCGGCGTGAGACGCCCGGCTTCGCCGGCGAAGTCGAGCACGATTCGCTGCCGGCGCGCGCGGCGCTTTACGCGCAGGCGCGCAAGCTACAGGACAACACGCACGACGCGGTGCACTGGGCGGGCGGCTGCGAGATCGAGAGCTTCGAGTACAACTCGGCCACGCATCGCTACCGCGTGCAGATGGCCACCCCGGCGGGTGCGCGCATCGAGGAGGCCGATCAGGTCATCGTCAACTGCGGCTACACTCCCGACCGCACGCTGACGCAGGAGCTGCGCGTGCACGAGTGCTATGAATCGCTCGCCCCCATGAAGCTGGCGGCCGCGCTGCAGGACGCGGGCACGACTGATTGCGCCAAAGTCCCGGCGTTCGGCGCCGATCTGCTCGCCAACCCCGAGCCGGGTTTCTTCATCGTCGGGGCCAAGTCGTACGGGCGGTCGAGCAGCTTCCTCCTGCAGACGGGCTACCAGCAGGTGGCCGACGTGCTCGACCGGCTCGCCGAAGCCGCGGGATTGCGCACTCCGCAGGAAGCCTGATTCGTGGCGCTCACGTCCGCCGATCTCGCCGAGCTCCGCGCGCTGTTGGGCGAGAGTGGCGTATTGGCGAGTGAAGCCGCGCTGTTCACCTACGAGGCCGACGCGCTCACGCTCGAACGCCGGCCGCCCGATGCCGTGGTGCTGCCGCGCAGCACCGACGAAGTGAGCGCACTGGTGCGCTGGGCACGGGCCAAGGGCATACCGGTCACGCCGCGTGGCGCGGGCACCGGGCTCGCAGGCGGGGCGACCACCGAGCAGGGCGGGCTGTCGCTGAGCCTGAACCGTATGGACCAAGTGCTGCGCGTGGACGGAGCACGCATGTTCGCGTGGGTGCAGCCCGGACTCGTGAACCTGTGGCTGTCGCAGCAGCTTGCCGAACGAAAGCTCTACTACGCGCCTGACCCGGCCTCGCAGCAGGTGTCCACCATCGGCGGCAACGTGAGCACCAACGCCGGCGGCCCGCACTGCCTGAAGTACGGCGTGACGTTCAATCACCTGCTGGGCGCCACGGTGGTGCTTGCCGACGGCACGGCGGTCACGTTGGGCGGTGAAGCGCTGGATTCCCCGGATTTCGACCTCCTGAGCGTGATCGCAGGCAGCGAAGGCACGTGCGCGATCGTCACCGAGATCTGCGTGCGACTGCTACCCACCCCGGAAGGCGTGAAGACGCTGCTGTTCGACTTCATGAGCGTTGCGGACGCTTGCAACACCGTGTCGCGCGTCATCGCCACCGGCATCGTGCCTGCGGCCATGGAGATCATGGATCGCCACACCACCACACTGGTGGAGGAATGGCTGCACATCGGCCTGCCCACGGACGCGGCGGCTGTGCTGCTGATCGAAGTCGACGGCCCGGTGGTCACGCTGGATGCGCAGGCCGAGAAGATCGCGGCGATCGCCCGCGAACTGAAGGCGCGCAGCACGCGCATCGCCAAGGACGCCGACGAACGCGCGTTGCTCTGGAAGGGCCGCAAGTCCGCATTCGGCGCCTACGGCCGAACGGCAAGCGGGTTCACCATCATGGATGGCGTCGTGCCGCGCACACGGCTCGCCGAAGCACTCGCCAACGTCTACGCATTCGCGGCCGAGAAAGGCCTCGAGGCCGGCAATGTGTTCCACGCCGGCGACGGCAACCTGCATCCGCACGTGTTGTTCGACGCCAACAGCCCACAGCAGCAGGCCGACGCGCTCGAGGTGTCGCACCGCATCCTGCGCATGTGCATCGAGTATGGCGGCACGATCTCGGGCGAGCATGGCGTGGGTATCGAGAAGCGCCCGATGATGGCGGAGCTGTTCACCGCCGACGACCTGGCCATCATGGAACGCGTGCGCGCGGCATTCGACCCCGAGCGAAGACTGAACCCGGGCAAGATCCTGCCCGGCGGCAGCGGCTGTGGCGAAGCCAGGCACATGCACTCGTTCGAGAGCATGCGCGGCTTCGCGGCCAGCAGCACCGCGGAGGGCCCATGGATCTAGGCCTGAGCCTGAGCGCGCCGCGAACCATCGAAGCTGCACGCTTCGCCATGAGCGGCATGACGCCCAAGCAGGCCTGGCGACCCGAGAGCGCTGCCGAGGTGGCCGACGCCATGAAGCAGGCCGCCGCCGAGAAACTGGCGCTCGTGCCATGGGGCGGTGGCGTCGCACTGGCGCGCGAGACGGCCCCCGAGCGTTACGACGTCGCACTCGACCTCACCGCCATGAAGCGCATCACGGTGTACGACCCGGACGATTTCACGGTCACGGCCGAGTGCGGTATCACCATCGCCGACCTGCATGCCGTACTCGCCACACAGAAGCAGGAGTTGCCGCTCGAGGCCGCCGAAGCCTGGGGCGCCACGCTGGGCGGCGTGTTGGCGGCGAATGCGAGTGGTGCGCGCCGGCGAGCATTGGGCGCACCGCGCGACCGCATCCTGGGAGCGCGCTTCGTCACCGGCGACGGCGTGCTGGCGAAGACCGGCGGCCGCGTGGTGAAGAACGTGGCGGGTCACGCCGCCCATCGGCTGCTCGTCGGATCCCGCGGCGCACTCGGCGTACTGCTCGAAGCAAGCCTCAAGCTGCTGCCCCAGCCACCCGCACGCTGTGCGATGCTGTGGGGCATCGACGCTGCCACGCTCGCCGACGCGAACCGCTGGCGCGACTGGCCGCGCCGCGAGCCGGCCGCGCTCACGGTGATCGGCAAGGCCATCGCGGCCAAGAACCCGGTACTCGCCTCCGATGCGCCGTTCGCCGTGATCGCCGGCTTCGAGGACGACGACGCGTGGGTCACGGACTGCGCGACATTCGCGCGCGACTCGTTGGGTGCTGCGCGTGTGAAGGTGCAGAACACGAGCGTGCCGCCGCTCTGGCAGCAACTGGCCGACTGCGAGGAGATGCCGGGCACGCGGCTGACGTTCACCACCGCGGCGAATACGCCCGATGCGATCGCTTTCCTCGCGGCCCGCCCCGTGGCGGAACGGATGATGTTCCATGCGGCCTGTGGACGGTTGCACCTGTGGCCCGCGCCCGAAGAAGTCGCGGCACTCGTGTCCGAACTGGCCGGACGCGGCTTCGCACTCAACGAGGCCCGCGGCGCGGCACTTCCTGCGCTCCTGGGCGATGGGCCTATCGCGATGTTGCGCACACGACTGCGCAGTCAACTCGACCCGGGCGGAGTGTTCGCGCTGGGGGACCGCTGGGGCGAGCGGGGCTGAGCTCGCGGGTTCATACTCTGCTTCGAATGTGAGCCGCCTCCGCAATCTGGGACGAGACACTGGTCGTTCAGGGACTCGCGGCGTCCGGCTCGTGGTGACGCGATAGCGCGACGCGAGCACGCGGCACGAGGCGCCGACCGCAATGGAACAGCCGGACTCGAGGGTGGTTCGAGTCCGGCTGTTCGTTTGTCCGTCGTGACGCCTACCTCAAGTAGGCGAACCGCTTGGTCAGTTGCCGACCGCCGACCTCCAGTCGCAACAGGTACATGCCCGGTGCGGCCCGGCCCGCGGCCGTCTGCCCGGTCCATGTCAGTCGATGCTCGCCCGCCGCGTGCCGGCCTTCCGCCAGCGATGCGACGCGACGACCCGCGGTGTCGAGCACGTCCAGTGTCACGTCGGCTTCGTCTGGAAGCGCGAACTCCATCGTGGCGTTGCCGCGCGCGGGGTTCTCGGCGCGCAGTACCAGCGCCACGGGCGGGCGCGACGGCGTGCCATCGGACACATCCACGAGACTGTTCGGGTACCACGCCACACCCCCGAACGACGTCTGTGGCGCGGACAACGTGGTGATCGCCTGCGTCACGAGGTTCAGCCGGCGCAGCGCGGTCACGCCTGCTCCCGCTTGCGACACGAACAGGCGTGAGTTGACCAGATCGAGCGCCAGGTAGGTGGGATTCACGAAGCCGCCCACGCTGATCGCGGCCGCCGTGGGAGCCGAACCGGCACGAGCCGATACGAGCATCACCGCAGACCGTGCGGCGAGATCCTGCTCAGGCGGATCGGTCGCGTCCGCCGGTGCAGATTGCGGCGATGGCGGGAACACCGCCGACTGGATGAACCCCGTGGCGTATTCGCTCCACCACACTTCAAGTGTCGCCGGGTTGATGGCGACCCCGTAGGGGCGGCTGGTCGGCCCCAGGACCAGGATCTCGCCCACCGTGCCGTCGAAGTTGCAACGCGCGATGCCCGGGAACTCGAGCTCGGCCCAGTAGAGCTTGCCTGCCACCGGATCGATGGTGATCTGGCGTGGATTGAAACCCGCCAGGCTCAGCAGCACCTGTGCCCCGCTGCCATCGAGATGCGCGCGATTGATGGTCGCCGGACCGACATGGTCGCTCGACGTCCAGTACATCCAGCCGGTGGCGCCGTCGACCGCGATGCCGCGCAGGCTGCCGAGCCCCGCGAGTACGGTCGTGCCGGCACCGAGCCCGGCATCGGTACGGCGGATGCGGGCCCCCGAGAACGTGGCCTCGGCCCAATACAGCTGGTTGTGCACGGCGTCATACGCCAGGCCTTCGGGCAGTGTGTTCGCGGGTAAGGAACGCGCAGCCGGGGACGAACCGTCGGGGGAACAGCGCCGCAGCGCGGGTGACGGCTGATTCGTGTCGGTATAGAACACGTACTGCGCACTCGCGCCCATGGGCACGAGCATCGCGGCGGCGATCACCGCCCACAGGCACGACTGGCCACGCCTCATGGCGGACCTCCTTTCGGCACGCGCGCTCGGCGCGTGCAAGGGTCCGCTCAATTGCGCGGCGGGAAGATCCCGAAAAGCGCGATGCAGTAGTTGAGCCCGGTGTAAGGCTGCATGTTGTTGTGCGGCTGATTGCCACCCGTTGCGCCGATGGCGTTGCCGGCAAGTGAGGCGACTGCGTTCGTGCTGTACACCGGCGAACCGGACGGATCGCGCGCCGGCAGGCCGCCGGCCGGACTGCTCTGCGTGCCGTTGCCGCTGTCGGCGAACGCCACATGCGTGTGAGCCGGCATCTCCGGATTGCTGAGAGTGTGGTTCCGCTCGCCGCCCATCTCGCCGAGGTCGACGAAGGGCAGGCCGGGCCCGGCACTCGAGCCCGAATGTACCGGCACACGACCGCGCAGGTCGGGCAAACCGAAGGTCGAGACTCCATTGCCGCCATAGGTCGTGCCGAGGATCGAGAACAGCGCCGTGTTCTGTGCGATCGGCAGCAGTTGCCCATCGCAGAAAGCGTAGCCCTGGGGCGGGAAGTTGCCCGTGAACAGGATGATCTCGCCGATGAACGGGTCCAACCCGGTGGTGGCGGCGCGCGCTTCGTCACCACCCGGCAGCGCCGGACGACCTGCGAATGCCAGCAGCCCGGCACCGAATGCCGCAGCCGTGCGGGCGAGGAAGTCACGACGGGGCACCACGCGTGCTTCACGGTCGGATGCGACGGGAACGACGACGTTCGGGAGACGACGCGGCATGACACCTCCGGGAGAGAGCGGGGTTCGGTCACCAGCAAGTTCAGGCGGGCACGCACGCCAGAATCGAGCATAGTCGCTCGAGCACTCGTCACGCCATGGTTCATGTACGCAGATGACGGTGCACAGCGTATCCGGAAGGGCGGGACATACGGACGATCTCCGGGAAGTTCAGTCCCGCCACCGCCAGGTGGTGCTCTGCCTGAACTCCGAGTTCGCCACCGGCACCGCGAATGAGTCAGGGCCCTGGTGGCTTCACCTTCACCCACTTGGCGAATGGCGGGATGCCGACGCCGCGCGCACAGCAGTCGATGAGCGTGGCGAGCCTTGCGGCGCGGGTCTCTTCACGCTTCGCACTCACCACCCAGTGTCCGGCGCCCTTCCGATACGACGGCGTCTGCGCTTCCCAAAAACGCCACGCGTGCGCGTGCGCCTTCACCGCGACCAGACCCTTGGCGTCGAGCGCGCTTGCCGGCGTCTCGTGCGAGTAACCGGTCTTCTGCGTGCGCTCATCCCACTTCGCGCGTGCGGCCCGGCCTGACGCCCGCACGAGTCCGAGCGCATCGAGCTCGGCGAAGCGCTTGATGTTCACGCGGCTCCACGGGCTCTTGGCCGACCGCGGCGTGAAGCGGATGGCGTAACTCTCGGCATCGAGTCCGCGCCGCAGGCCGTCGATCCAGCCGAAACACAGCGCTTCGTCCACCGACTTCGGCCACGTGATGCTCGGTTTGCCCGTGGCCACACGCCAGAATCCCACCCACAGCATGGTCTCGAGCGCATGATGCTTCGCGAGCCAAGCGCGCCAGACCTTCGGCGTGGCGAAGAACTGGACGTTCGTGGGGGCGGGCGAGACGCCAGCCGCTGGCTTCATGGCACGCCCGGGCCGAGCAGCGCGCTTCGCCGTGCCCACGGGTGCCTGCCGCCTGATTCGATTCCTGTCCGCCATGCGCACAACACTACCGCGCGAATCGCCAGCTCGCCTTGGCGAACACCTGCCGGCTCGTCAAGCGCCGGGGGCCCTGGCGCAGGTCCGGGTCCCAGCCACTGTTCACGCCGGCGTAGAACACGGTGCCCGGCTGCACCACGTAGCCCAGCAGGCCGTTCACGTCGAGATGCTTCTCGCCGCTGTCGTACTGCGGATACACGCGCGCCGATAACCGGCGCGTGAACTGCACGCTGGTGTTCACGCCCAGCAGCCAGACGCTGTCCTTGAGATCAGGTCCTCCCGGCTCGTCCGCGAGCCGGTAGCGCACGATGTTGGCGGCCGCGGTGACGCGTGGCCCCGGGCGCGCAGTCGCGTTCAGGGTGTAGGTCTCATTCCAGACTTGGCGCGACTCGCGAAAGTAGATGGCATCGCCCACGTTGACCTCGAGATCGAGTGCCAACGGTCGCCAGGCCAGCCAGTTCGCGAACACATGGACGCGATCGAGCGGATAGGTGCGATCGATCCAGTGCTCGTCGTTGTGCACGTAGCCCACATTCAGGAACGCATTGCCCCGGAACTCCCAGTCCGTGCTGGTCTCGATGTTCGAAAGCTCCAGCCGGCCGGTGTGGTCGTGAACCAGCAGGACGTCGAAGATGGGGGCGATGCGCTGCAATGGGCCGGTCTTGGGGAACAGATCCCAATAGCCGCCCAGCCGCCGGTAGGTCACGCCGGAGTAATCCTGATAGCCCACTTCATCGCGAAACTTCTCGCCCAAGTGCCGCGCGCCAAAGTGCAGTTCACGCGCACGGTCGCGGTAGCGGAAGCGCCACACGCCCATCCAGTCGTGGAAGTTGTTGTTCTGATTGGCCACGCCGACACTGTCCAAGTGCGTCATCGAGCCGACGATCTGCGCTTCGGTGGTCCAGTGCTGCGACAGCCGCAACTGCGAGTCGAAACCACCGAAGCCGTTGAGCGTGTGCCCTTGCCGCACCGACAAGCCGCGGGACTCCTCGTCCTGCCGATGCGCGCCGTAGAGGAGCCCGATGTTGGCCCCTTCGCCGAATGGCAACTGCGCCCGGCCGAGCGTGTACCAACCGGGCCGTGACAGGATGAGGTCCCCTGTCGAGTTGGTGTCGCCGTGCGGCGAATACGCCGAGCCCGCCAGCACCGAGCCGCCGCCGTCACGCACCAGCAGTGCGCCCGTGTTCCAGCCGCGCACGCGGCCGGTGAACTTGGTGCCCCAGCGCGGGTCGGCCATGCGACGGGTCTGCACCAGGTCCATCAGCGACTGGAACTGATCGGCGCCTTCGAGGAAGAACGGGCGCTTCTCGCGGAATTGCAGTGGGAAACGCCGGTTCACGTCGATCTGCAGCGCATCGGCTTCGATCTGGCTGAAATCGGGGTTGATCGTGGCATTCATCACCAGCGACGACGTGACGGCCGCCTGCACGTCGACGCCCACATCCTGCGTGTTGTCGTCGTTCCATCCACCGGTGCCGCCGTTCACAGCGAGCGCGCGATCGCCACTCGACGTGCCGAATAGGTAGGGCTCGACCGTGAACTGCTGTCCGCCCTGCACGTCCTCGAGCCCGGTGAGATCCCCCGCCTGCAGCATGATCGGCCCCGGCGTGCCATTGCGATACGGCGGCCACGACGACACCTCGTTCCACGCCGTGATCTCGCGCCGCACCCACAACCGCCACGGCCGGCCCGCGGCCGAGATGCGCATGATGCGGAACGGCAAGGCGATCTCGGCGGTCCACTCCCCGGCACCACGATGTGCTGCCGCATCCCAAACACCGTCCCACTTGAAGTCGGGCTCCAGCGTGAGGATGCCGTCCAACTGCACTCCGTAGGGGTTCACACCGAAGATGTAAGCACGCGCCCCATCGCCATCGGTGTCCAGGTGCAACGACAGGTGGTCGCCGTCGGTGATCTGGTCGCGCGGAGCGAGTCCGGAATGCGGTGCGCGTTTCGCCTGGCACCAGATGCCGAACACCACGCGGTCGCCGTCGCGCAGCACGCGCACCGTGGTGGATTCATCGGGCGCCTGACCTTCGCGGGGCCCGATGAGCAGGAAGCCCTCCGTCGCGCTCGCGCTGGCCCATGCGGCCTCGTCCAGCACGCCATCGATGCGCACGGGCGAGTCGGTGCGGCCCGTGGCCAGCGCCGGACGCGGCGCGGCATCGGCGGCGTGCACGGGAATGGTACAGGCGGACGCGAGCGCCAAGGCGAGCGCGACCCGGGTGAGCGGCCTCATCGGGGGATCTCCGGTCAGGAAGTCGGAACGTGGGCGGCCAGCATACCGGACCTGCCCCACGGTGGCGCAGCACGCCCGTGCCCACCGCGGCCGCGCTCGGGGCGGACGCGGGGCGCCGGGCCCCCATCGCCGGGACGTGAGCCCCGTGACAGCCCTCGCTCCCGGTCCCGCACTCCACTATCGTCCGGCGCGCCGCCGCGCCTTTCTCGTCCGTTCTCAAGGAGGAATCCGTCATGGCGTTCGATCTGCTGACGCTTCTGCTGTCCGCTTCGCTGCTGCCGACGCTCGCCGTGGTCGCATCGGGCGGGAAGCCTTCGCCGCTCGCGCACACCTACTCCATCGTGGCGCGCGATTCCGTCACGGGCGACATGGGCGTGGCCGTGCAGTCGCACTACTTCAGCGTGGGGCCCATCGTGCCGTGGGCCGAGGCCGGCGTCGGTGCGGTCGCCACGCAGTCACTGGTGCTGATCGACTATGGCCCCTATGGGCTGGATCTCATGCGCAAGGGATTCACCGCCAGACAGGCGCTCGATTCGCTGCTTGCCGCGGATGCGCACAATGACGGCCGCCAGGTGGCGATGGTCGACTCGCACGGCAACGTCGCCGCGCACACGGGCGCGTTGTGCATCCCGGACGCCGGCGACGTCCAGGGTGCCCAGTTCTCGTGTCAGGCGAACTTGATGGCGAACGCCCGGGTGTGGCCGGCGATGAAGGCCGCATACGAATCCGCGCAGGGCGATCTCGCCGAACGCATGCTGATCGCGCTCGAGGCCGCCCAGACGGCCGGCGGTGACATCCGCGGCCGGCAGTCGGCGGCGATCATCGTCGTGAAGGGCAAGGCGAGTGGCAAGCCATGGAATGACGTGCTCGTGAACCTGCGCGTGGAGGACCACGCGGAACCACTCACCGAACTGCGCCGGTTGCTCCGGCTGCGCCGCGCCTACAACTTCGAAGATGCCGGCGACAACTTCACCACGGAAGGGAAGCAAGCCGAGGCCGCGAAAGCTTACGAGGCGGCGATGAAGCTCGCGCCCGACGTGGTGGAGTTGCAGTTCTGGGCCGCGGTGACGATGTACCAGAACGACCGCAAGTCCGACGCGCTGAAGCTCTTCAAGCAGGTGTTCGCGCGCGAGTCGCGCTGGGTGCCGTTGGTCGAGCGCTTGTCACGTGTCGGGCTCTTCCCGGCCGATCACAAGGCCGTGGCCGAAGTGCAGGCACAGGCCACGAACGGCGCCCCGTGGTGAGTGACGACTGAGCACGGGCAGGAAGATAGACAGGGCGCGCGATCTGGGGGAATCACGATGCCCCTGAGGTGGCATCGCTGACCGGCGCCCTGCGAAAGCGTTGGGGACCCGAAGCGGCTACGGCAACAGCACGAAGCGCGTCACTCGCTCGAATCCATCCAGGCGCGCACGCACCAGGAACACCCCGGTATGTGCCTGCGCACCGTTGTCGCGGCGACCATCCCAAGCCAGCGGGTTCGAGCCCGCGGCGAGCGGGCCGTCGTGCAGCACCCGAACGCGACGTCCGCTGATATCGTAGACCTCGACCAGGCCCGAAGTCACGGCCTGATTCAGGACCAGGGTCAGGTTCGCACGGGTGTGGGTCGGGTTGCCCAAGGGGGCGAAGCGGATGACCGGTGAAGCGCCTCCCCCACCGCCCAGAGCGGCATAGTCCACGTTGATCGTCGTGTCCCGGGTGATGGCGACGTTCCGGAACACGACCGAGTCCAATCCGCTGGATGCTGGCGGGGTCAGGCGCAGGCGGTAGATCCCCGGCGCCACGACGTAGCGATAGCGTCCATCGAAGCCGGTGTTGTCGCCGGGCGTGGCGGCGCCGGCTCCGCTCTCGAGGATGGCATCCCAGTCCGCCGCCCCGACCGGGCGGCCCAGAGCATCCGTCACCAATCCGCTGACGATGGCCCCGACCGAGATCGTGAAGTTCACCGTGCTGGTCTGGGTAAGGTTCACGCCGGGCACACGGAGTGCCGCATACGGGGTGCCGGCTCGGGGCTCGATGGTGACGCGGTAGATCCCTGGGGCGATGCCCTCGCGGATCGAACCATTCGCGGCGGAGACCGCCTTGAATGACGGCTGCCGCCGGCCGTTCGCGTCGTCGAACTTGAGTGCCGCGCCCGCCACGGGGGCGTTGTTGGAGTCGCGGATGAAACCGTTCAGGTACACGGCGCGCTGCACGGGCATCAGGAGCACGTCGACATCGGGGTTCGCGGTCGGGCAGACGAAGTCGAAGAGCCGCGTGGGTGCAAAGCCGAGTGCGGTGTCGGGGTTCGCCGTCACGGTGTAGCTGCCGCCTTCGATGAACGCCTGGAACGTGCCGAAGATGCTCGTCACGTCGCCGAGTGCCGGCTGGCGGGAGCCGTCATCGGTGCGATCGAAATCGAGGTCGCAGGGACTCATGCCTCGCGTCTGGACATCGGGATTCGTCGGGTCGTAGACCAAGCC
>JANNWR010000184.1:0-2907 GCA_031408715.1 bacterium
TTCGGCCCCCGTGCTCGACCGGGCACTCGAGCAGTTGGGCCGCGGCCGGCGCTGGTACGCGCTCCACCGGCTCGCGGCCGTGTACGCCGATCTTGGCGCTGCGCAGCGCATGGCGACGCGCAGCAAGGCTGACCTGAGTGCTACGGCATTCGAGCGCGAACACGGCCGGTTGTCACGCGAGCTGGCGTCCGACTTCCTGCCTCCCGACAGCACGACTTTCGCGCGCGTCACGCCGTGTGCTGTGCGCGCGGTCGCCGAGGCGTCCTATCTGCAGATGCGGCCCTACTTCGACTCATCGCTCGAGTACGGCCGCAACACGCAGCCCGAGTTCGGCCTCTTCTATATGAGCGCGTCGCTCGCGCAGCGCGACTTCGCGGCGTTCTGCCGCAAGCTGTCGGCGCCGACGAACCGCCGCGTGCCGCCATTGCGCTCGATCCGCACCGAGATCGACCGGCTGCAGGCCGAGATGATCGCCGAGTACCACCCGCCGCTCTCGGTCGACCGCCACTCCGAGTTCATCGGCGCGAGTTCGGCATTGAAAGAGGCGCGCGCGCTCGACAAACTCGGGCTCCACCATGGCGCGCTGTTGCGCTACCTGCAGGCGGTCGCGCGCAACGCGCCGCTGCGCGAGCACCCGGTCAGCCCGACGCCCGACAGCATCGCTTCGGCGCTGGCGCGATACGCCACACGGTTCGCGAGCGGCAGCACGGACCACAGTATCGGTGAGCTGTTCGTGCAGTTGGCCCAGGTCGACGCCGAAACCGCCCCCGGCACGAGCCCGCCGCTCGCCTCGGCCATCGTGAGCGAAGTGCTGCCCGCCTACCTCGCCGCCCTGAGCACCGCCCCCGCCGTCGCCACACCCGTCAGTCCGCTCGCCACGGTCACCCTGGTGCGCTGGCCGTTCACCTGAAACCTGTCCGACCCAGCAGGTCTGCTGGCCCAGAACGTCGTGCAGCAGTTCGCGGGACGCGTCCGCTTCGTCGAAGAGAACTACGGGGAATCCGAACTCGCCAAGCGTCTGGGCGTGACGCGGTACCCCGCCGTGTTCGTGAACGACGTGCTGGTGGCCACGCCCAACGACTTCGGGTTCTACGGCCCCGACGATGCGAACGAGGGCGGGCGCTACGCCCCCATCAAGAGTGCGGAGGGCCAGGACAGGTTCCGCGCCGATCTCGAGCGCATGCTGAAGCTGACACTCGCTGGCGACACGCGCGGTGCGCGTGCGATCGCCGCACCCGCGGCCGATGCCGCCGTCACGCAACTGCCGTCATTGCACGTCAACACGCTCGCCGGCGAATCGCTCGGCCTGGCGTCATTGCGCGACCGTGTGGTGGTGGTCGAGTTCTGGGCGACGTGGTGCCCGCCCTGCCGCGGCACGCTGCGCTGGCTCGGCGACCTGCGCGCACGCTACGGCGACAAGCTCGCCGTGGTGGCGTTCGCGGTCGAATCGCCGGCACCCGCGGTCAAGAAGCTCACCGACGAGCTGGGCATCCCCGTCACGTGGGTCATCGCCACGCCGCAATCCGCTCGCGCGTTCGGCGACGTCAGCGCGGTCCCGACGCTGCACCTGTTCGGTCCCGGCGGAGCGCACGCCGGCTCGTTCTACGGCGCGACTCCCGACCTGCACCAACGCGTCGAAGAAAAGATCACGGCGCTGTTGCGCTGAAGCGAAGCGCTCGGCCCCACGCCTGAACGACCTTCCTAAAAAGCCGTACGCCGATCGGTGAGTCGCATCAGTGTCGGCCGTTCACCAGGGCAAGGGGTATGTCGTGGCTAGCCGACGCCGCTTCTCGAGAATACGGGCCATTCGTTCTCGGACCACGCGCAGCGCTCCGGAACGCTTGCGGGACCCCACCGAACTGTCGATACCTGACCGAAGCGCCAACTGCGCGGCCATGAGCAGGATGCCGTCCGTATCCTCACCTTCCTCGGTCGAGAAGCGGGCCGATTCATCCTCGAACCCCGCAGGTTTCCCAGTCTCGCGCGGGACGTGAATCTTGCCGCCATGGTGCAAGGAATCCTCTACCAAGATGCGCCACTCCCCTTCTACGGCCAGCCAATCGAGGGAAAGCACCCGCAGCGGTCGAGTCCATGAGAAGTACTTCAGTGTCTCGCCTTCGGACGCCATGTCGCCACGCCGCACCGCTTCGATCCAGCGCAGTCGGCCCGCGATCATATGCTCGACAAGGTGGTAACCACTCTCGGGGAACTCGAAGTTTGCCGCGGCCAGCTCGAGCGTGTCCCCCAGGATTCGACTCTCAGGGTATCGCCGCCGGACCGAGTCGCGCCGCGCGGCGGCCGCGGACAAGGCTGGCAGGGCGAGCCGCATCAAAGTCACCTCATCATCGCCCCAGAGCGGGAGCGGCTGTCTCGGCAGTTGGTCGGAGTCGTCAGTGCTGACGAATATTCGACCATGCCGCCTCACCTCGCCGCTACGGGTTCTCGAAGGCGTCGGCTCGAATACGAAGCGCAGTACCCGGCCCTCGGCGTCACGGAGCCGCACGACGTCACCACTGGCCAGGCGGGTCTCCACGGCGATCTCGGCTGTCACGGGTGGCTTCAACGCGATCGCCGTTGTCGCCGCATCCGCGGATTCGAGAAACAGCAACACGTAGGCGACTGCGCCAGCCAAGCCCCTCGCCGATTGCTGCCACATCCTGAACTCCCTTCCCCCATGTCCAGATGCCCGTGTGATCAAGGCTGACACGAAAGCAGGAGAGGCTCAAGAGCTGTTTGGGGCGGTCTCAGATTCACATGCGCCAGCGCACGCGAACTCGCGCGCTCCTACTTCCGCTCGCGGTACCTCGCCGAGATCACGTCCCAGTCGATCACGCTCGCGAACGCGGCCACGTACTCGACGCGGCGGTTCTGGAACTTCAGGTAGTAGGCATGCTCCCAGACGTCGAT
>JANNWR010000185.1:0-12362 GCA_031408715.1 bacterium
CTGCCCGATCCCGCGTTGCCGCGCCGGCTGGGCACCGAGGCCGCGCCGGAAGCGATCGCGTGGGAGGTGCCGGACGAGACCATGCACCTGTCCTACGCCCTCCAGTGGTTCGCGATCGCGCTCGTGATCGTCGGTGGTTCGCTGGCACTGGCCATCCGGCGCACGCGGTCTGCGCCAGGCAGTCAGCTCGGAACGCCCCCACGCAGGGGGACCGCAGCGCGATGACTTCAGGGTGGCGCCGGTCGCGCCTCCCGGTGTTCGGGTGACACCGATCGCGCCCCCGATCACCCGCTGCCGGCGTCGTTGGCCGACACCCACGCGCCATTGACCGAAAGCCACGCGACCGTACCGCCCATGTTCCGTAACTTCACCTGTGTCGCGACGGCGATGGAGAGGGCAGGAACTGGAAGGGCCGCCACGCCGGAGCCAACGGAATGAGGAGGACGCCATGCGCGAACGAGGAGATCGAGTCGAGGACCGCAACGAGACGTTGGTGTGGGGCGTGGTGCTGATCGCTCTGGGCATCGTGTTCCTGCTGTCGATGTCGGGACAGCTGCCGTGGGACTTCATGAGCACATGGTGGGCATTGTTCCCGCTCGGGATCGGTTTCACGAAGATGGTCACGGCGCGCAGCCCGCGCGCATTGGGTTCGGGTGTGAGCACGTTCGGCATCGGCTGCTGGCTGCTGGTGGCGGCCAACGGCTGGTACGGACTGGGCTGGTCGCGCAGCTGGCCGCTCGTTCTGGTGGCGGTGGGGCTCGGCTCGCTCTCGCAGGCGGTGGCGTCCTACTTCTGGCGCAAGGAGGACAACGGTCATGTCTGCTGACAAGACTCGCACGGGCTGGGGCCGATGGCGTGACATCGTGTTCGCCACCTGCACGGCGTGGCTGGTAGTCCAGAATGTCGCGCTGCTGGCGCTAGTGGCGTGGGGGAATCCGGCCAGCGCGCTGGCTGCCGGCGCAGCGGTGGCGAATACCGCGATCACGATAGGCGGCCAACTGATGATCCTGATGATGGCGGCGACCATGGGGCTCGCGCTCGCGGCCTACCTGGTGCACGCTCCCGCGACTCGTGAACTCGATGCGGTCCCGGAGGTGGAACATGAACACGAACGATGATCGTGGCTTGGGTGGTGGCTTCGGGGGCGGGTCCTCGCCCTCGGGGGAAGCTGCGCGCGGGCGGCTGCGCTTCACCGGGCGATTGCTGTTCGGCATCGTGCTGGTCACGCTCGGCCTGCTGTGGACGCTCGAGAACCTCGGCATCGCCGACGCCGACCAGGTGCTGCGTTGGTGGCCGGTTCTGCTGATCGCCTATGGCTTCGTGCGCTTCACCGGGCTCGACGGCACTCGCCGCATGGTGAGCGGTGTGCTGTTCCTGATCGCCGGCGGCTGGATGCTGGCCCGCGAACTCGGCTACGTCCAGATCAGCATCTTCCGGCTGTGGCCGCTGTTCATGATCGTCGTCGGGGCTTCGCTGGTGTGGCGCTCGATGCGCGGGCCCCAGGCTGCGGACACCGCCGACCGGCAGTCCTACCCGCGGCCGTTCGCGTTCATGGGGGGCGTGTCGCGCACGATCGAATCGGAGGATCTCGTCGGTATGGAGGTCTCCGCGGTCATGGGCGGCGTCGAGCTCGACCTGCGCGGTTCCAAGCCGCGCGGGCCCGAAGTGGTGATCGAGACGTTCGCGTGGTGGGGCGGCATCGAGATCGTCGTGCCCGAGGACTGGCATGTGGTGACCGAAGTGTCCCCGATCATGGGTGGTGTGGAGGACAGCACGCGGCGCACCGAAGCCGGCGCCGGCACGACGCTCGTGGTGCGCGGGCTCGTCGTCATGGCGGGCATCGAGATCCGCAATGCCAAACGCGACCGCAGCGAGATCCGCGGCGTGAAGGTGGGTGTGACCCGCGGCGATGGTACGCACGTGCGCAAGGAAGTGCGGGTCGAGCCGTCCGGTGTCACCATCATCAAGGAAGACGTCCCCCCGCCGCCGCCGGGCGCCTGACGCATGCATCCGCTGCTCGCACGGCCGGTCCGGCTACTCATGGTGGTCGTGACGGCCGCGCTGTTCGGTGTGCCACTGGCGTGGGTGTTCCATGTCATCACCCCGCGCCCGTGGCCAGCGGCGCTGCTGTTCGCCGTGCCCATGCAGGTGGCGTTCGCGTTCGTCGCGCTGTCGGCGTGGTGGGTATGCCGGCGACACCCGATGCGCGACGGCATCACGAGTCGCGCCGTCCGAGCACAGCTGACAGCCGCGCTGCAGGCCAGCGCGATCTGGGCGGCACTCGGCGCGCCGTGGTCGGTGCTGCTCGTGAATCGCCTGCCGGACTACGACCTGTCGCGGCTCGACATCCTGCGCGACCTGGGAGTGATCGCGCTGGCCGGCGTGCCGTTGTACCTGCTGTCGGCCATCGCCCACTATCTGTATCTCGCCGTCGCGGCCTCGCACGAAGCGCAGCGCCGCGTGCTCGAGACCGAGGTCACCGCGCGCGAAGCCGAACTGCGGGCCCTGCGTGCGCAGCTGAATCCGCACTTCCTGTTCAACAGCCTGAACAGCATCAACGCGCTGGTGGGGACGGATCCCGAGGGCGCGCGCCGGATGTGCGAAGGCCTCGGCGACTTCCTGCGCCGCACGCTCGCGCTGGGCGCGCGCGATGCGGTCTCCCTGAGCGAGGAACTGGCGTTGGTCGAGCGCTATCTGGGCATCGAGCAGGTGCGTTTCGGTGAGCGGCTGCGCGTCGAGCGCGCCGTCGATCCGGACACCCTGGAGTGCCGGGTGCCGCCGCTGTTGCTGCAGCCGCTGGTCGAGAACGCCATCAAGCACGGCATCCAGGACTGTGTCGACGGCGGCGTGGTGCGCATCGAGGCACGCCGCGAAGGCAGCCAGTTGCGTGTCGTGGTCGAGAACCCGGTCGATCCGGAGGCACCGTCGCGGCGCGGGGAGGGCGTGGGAATGGACAACGTCCGGCGCCGGCTGGAGGTGTTCGGGGCGCGCGACGCGCACTTGAGTTCGGTGCTCGCTGGCGAGAAGTTCCGGGTCACACTTTTGCTGCCCGCCATCACGGGCACGGGAGGTGGGCGTGGCTGAGCGCATGAAGGTGCTTGTGGTGGACGACGAGGCCCCGGCGCGATCTTTGCTGCGGGAGTATCTGGGTGCGCACACCGATCTCGAGGTCGTGGGCGAGTCGGCGAACGGCTTCGAAGCCGTGAAGGCCATCTCGGAGCAAGCGCCAGACCTGGTGTTCCTGGACATCCAGATGCCCAAGCTCGACGGCTTCGAGGTACTGGAGCTGTTGGAGCCGGACGCGCACGGTGGCCGCACGCCGGCGATCATCTTCTGTACCGCTTACGACGAATATGCCCTCAGGGCTTTCGAAGTCCACGCGGTCGACTACTTGCTCAAGCCCTTCGGTCGCGAGCGGCTCGCGGAGGCTCTGGGCCGCGCGCGTGAGCGTCTGGCGTTCGCGGCCGCGCGGCGGGGCGAGCCCGCCGGTACACCGTCTGCGACCGAGCCGCCTGCCGAGCCTTCGCCCACGGCACTCGCACACACCGCCCGGGGTCCCGGGCGCTTCGCGCAACGCATCGTGGTGCGCGACGGCGCCCAGGTACACGTGATTCCCACCGAGCGCATCGAGTTCGTAGAAGCCCAGGACGACTATGTGTCGATTCACGAGCACACGGCCGCCGGCGCGAGATCCCATCTCAAGCACCAGCCGCTGGCCGAACTCGCCGAATCACTCGACCCGGCGCGCTTCGTGCGCATCCACCGATCGTACGTCGCGAACGTGGAGTGCATCGCGCGCATCGAGTTGCTCGCGAAGGACCAGCGTGTCGCGGTCCTGCGGGATGGCCGCCAGCTGCCGGTGAGCCGCAGCGGGCATGACCGGTTGAAGGAGTTGCTGGCCTGACCGCCATTGGAGGCGGCGAGCTCCACCCGCCGTGCCCCGATGACGAAGCGGGCGGTCCCGAGGAACCCGGACCGCCCGCTTCGCAAGTCGACTGGTCCGACCGGCCTTCACTTGGGCGTGTAGCGGCCCTTCTCGACGATGGCGGCGCCGGTCGTGCTTCCCATGGTGAACGCCGAACGGAACTCGCCTTCGACGCCGACCTGGGCGCCGGTCCGGGGTGCGCCGTTCTCCTTGGTGACGACCGGGATCTTGCCCGTGGCGTCTTCGACCTCGTAAGCACCGTATCCCATGATCCCGAGTGAGCGCGTCACCGTGCCGGCGACGCGAACGGTCTGCTTGTCGAAGCGCGATGGGTCGTCCAGCAGCGTCTTGATGGTCGTGACGTGCATATCTTCAGGCTTGCAGCCGGCGAGTGCGCCGATCAGGAGTGCAGCGGCGGCGAGGCGCAGCAGATGGACGGGGCGTGGCATCATGGAACCCTCGTGGTTCGTGTGGGCGGGAAGCGGGAGCGAGCAGGACGGTAGCACGGCCAACTGGATGAGGCATGCGCCCGCATGAAGGGCTCCGAAGGGGGTGGTGGAGGTCCTTCGGGAGAGGCAGCGGTGAACTTCGTCGCGCACAGGCGAACATGGTTTCAGGCCCAGTTTTCGCGGCTGAAGTGGACCCGGTAGACCAGTGGACCAGTGTTCTATGACGGATCCAGAACATATAGTGGTCCCGTCGCACCTCTCTCTCCTGACCTGCGACTTCCGGAGTTCCCCTCTCCTCAACGCCCTTGGACGCCGGATGATCAGGTCATCTCCCGCGACGCTCGGCGTCGCGGCCACACGAGGTGGCCATGCGCAAAGCTCTCTCCGCTTTCGCGGTTCTCATCCTCGCGCTCGAGTTGATCTCGGTCGCTGGAAGTGCCCCGATCCCTGTCGATATCGTGAAGCCGGATCCGCCATCACTCAAGACCGTTCCCGTGCCGAAACCGGTCGGCATCGAGAACTTCGTCAAGGACAACAACGCTGCCATCGCGCTCGGCAAGGCGCTGTTCTGGGACATGCAGGTGGGCGGCGACGGTATGGTGGCTTGCGCCAGCTGTCACTTCCATGCCGGCGCCGATCGTCGTGAGCGCAACCAGTTGAACGCCGGCGCCAATGGCGCCTTCGACGGTTCGGGGCTCAATCACACGCTCACCGCCGCCGAATACCCGTTCCACAAACTCGCGAACGCCGATGACCGTGGCTCGGCGCTGCTCCGCAGTCGCGATGACGTCACCGGTTCGCAGGGTGTGCACGCCTCGCAGTTCGTCGACGTCGTTCCGGGTTCGCTGCGCGATGCCCAGAGCAACGTCGGCATCGATCCGCTCGGGTTCAACATCGGCGGCTTGAACACCCGCCGCGTCACGGGCCGCAACACGCCATCGGCGATCAACGCGGTGTTCAATGTCCGGAACTTCTGGGACGGCCGCGCCAACCGCCGCTTCAATGGGCGCAGCCCGTTCGGCGACAACGATCCCAATGCGCGCGTGCTGGTGCTGAACGACCTGGGTGAGCCCACGACCACGCGTATCTCCATCGACCGCGCCAGCCTGGCTTCCCAGGCCGTCGGCCCGACGCTCTCGGATGTCGAGATGTCGGCGAGCGGCCGCACGTGGCTCAAGGTCGGCAAGAAGATGCTGTCGATGACGCCGCTCGGCCTGCAGGCCGTGAAGGCGGACGACTCGGTGCTCGGGCGGCTGGCGGTCGCGGGCGGCAAGGGTCTCACGACGAATTACGCCGACATGATCCGCGCGGCGTTCCTGGACAAGTGGTGGAGTTCCAACGCCGTGTTCGACGCGCAGTTGAATGTCATTCCCGGCACGGGCGTGCCGGCCGACGGCTCGGCGCTGCCCACGGACCGTTACACGATGATGGAAGCGAACTTCTCGATGTTCTGGGGGCTCGCGATCGCGGCCTACGAGGCCACCCTGGTCTCGGACGACGCGCCCTATGACCGCTACCAGGAGGGCGTCACGACCGCGCTCACCAAGCAGCAGCAGTTCGGGCTGCTGGTGTTCAATGGCAAGGCGGGCGGCAACTGCATCGCGTGCCACTTCGGCGCCGAGTTCACGGGTGCGACGTTCAACACGCGTCTGACGCCCGAAGGCGTCGGCGGGCGGATTCTTGGGATGATGGAGCGCATGATCGTCGGTGACGGCACTCCCGCGGTCTACGACGGCGGTTTCTACAATGTCAGCGCGCGTCCAACCGACGAAGATCTGGGTGTGGGCGCCAACGACCCGTGGGGCAATCCCCTGTCGCTCGCGCGCCAAGAGCAGTTGAACCCGGGATCGGTCGCCGACAACTTCCTGCTGACTCCCATCGCGCCCGGCGAGCGTGTCACCGCGAACGGTGCGTTCAAGACGCCGTCACTGCGCAACGTCGAACTCACGGGACCCTACTTCCACAACGGCAGCGAAGCCTCGCTGCGCGACGTCATCGACTTCTACTCGCGTGGCGGCAACTTCCGCGAGGAGAACATGGCGGATCTGGACTTCGAGATCATCCGCCAGATCGGGTTGATCGGGCATCCGAACCGCGACATCGCGCTTGCCGACTTCCTGCGCAGCCTCACTGACGAGCGCGTGCGCTGGCAGCGTGCGCCGTTCGATCACCCGGAACTCTTGGTCGCCACCGGTGCGCAGGGCACGGAACTCGCCGTGCTCCAGGACCTCGCCCAACCCAGCCAGGGCCTCGACGTGCTGCAGCGGTTGCCGGCCGTCGGACGCACGGGTGACGTCACGCCCCTGACGTCATTCCTGAAGGTCCCGGTGTTCGATGGCAAGGCGGTCGACGCTCCGAATCCCACGTACAGCGATATCGCGCTCTATGCCTCCGACAGCATGACCGTGGTGAACACCAGCGCCGATGTCATGGGCGACGTCTGGTGCAACGGCAGCGTGAACGTGAGCAGCAAGCTCAAGCACACGTTCACCGGCGACATCACCTCGGGCGGGAGCGTCACGGTGACCGGCGATACGACCGTGTTCGAAGGCAGCATCATGGCGCGCGGTCCGGTGACGCTCGCTCCGACGACGCGGTTCAAGAATGGCGTCGCGGGGGGCAACATCGAGCACTACTCGACCATGCCGCAGCAGCCGTTGCCGGCGCTGCCGGTGCTGCCGCTCATCCGCAGCACGGTGACGGTGCCGGCGTTCGCCATCCAGACGCTCACGCCGGGCCGTTATGGCGAAGTCACGGTGATGAACGGTGCCTGGCTCACGCTCATGAACGGCACGTACGTGTTCAAGAAGCTGGTGCTCGGTTCGGGTGCCTTCCTGCAGTACGACCCGGACGGCACGCTCGACATGCCCACGGGACTCCTGGGCGAGATGACCATCAAGCCGCTCGAGCGCACCATCGTGCACGTCACCGAGGAGATCGCGCTCTCGCGCGGAGCCATCATCTCGCAGGGCGACGCCATGATGAGCACGCACTTCAAGCTGTACTTCCGTGGCCGCGGCGACGGCGTGCGGTTGCCTCAGAACAGCTTCTTCCATGGCACGCTCGTCGCGCCGTTCACGCGCGTCACGCTCGGCGCGCTCTCCAACCTGCAGGGCGCGGTCTATGCGAAGACCGTGCGCGTCGCGGACGGCGCCGTGTTCCGTCCGCACTTCCTGCCGCTGTTCGCTCCGCCACTTCCTCTGGGCGGTGTGGCCGCCGCGATGGTCGCCGGTCCGGTGAATCCGGAGGAGAGCATCATGGGCGGCACCGGGCTGACCTTCGAACTCGGTCAGAACGCCCCGAACCCGTTCCGTGCCGGCATGCTCAGCACCACGCTGCACTTCACGCTGCCATCCGAACGGGATGTGGAACTGCGCGTGTTCGACGTTGCAGGCCGGTCCATCAAGGTGCTCGCGAAGGGCCACATGGCTCCGGGCGTGCACACGCTGGCGTGGAACGGCACCGACGATCGCGGCTCACGAGTGGCGAGCGGCGTGTACTTCTACCGGTTGCTGGCCGGCTCGGATCGCGGCCAGAAGAAGATGGTGCTGATCGATTGATGTTCGCTGACATAGCGCCGGGGCTTCTCGCCCGGCGCGACAGACTCGCGATGGCCACTCCGCTTCATGGAGTGGCCATCGTCCTTGGCGGGCCGCATCTCAGCGTGCTGGCACCGCTCCCGCAGCTGGCCAGTCGCTGTCGCTCACGCGCACCAGGTTCATCTCGAAGAACTGCACCGGCGGCTTGCCGGGCAGCACGCGTTCCCCGATCTCGCGCCACTTGCCGGCTTGGATGACTGCGGTATAGCGGATCGTCATCGGACCGGCGGGGATCTCCCACACATAGCCGTTGTCCGTGGGCTTGAGCGCGAAGTCACCCACCATGCCCTTCGCATGCGAGTGGAGTGCGTGCGACTGCTTGCCGGCGTCATACGAGACGATGCCGAAGGCGTTGAATGTCACCTTGCCTTCGCTGTCATAGCCGCGACCCTCGAGCACCTTGATCGAACCGTCGAGCATCGGGCCGATGCGTTCGGTCTGGGTGATCTCGTGCTTGGTGCCGTTCGGCAGGATGGTCCACGCGGGCCCACGCCAGACGCCATCCATGAACGCCAGCGGCTTCATCGCGTCGCGCTGCGCGGTCAGGAGCGCGGCGGCGTCGGGCGGGCCCTGCGCCCGCACCGGGACAGCGCCGAGAACGAGCAGCGATGCGGCGGCAAGCGTGCCAGACCAGCGAGCGAGTGACATGTGCATCCTCCGGGATCGGGTTCGTAGTTGCGGAACTGCGGGAGACGGAGTCCAGCATGCCCGGAAGGGGAGTCCCCCGGAATGGGAACCGGACGAGGTGGCGGCGGAGCGCGATGAACGGTCGCGGGCGGCCGCTGGACGGGAGCCGTCACGGGCCCCACGAGATGCGGCGCGGCAACGCCGGCCTGGGAATGGTGCTCGAACGCTGTGACCACAAGCAGTTGCGAGTTTCGGGCAGCCGGTGACCGGGCGGCAGGCCGCACAGGTCCGAGGTTCAAGCTGCCGCCTGGCGTGCCGATGATATAGACTAGAAGTGTTCACCGGAGGCCCTGTGTGCCTCCCCGTCTTCCCCGGAGGCCCTGTGCGCCTCCGTCACCGGAAAGGACGCGTCATGAACGCATCCATTCGCGACGCCTTCGGCGTTCGCCAGTCGCTCGTCACGCCCGCGGGTACCGTCCACTACTACAGCCTGCACGCGCTCGCGACGCAGTTGAACGTGGACCTCGGCAAGCTGCCGTTCTCGATCCGCGTGTTGCTCGAAGCCGCACTACGCACCTGTGACGACTATCAGGTCACGCGTGACGACGTGAAGCGCCTCGCTCACTGGCAGGCCGCCGGTGCAGACCCGGTCGAGATGCCGTTCAAGCCGGCACGCGTCATCCTGCAGGATTTCACGGGTGTGCCGTGCGTGGTCGACCTCGCCGCCATGCGCGAAGCCGTGAAGCGCATGGGCGCCGATCCCAACCGGATCAATCCGCTGGTGCCCGTCGATCTTGTCATCGATCACTCCACGCAGGTCGACCTGTTCGGCACGAACGCCGCGCTGGAACAGAACGCCGAGATCGAGTTCACACGCAACAAGGAGCGCTACGAGTTCCTGCGCTGGGGCCAGAAGGCGTTCACGAACTTCCGCGTCGTGCCGCCGGCCACGGGCATCGTGCATCAGGTGAACCTCGAGTATCTCGCCAGCGCGACGCTCACCACCCAGGACGCGGGCGGCACGGTGGCCTATCCTGACACGCTCGTCGGCACCGACTCGCACACCACGATGATCAACGGGCTGGGCGTGGTGGGTTGGGGCGTCGGCGGGATCGAGGCCGAGGCGGTCATGTTGGGCCAGCCGCTCTACATGCTGACGCCGCAGGTGGTGGGCTTCAAGCTCACGGGCAAGTTGCGTGACGGCGTGACCGCCACTGATCTCGTCCTCACCGTGACCCAGATGCTCCGCAAGAAAGGCGTGGTCGACAAGTTCGTCGAGTTCTACGGGCCGGGACTGTCCGGCATGTCGCTGCCCGATCGCGCCACGATCGCGAACATGGCGCCCGAGTATGGTGCCACGATCGGCTTCTTCCCGGTCGATGCCGAGACGCTGAACTATCTCGAGCGCACCCACCGCGGCGATCAGGCCAAGCTCACCGAGGCCTACTGCAAGGCTCAGGGAATGTTCCGCACCGACGAGTCGCCCGAGCCATTGTACAGCGACACGCTCGCACTTGATCTGGCTGCGGTCGAAGCCAGTATCGCCGGGCCCAAGCGCCCTCAGGATCGCATCACCCTGCGCAACGTGAAGTCGAGCTTCGCCAAGGGGCTCACCGCACCCGTGAAGGAGCGCGGCTATGGTTTGGCTGCCGCCGACGTCGGCAATACCGAACAGGTGAAGTCGAACGGCCACACCGACACGCTCGCACACGGTTCGGTCGTGATCGCGGCGATCACCTCATGCACCAACACTTCGAATCCTTCAGTCATGTTGGGGGCGGGGCTGCTGGCGCAGAAGGCCGTGGCACGCGGGCTGCGTGTCCGGCCCTTCGTGAAGACCAGTCTGACCCCGGGCTCCAAGGTCGTGACCGAGTACCTGAACGCTTCCGGCACGATGAAGGATCTGGAGACGCTGGGCTTCCACGTCGTCGGCTACTGTTGCGGCACCTGCATCGGCAACAGCGGCCCGCTGCCCGAAGCAGTGGGCAGGGCCATCGAGGATGGCAAGCTGGTCGCTGCCGCCGTGCTGAGCGGCAATCGCAACTTCGAAGGTCGCGTCAACCCGCTCACACGCGCGAACTACCTGGCCTCACCGCCACTGGTGGTGGCCTATGCACTGGCCGGCCGCGTGGACATCGACTTCGACGTGGAACCACTGGGCATGGGTTTGGACGGGAGACCTGTGTTCCTGCGCGACGTCTGGCCGACGCAGAAGGAGATCGCCGACACCATCGCCGGCAGCGTGCTGCCCAAGATGTTCGCGTCGAGCTACGGCAACGTCTTCGACGGCAATCCGCGCTGGAACGCCATTCCGGTCGCCGGGGGCGAACGCTACACGTGGGATGCGAAGTCCACGTACATCAACGAGCCGCCGTTCTTCAAGGGCCTGGGCCCCGAGATCGCGCCGCTCAGCGACATCGCCGGGGCGCGCTGCCTCGTCATGGTGGGCGACTCCGTCACCACGGACCACATCTCGCCGGCGGGTGACATCGCGCTTGCGAGCCCCGCAGGCAAGTGGCTGGGTGAGCGCGGGGTCGAGAAACGCGACTTCAATTCGTACGGCTCTCGCCGCGGCCATGATCAAGTGATGATGCGGGGCACGTTCGCGAACATCCGTCTGAAGAACCTGCTGGTGGCCGGCAGCGAGGGCAACGTCACCATGCACTTCCCGAGCAACGCGCAGATGCCGATTCATGACGCCAGCGAGAAGTACCGGGCCGCGGGCACACCGCTCGTGGTGCTGGCGGGCAAGGAGTACGGGACCGGCAGTTCGCGCGACTGGGCCGCCAAGGGCACGCTCATGCTGGGTGTGCGCGCGGTGATCTCCGAGAGTTTCGAGCGCATCCATCGCAGCAATCTGGTCGGGATGGGCGTGCTGCCGCTGGTGTACGAGCCGGGGCAGACGGCCGAATCGCTCGGCCTGACCGGACGCGAGACGTTCGACATCAACGGGCTCACGGGTGAGCTGAAGCCCCGCCAGAAGGTGAAGGTGCGCTCGACGCGCGAGGATGGTTCCGTGATCGAGTTCAGCGCCATCGCCCGGCTGGATACGCCCGTCGATGTGGACTACTACAAGAACGGCGGCATCCTGCAGACCGTGCTGCGCCATCTGGTGAAGTCGTGATGCGGCGCGTGCGGTTCACGCGAGACACCGGGACCTCTATCGTCATGATGGCGCTGCTCGCGAGCGTGCTCACGAATTGCCAGAAGCAGCCGTCGGGGGTGGGCTCCACCAGTGGCGGCCCGCCGCGCGTGCACGACGTGCTCAAGTCGCCGGACGGACTGTGGGAGCTGACGGTGGTGAGTCGCGATCCGGCCGATCCCGACCTCATCGGCAAAGCCTGGCAGGTGTACCTCGGGCCGGCGGGTCAGACCATCGATAGCGCGCACTGCGTGTTCGATGCGCAGGAACTGGTCCCGACGCCGACCTGGCGGACCGGCGACACCATCGACGTGGTGGTGACTGGTTCCAAGGCGCGGCTCGCGGACATCCCGCCCGACTGGAAGTCATTCGAGACCGTGCTCGGCCGTGACGGCCAGCGCCACACGTTCCCGTTGATCGTCGTCGCGCGCTGAGCCGATTGCGGGAGTTGCACCCCAGCTGACCGCTGCTCCAAGCAAAGCCCCCGCAGGGAGTCGATCCCGGTGGGGGCTCTTGCATGTGGTCGAGGTCGACTTCGAACGGGCCCAGGCTCAGCGCCGCTTCGACACCGCTTTGATGTTGGTGACGCGGGCGCGCGTGTCGAGCAGGCCCAGAGGCAG
>JANNWR010000186.1:0-7573 GCA_031408715.1 bacterium
TTCGGCCCCCGTGCTCGACCGGGCACTCGAGCAGTTGGGCCGCGGCCGGCGCTGGTACGCGCTCCACCGGCTCGCGGCCGTGTACGCCGATCTTGGCGCTGCGCAGCGCATGGCGACGCGCAGCAAGGCTGACCTGAGTGCGACGGCATTCGAACGCGAGCACGACCGGTTGTCACGCCAGCTGGCGTCCGACTTCCTGCCTCCCGACAGCACGACTTTCGCGCGCGTCACGCCGTGCGCTGTGCGCGCATTCGCCGAGGCGTCCCATCTCCAGATGCGGCCCTACTTCGACTCGTCGCTCGAGTACGGGCGCAACACGCAGCCCGAGTTCGGCCTGTTCTACATGAGTGCGGCACTCGCGCAGCTCGACTTCACGGTGTTCTGCCGCAAGCTGTCGTCGCCGACGAACCGCCGCGCGCCCAAGTTGCGCTCGATGCGGCCCGAGATCGACCGGCTGCAGACCGAGATGATCGCCGAGTACCAGCCACCGGCTTCGGTCGACCGCCACGCCGAGTTCATCGCCGCCAGCTCGGCGTTGAAGGAAGCGCGTGCGCTCGACCAGTTGGGACTCCACCACGGCACGTTACTGCGTTACCTGCAGGCGGTCGCACGCAATGCCCCGCTGCGCGAGCATCCCGCCACCCCGACGCCCGATAGCATCGCCGCGGCGCTGGCGCGCTACGCGGCACGGTTCGCCAGCGCAGGCACCGACCACAGCATCGGCGAGCTGTTCGTGCAGTTGGGTCAGGTCGACGCTGAAGCCGCACCCGAGACGAGCCCGCCACTCGCCTCGGCCATCGTGAGCGATGTGCTGCCCGCCTATCTCGCAGCACTCGGCCCGGCGTCCGCCGCGCGCACGCCAGTCGCCGCCCTCGCCACCGTCACGCTGGTGCGCTGGCCATTCACCTGAAACCTGTCCGACCCAGCAGGTCTGCTGGCCCAGAACGTGGTGCAGGGATTCGGTGGCCGCGTGCGCTTCGTGGAGGAGAACTACGGTGAGTCGGCACTCGCCAAGCGACTGGGCGTCACGCGCTACCCTGCGGTGTTCGTCAACGACGTGCTGGTGGCCACGCCCAACGACTTCGGGTTCTACGGCACCGACGACACACACGAGGGCGGGCGCTACGCTCCCATCATGCGCGCCGAGGGCCAGAACAAGTTCCGCTCCGACCTCGAGCGCATGCTGAAGCTCACGCTGGCGGGCGACTCGCGCGGCGCGCGTGCGATCGCCGCCCCGGCCGCCGACGCAGCGGTGGCGCAGTTGCCGTCACTGCACGTGAACACACTCGCGGGCGAGTCGCTCGCCCTGGCGTCGTTGCGCGACCGGGTGGTGGTGGTCGAGTTCTGGGCCACGTGGTGCCCGCCCTGCCGCAGCACCCTGCGCTGGCTCGGCCAGTTGCGCTCACGCTACGGCGACAAGCTGGCCGTGGTGGCGTTCGCGGTCGAGTCGCCGGAGCCCGCGGTCAAGAAGCTCACCGACGAACTCGGCATTCCCGTGACGTGGGTGATCGCGACACCGCAATCCGCACGCGCCTTCGGTGACGTGAGTGCCGTGCCCACGCTGCACCTGTTCGCGCGTGGCGGAGCGGCCGCCGGTTCGTTCTACGGCGCCACACCCGACCTGCACGAACGCGTCGAGGCGAGTATCGCGAAGCTGGTGCGCTGAAGCGCTGATGTCGCCTCGCTCTTGAACGACTCCCCTGTGGCACGCATGGGGCCTCGGCCGTTCACCAGGGCAGGGGGTGGTTCGTAGCCAGCCGACGCTGCTGCTCGAGAGTACGGGCCATCCGTTCTCTAACAGCGCGCAGCGCTCCGGAACGCTCGCGGGGCTCCACCGAGTTGTCGGCATCAGATCGAAGCGCTGACTGCGCGGCCATGAGCAGGATGCCGTCCCTCAACTCCCCTTCCTCCGTCGAGAACCGGCTCGATTCACTCTGGAACCCGGCCGGCTTCCCAGCCCCATGCGGGACCCGGATCTGGCAGCCACGGCCCGATGAATCCTCAACGTGGATGCGCCAAACACCTTCTCCCGCCAGCCAATCGAGGGAACGCAGCCGAAGCGGCCGTGTCCATGAGAAGTACTTCAGGGCGTTTTCTTCGAACCCCACGTCGCCACGCCGCGCGGCTTCGATCCAGCGCAGTCGACGCGAGATCATATGCTCAACGAGGTGGTAGCCGCTCTCGCGGAGCTCAATGCTTGCCGCGGCCAGCTCGAGCGTGTCCCCTAGGACTCGACTCTCTGGGTATCGCCGCCGGACCGAATCGCGCCGCGTCGCAGCTGCCGAGACAGCTGGCAGGGCGAGCCGCATCAACGTGGCCTCATCATCGCCCCATAGCGGAAGTGGCTGTCTTGGCAGTGCATCGGAGTCATCGGCGCTGACGAATATTCGACCAGGCCGAACCACTTCACCGTCACGGGTGCTCGAAGGCGTCGGCTCGAATACGAAGCGCAGTACCCGGCCCTCGGCGTCACGGAGCCGCACAACGTCACCACCGGCTAGGTGGGTCTCCACGGCGATCTCGGCTGTCACAGGTGGCTTCATCGCGATCACGATTCGCGCGCCATCCGCAGTCCGTAGGGTCAGCAGTTCACAAGCGACTACGCTGGCCAAGCCCCCCGCCCATCGCCACAACATGCAGAACGCCTCCCCCCGTGTCGCGGTGCCGTGAACGCAAGGCTGACACGGAAGCGAGGGCGGCTCAAGACCCATCTGCAGTCGGCGCGAGCTCACCCGCGCGGGACAAATCCCCCGCTACTTCCGCTCGCGGTACCTTGCCGAGATCACGTCCCAGTCGACCACGTTGGCGAACGCGGTCACGTACTCGACACGACGGTTCTGGAACTTCAAGTAGTAGGCATGCTCCCAGACGTCGATACCCAGGAGCGGCGTGCGCCATGCGGTGATCGGCGTGTCCTGATTGGGTGTCGTCTCGACTCGCAGCCTGCCCCCCGCATCGGCGCTCAGCCACGCCCAACCGCTGCCGAACACGCTCATGGCGGCGGTGTTGAACTTGTCGTGGAACGCACTGAATGAACCGAACGTGTCGTCGATCGCCTTGGCCAGTTCGCCTGTGGGCGCCTTGCCGCCGTCCTGGCCGAGTGACGTCCACAGCAGCGAGTGATTCGCGTGGCCTCCACCGTGGTTGCGAACCGCGGTGCGGATGTCGTCCGGCACCTTTCTCAGGTTGCTCAACATCTGCTCGAGCGTCTGACCCGCGACTTCCTTCCGGCCCGCGACCGCCTTGTTCAGGTTGGTCACGTAGCTGGCGTGATGCTTGTCGTGGTGGATCGTCATGGTCTGCGCGTCCAGATGGGGCTCGAGCGCATCGACCGCGTAGCCGAGCGGCGGCAGCGTGAACGGTCCGGTCGGGGCGGGTGCCGCGATCTTCGCAGCGGCCGGCGCCTCGATGGCCAGGAGCGGTGCGCCAGACGGCCATGACAGCGCGGTGACTCCGAGCGCGAGCGTCTTCAGGGCGTGACGGCGATCCATGGCAGGCTCCTGGGCAAAGGGGACGGCCAGCCGATGACCGGCAACTCAGGCCGCAGGTTCACCCTTCCAGAATACCGGGACGAGCGTGGTCCATACCAGCACGGCGAGCGACGCGATGTTCACGTCGAGTGAATAGTTCAGGAAGTGCCCACCCATGGCGTACACCCACAACACGAACGACACCGCCGACACGGCCACGGACGCCCATTGCGGCCCGCGCTTGTCCATGGTGCCAAAGGCGCGCACGACGATCACCAGCCCCAGACAGACGAGCGGCCAGATGCCCGCGGCACGCCCCTCGGCGAGCGGGCGACCGGCGAGGTAGACCGCCACCACCTCGGCCGGCACCAGTTTCACCAGCCGTTCGAGCCACGAGTCGATCCGCCCCACGGGCTTGCCGACGACGGTATCGCGCCGTGCCGCGGAGAACAGGCGCAGCGGCGCGTTCACGAGGCCGTCTTGGCCAGCTGGGTCACGTACTCGACCAACTCGAGCAGCGGGATCTGTTGGCATGCGTCATCGAACGCCACTTCGTGCGCGCGCGCGCCGTCTTCGATGCGCACGCGGTATTGGTGGGCGTCGGGCATGTGCGCCGGCGCGAACAACGCCGGCGCCAGACCGAAGAACGCCACACCCTGCACGAGATCGCGGACGCGCTGCTGCGCGCCGCCGGGCAGCCGTTCGGTGTCGAGCTCGTGCTCGCTACGAAGCCCGGCGATGCCCCCGCTCTGGACGACTCGGATGCGCACGGTTCGCGGCTCCCTTCGACGCGGGCTTGGTCTTCGCCTTGGCACTCACCTGCTTGGCATTCGGAGTCTTGCGCGGCGAAGCGCCCTTCACTTCGATGCCGACCTGCTTCCAGGCGGCACGCACGATGTTCGCACCCTTGCTGTCGAACTCTCGCCCGGCCGCATCGACCGTGGCGGCCGCGGCGACCATGAAGTCCGAATCCCGATGCAGCATCTGCGTGAGGGCAAGATACCAGACCTTGCCGGCCTTGACCCATGACCTCCCGCCGAAGCCCACGGCAGCAAGATAGAAGGCGTGATTCGGGATGCCCGAGTTGATGTGCACCCCGCCGTTGTCATCTTCGGTGTCGACGTAGCCGTCCATGTGCGCCGGCTGCGGATCGCGGCCCAGACGCGGGTCGTTATAGGCGGTGCCGGGCGCTTTCATGCTGCGCAACGCCACGCCCTTCACGCCCCTGGCCCACAGTCCGGCACCGATCAGCCAGTCCGCCTTCTTCGCGGTCTGCCGGAGCGCGTACTGCTTCACGAGCGAGCCGAACACATCGCTCATGTGCTCGTTCAGCGCGCCGCTCTGGCCCTGGTAGTCCAGGCCGGCCTCGTGCTGGGTCACGCCGTGCGTGAGTTCATGGCCGATCACGTCGAGCGACTGCGTGAAGCGCCCGAAGATCTCGCCGTCGCCGTCGCCGAACACCATCTGGCGGCCGTTCCAGAACGCGTTGTTGAACGACCTGCGGTAGTGAACGGTCGCGTCCAACGGCAGCCCACGGCCATCGATCGAGTCGCGGCCGTGGACTGTGGAGAAGAAGTCCCACGTCGCACCCAGACCATCGAATGCTTCGCTCACCGTGACGTCGCCGGTCGGCGCATCGGTCTCGTGCCGCACGGCCTTGCCCGGCAAGCTGAAGCCATGTTCGGCATCGTAGACCGTGCGCTGCTTCGACTTGGGAACAGGGCTCGCCACCGGCAGCGGAGTGATGCCGCGCATCGAGACGCGCTCGGCGCGCAACTCATGTGCGTACACCAGGCTCTCCTTCGCGCGCTCGGCGAGACCCGGCCAATGCGTGTCGGGCAGTCGCGACATGTGCGCGAAGATGTGCGGCGGGACGATCCCCTGGATGGGATTCATGGGCGCATGGTCGTCGTGGAATCGCAGCATGGGCACCTCTCATCGAAGCCGGAGCCGAGAGGCACCGGTGGTGAGCGACTGGGGGGTGCTCGCCGCTCGCAACGCATCGCGCGGCGCATGACCCGACTACGACACCGTCCGCAGGGGAGTTGCGCGTTGCGAGCGCCATGCCGCGTTCCGCGACGAGCGGCCGGCTTCACATTCCCCGGGCACCGGCTCCCGAATCGCAATGTTGCGAACGACTTGAGGGCGCGGCTCGCAATGCGCGGGACCCTGATGTTGCCGGATGCGTCGAGTCGTGCGCGCTCAAGCGGCCAGCGATTGGCCGATGGCGGCCGGGGCTGAGCCAGCGTCGAGCGGGGTCTGCCCGGCGTCGCGACGCGAGGAGTCGTGCCCCGAGGTCACGGACACCGCATCTCGCATCCCCGGTATTGCAGCATTCCCGGACCCGCCGGGGTTCAATACGAGGCGAGCACTCTCGACACGACCAGTATGCACCCGCCGCGGCGATTCCCAGCGCGAGCGCCAGCGTCAAGCTGTGTGCGAGCGTGAATGCGGTCACGACCTTCAAGATGCGTGCGAGGCCTCCACCCAGCAGCAACAAGCCGAGCACGAACAAGATGTGATCCGGGCCGATGGCGATGTGGTGCACGCCCGCGACGATGAACGTGCGCAGCACCGCCCACGCGCCAGCCGGACCACTCGCGAATGCGCGCGTCCGGATGCGCCGAGACGTAGCGCCACTCCAGCGCGCGACCATCCGCCCGCAGGGTGAAGCGGCGGCGCAAGGAATCCGCGAGTGCCGGGCCCGCGCGATCCAGGAACTCCTGGCGCGAGAACCACTCGGGCATCGGCACGCCCAGCGCCATGCCCGCGTCCTCGGCGTGCACGGTCAGCGAGATCTCCACTCGATCGGTGAGCCAGGGCACTTCGGCATGCGCGTCCGAGACAGCGTGCGCCGCGGCGGGACTGGGCACGAGTCCGATCAGGCACGGCAGCAGCACAAGTGCGCAGGCGCGGCCGAACCGCCGTGGCGATAACATGCGCGCGGCCCCGACGGATCCCGTGCCGACATCTCCGGAACGCGAGCGTGAGGCGATCACCACGCCGGCTTGGCCACCGTGGCGGGCAGCGCACGCCGCACGAACGTCAGCGAGGCCCAGGTGCTCTCCCAGTCGGCCGTCACGGTGTCGGCCGACGCCACCATGTGCACGACGCTCGCCAGCCATTCACCGGACTCGGCCACCGACAGCGCCACTTCACCGTGTGCATCACTGCGTCTGGCTTGGGACACGCCCACCGAGTCGCGCTCGCCGAGCGGGCGCACACGGCCGTCGCTGCCGAGTGGCTGACGATAGGTATGGACGAGCGCATCGACCAGCGGCTTGCCCTGCCACTGCACGCGAACGCGCAAGACCGAGTCGGCTCCGGGCCTCGCCAGCGGGATCATTTCGAGCGGCTGCCCGAGCACGGTCTTCGCACGACGCAGCGATGTGCCATCGAGCCATGCCTTGGCGCATCGCCGGTAGCGCTCGCGACCGTCACGACGATCGCCCGTCTTGCGGCGCACTGCGAGTGGGCCGCCGAGCCCCTCTTCTGCCAGATAGTCCTCGAACGCGGCGGGCGCCAGCGTGATGAGGGCGAAGTCCGACTCGTACTGCACCCACACGCCGGTGGTGTCGGGGAACGTGAGCGAACCCCAGCGCGTCTCGCCTGCGGGCGCCATCGGAGCGAGTGAGAATCCGCGAAAGTTGTGCCATGCGAACTCGACCGCACGCTGCGGGTCCCACAGCTTGGCCTCGCCACGAAAGCCCGTGCCGGAGGCCGCGCCGATCTCGACTCGCTGCCCCAGGAGCGGCGTCTGGTCACTAACCGTGAGCCAGTACTCGTGCGCGAATGCGGGTGCTGGAGCCAAGCGAAAGGACGAGCGAGAGGGCCAGCAACAGGGCGAGCGACATCGAGAGCCTCATGTGGAGAGGAGCGCACGGCTGCGGGGGACCCAGAACATCAGGAGCGCGAGCAGCAGAGCGCCAGAGCGCGCCGCATGAGCGCAGAACGGTAGGTGAAATCGGGATAGGGGGTAGCGGGTTTCCCCGCTACTCCCCTCCCACACCACCGGACATGCGGGTCCGCATCCGGCGGTTCGGAAGGTTGACGGCGTGCCACAACGGCCCGCCTGTGCTGGTGATTCGTGCAACGTCGTCGGG
>JANNWR010000187.1:0-2146 GCA_031408715.1 bacterium
GTACGCTCCACCTGCTCCGTCACTCACGAGTTCGGGTGCGAACTGCTGTCCGGGACCGACACCGATCGGAACACCGGTGGCCGGCCAACCGGGAGCGACTGCGCCTGCGGCGGTGATGCGCTGCAGGTAGAGATCGCTGAAATCCACGCTCGTGTCCACATAGAGGACCAGAACACCGCCAAGGCCGTCGGCGAAGATCAACCCATTCTGGTGTCCCGGACCGCCCGCTACGAGCAGCCCATCGGCCGGCCATCCCGGAGCAATCTGACCGAACGCCGTGACATGCTGGACGTAGACCTCAGTGCCGAGACCGAGTTGCGCGTTCCCCCGGTAGTCGGCCCAGGTCACGAACGCGCCCCCCTGCCCGTCGCTCGCGAGCTTGGGCGCCTGCTGTGGACGCGGGGCCCCTGTCACCCGGAGCCCGTCCACCGGCCACGCCGAGACAGGGCCAGGAGCGAAGGCGAAAAGAAGCACCAAGGGGAGCCAGCGCATGAGACTCTCCGGGGGAACGAGAAGCGGAGGACCGTGGTCAAGCATAGCACCGCATGGCGCAGAAATCGGGGGCCATTCCGGGCTGCCCGACACGCTCCCACCGCTGGAGTCAGGACACTCCGAGAAGGTCGTTGACCCACTTGGGGTGCGGGGGTTCCATTCGCGCGTCGCGATCCGGTGGAGCCCCCGGCACCGGACCCGTCCGTGTGTTCCCTTCCCGGGAGGCCGCCATGACTGATCGCGTCCGTAGCATGCTGCGCTGCTTCGTCCGCCTCGCAACGACGCCGTGCTTCACCCTCACGCTGTTCGCCCTCGCACTGCTCGCGGCTCGGGCGGGCGCACAGACTCCGCCTGTGGCGCACCATGCCGGGGCTTGGACAACGGCCGCTCCATGGCCCGGGCGGAGCTTCGCGAACAGCGTCTGGGCCGTACACATGGCGCTGACGCGTGGCGACACGCTGTTCGCCCGGCCGCACAGCCGGGTGCTGGCTTGGGGTGCGTGGTACGGAACCACCACCGACGGCGGGCTGTGGGCATGGAATCCCAACTCTGATGTGCCGGCCGGCGCCAGTTCAAACCTCACCGAGGCGTTCGTCACGCGACCGCCGCTGCAACCTTTCTGCGCGGGCCACGCGGCATTGCCGAACGGTGACCTTCTGATACTGGGGGGCACCGAACGGGACATCGCCGGCGAGAAGCTGAGCGCGCGCTTCAATCATCAGGACCGAACGTGGACGAGCGCACCGCTCACGGCACCGCGTTGGTACGGCAACGCCACCGCGCTCGCGGACGGCCGTATTCTGGCGACCGCGGGGATCAAGTACGATCACATGGTGCTGTTCGGCGGCCGGCGAGTGAGCGACGGCAACGTGGTGAGCGACGTGCAACGCTACGCGCTCACCGCCAACGGGAGCTGGGACCCTGCGCTCACAGGCAGCGGCCCAAATTGGCCAGAGCCGCGCGAACATCACACGCTCGCTGACCAGAGCAAGGGCCCCTACTATCTGTTTGGGGGCAAGGGAGTGAGCAACACGCTGAACGACTTCTGGCAGCTCCGACTCAACGATGACGGCAACGCCGAGTCGTATGCATGGACGGAGGTTCCGAGCAGCCAGTTCGTTCCCGGGAGCCCCACGCCCGAGCGCCGCTGGCGGCACGTCGCGGTGATGAACCCGGATGGCGATCCGGTGCACGCGCCGATGTACCTACACGGTGGCGACGATGGTGCCGCGACACCGTTCGTCTACGACGACCTGTGGAAGCTCGAGTGGGTTTCGACAGGGCTCGGTCCGAAGTGGCGATGGACCCCGCTCACAATCGTAAACGGGTCGAGCCCCGGCAAGCGCTCGGGGCACGCGGCGGTGTGGGACGAAGAGAACAGTCGGATGATCCTGTTCGGCGGCACCGGTGACGCAGGAATCCTTGCCAGTAACGCCGTCCACATCCTGAAGTTCCCGGGCGGCGTCCCGACGTGGAGCATCGCGCCCTTGGCGGCCGGAAGCGCCCCCGCGCCGGCCGCACGCACCCTGCACGCGATGGCGGCCGACGCCGAGCTGCGTTCACCCACGGGAAGCGGCGCAAAAGGAAGTTGGTTCCACGCCGTCGTCTTCGGCGGGCAGAAGGCGAGCGGGCTCTCCAACGAGCTCTACGAGCT
>JANNWR010000188.1:0-3200 GCA_031408715.1 bacterium
CTTCGAGTTCATCTCCGAACTCTGCTCCGTCGTGGCTGAGCAGGCCGAGCTGCAGCCGATCCTGGATTGGATCGTGCACAAGACCACGCGGCTGCTGAGTACCGAGGAGTGCAGCATCAAGCTCGTCACCGCCAGCAGCGAGGTCGCGCGCACGATCATGTTCGACAATCGCCGCGGCGGGCTCGAGGCGGGCACGAGCACGTGGTCACCGATCGTGAAGACCATGGTGATGGGCTATCTCATGTCACAGCCCGGCGAACTGGCGACACCTGATCTGCCCGCCGATACGCGCTTCCCGGCGCTCAAGAGCCAGCAGACTCCGATCCGCGCGCTGTTGGCACTGCCACTCAAGGTGGACGGCCGCATCACGGGCATGATCTCGGTGAGCAACGCGAGCCCCGGTCGCGTGTGGAGCAAGCAGGACGTGCAGATGCTCGGCATCATCGCCAGCCATTCGGCGAGCGTGGTCGAGAAGGCGCGTCTGCGTGTGGAGGCCGAAGAGAAGCGCCGGCTGGAACTGGAGCGCGACGCCATGGAGAAGGAGCTGCGCCTGGCGCGCGACATCCAGATGCAGCTGGTGCCGGCAGCAGCTCTGGCATTCGGCGCCTGGCAGGTGGAAGGTCAGCTGATCCCCGCCAAACTGGTGGGCGGGGACTTCTTCGATTACTTCAGGCTCGATGACGCACGGGTCGCGGTGATCGTGGCCGATGTCTCGGGCAAGGGCATCCCGGCCGCGCTCCTGGTGAGCACCGTGCAGAGCGCGGTGCGCGCGTTCGCGGATGGCGTGACGTTGCCGCACGTTCTCATCGACCGCGTCAATCGCGCGGTCGTGCGCTCGGCGGCAGCCGGCAAGTTCGTGACCGTGTTCTACGCCGAGATCGACCATGTGCGCGGTGCGATCACCTACGTGAATGGCGGGCACAACCATCCGCGCTTGCGGCGTGCCGATGGCACGCTCGAGCTGTTGGTGGCCGGCGGCCTGCCACTGGGACTGTTCGAGGGCATGCCGTATGAGCAGTCCGAAGCGGCGTTCGGCGCCGGCGACTCGTTGCTCATTTACAGCGACGGCATCTCCGAGGCCATGGACTCGTTCCAGCAGGAGTACGACGAAACGCGGCTCGACGAGGTCTGGCGTGCCTGCGGCGGCCTGAGCCCGGCCGAGTGCATCGCGCGCATCACGCAGGACGTGCTGGCGTTCCGAGGTGCGGCCGCGCAGAGCGACGACATGACCACGGTGGTCGTCGCACCGGCCGGAGCCTGACCAACATGGGCCGTTTCGTCCTGCGTGCGCTGGGCGTCCTCACCGCACTGGCGCTGTTACTCGCCGTGGTGGCATTCATACGCGCCGCCAATATCGACGTGCGCGGGCTCGCCAAACGCGATCCCGATCGCACGGCGTTGATGAAGCAGCGCGAGCGCGAGGCTCGGCAGAAGGGCGAGCCCTACCACGAGTCGCAGCACCCGGTGAAGCTCGACCGCATCTCACCGGCGCTGCGGGCGGCCGTGCTGGTGGCCGAGGACGACAAGTTCTTTTCGCATGACGGCTTCGATTGGGCGGGCATCAAGGACGCCGCGCGGCGCAACATGAAAACGCACACGTTCTCGCGCGGTGGCAGCACGATCACGCAACAGCTGGCGAAGAACCTGTGGCTCGGCACCAGCCGCACGCCGTGGCGGAAGTTCGAGGAGATGATCCTCGCCGCACGGCTCGAGCGCGCGCTCACCAAGCGGCGCATTCTCGAGCTCTACTTGAACAACATCGAGTGGGGCGACGGGGTGTATGGCGTCGATGCGGCGGCCCGGCGCTGGTTCGGGGTCGGCGCAGGCGGGCTCGACGGTGCCCAGTCCGTGAAGCTGGCGGCAGTCATCATCAACCCGCGGCGCTTCTCGCCCACCGACCCGAGCAAGCGCATCCAGCGCCGCATCAAACTGATCGCCGGCCGGCTGCGGCGGCGCGGTGCATTGTCCGAGGCCGAGTATCGCGTGACGCTCGGGCTGCCCCCCGAGGCACCGGCGCCGGCCGTGGATTCGACACTGTTCACGCCCGCGGACCTGACGCCGCAACCGGTGGAAGCACCGCCAGCGGACAGCACGATGGAGTCGGCGCCTGAACCGGAGCCCGAGCCCACGCCGGCTCCCGCAGAGCCCGATTCGGGCGGCAGCCCGCGGCCCGAACATTCCTGCTAACACTTCGGTGCCCCGCCGCGTCCTTTCCAAGAGACATGCCCGCACTCGCTGCCGCGGAGACGCCGTTCTGACCCACCCTCGCGCTGGTCACACCCATGCCGCCTGACGCTCCCGAGACCGCTCCCGATGCGGCCCTGGTGGAGCGCGCGCGCCATGGCGACCGGATCGCGTACGGGGCGCTCTACCGGCGACACGCGCGCATGGTGCAGGCGGTTGTGCTGGCCCGCGTCGCCCCCGACGGTGTGGAAGACCTGGTGCAGGACGTGTTCCTGCACGCCATGGGCCAGTTGCATGCATTGCGCGACGGCGCGGCGTTCGCGGGCTGGATCGCCACGATGGCGCGGCGGCGCGCAGCCGACTGGCGCCGACGGCGGCGCGACACGGTGGAACTCGACGACAGCATCCCGGCGCCGGACGTGAAGGACGTCCGCGCCGCGAACGCCGCTGTGGCCATGATCCGCGCGCTGCCCGAAGCCTATCGGGAGACCTTGATGTTGCGCTTCGTCGCGGGCCTGAACGGCCCCGAGATCGCGGCGCGCACCGGACTGACGCCCGGCTCCGTGCGCGTGAACCTGCATCGCGGCGTGACATTGCTGCGCGAGAAACTGGGACGCGAGGAACTGGGAGAGGAACACGACCATGCGTGACGACGACGTGTTCGACGACGGCGCGCCGCTGCCGGACGATCTGCTGCGGTTCGAAGCCCGGCTCGCCGCACTGCCGTTGCCCGCCGAACCCGACTGGAGAGCGATTCCCGCGGCGCGTGCGCGCGTGCTGGCATTGCCGCAGTGGTCGCGAGCGCTCGCCACCGCGGCCACCGTGCTCGTGGTGTTGGGGCTCGGCTTCGTGTGGTCCACGGGTTGGCGCGTCGAGATGCTCCAGGGCCGGGCGAGCTATCGCGGTGTGGCGTTCGCGGGTCGCGTCGGCTTGGGCGGCTCGGTCGTGACCGATGCCTCGACCACCGCGCGCATGGACGTGCCGGGGCTCGGCCACGTGACGCTCGACCCCGGCGG
>JANNWR010000189.1:0-49871 GCA_031408715.1 bacterium
CGCGGGATCTGCGATGCCCGCCGCCAGCAGGTGATGCGCGAACACATCGAGGCCACCGCCGTTCCTGGCATCATCCCAGGCCGCGAGCGCCCCGCCCGTGCCATCCGGGAGCAGTACGAGATTCACGTGATTCCCGAATGCGGCACAGAAGTTGAGGTCTGAGACGGGACATGCCGCATCGCGCGAGCCGTTCGCAAGCAGGTGCTGTGCGTAGAACGCCGGGATGCTGCCGGCGCGCGCGTCGATCCACGCCACGAAGACGCCGCCCGCAGCATCGGCCGCCACGCGACCCCGGGTCTGGTTCCCGGCGGCGAGGCAGACCGCACTGCCGTCGACTGCCCATGCCGGCTCGAGTGTGCTGTTGGCCCGCACGTGATGCGCGTAGATGTCTGCCGTGGGCCCGGGCCGGTAGTCCTCCCAGCCGATGAACGCGCCGCCGGCGGCATCCGGCGCGATGCTGGGGAGCTGTTGCAGCCCCGCAGCCGTGCACACGGCGATGCCATTGACGGGCCAGCCGGGTGCGACGCTACCGTTCTGGAGCAGGCGCTGTGCATAGATGTCGGCGGCGGCACCATTGCGCGTGTCGGTCCAGGTGGCGATCAGCCCGCCGTGTCCGTCGGGGGCCAGCACCATGTTGTTCTGCCCGCCGGCACCCGAGACGATCGGATTTCCGTTCACCGCCCACGCTGGATCGAGCTGGCCATTCGCCTGCACTCGAGCGGCATAGAGATCGGTGTCATTGCGTTGGTCTCGCCACGCGACGATCGCGCCTGCGGCTTGGTCCGACAACATCCTGATCAGACCCTGCTGGCCGGGCGCTGTACATACCGCAACTCCGCTCGTCGGCCATGCGGGATCCACTGTGCCGTCGGCGCGCAAATGCTGGGCATAGACGTCCGGGTTGGCCACGGAGCCCGTCCTAACGTCCTGCCATGCGAGGACTACTCCACCCGCGCCGTCGGTGATCGCGGCCGGATTCACCTGCGCACCAGTCATCGAAGTCGTGATCGCGAGTCCGTTCACCGGCCAGGTCGGATCGACGACTCCACTCGACAGAACGTGTTGAACGTAGATGTCGAACTCCACGCCATTGCGGAGGTCGCCCCAGACGATGAACACGCCGCCCGCGAGATCGGGTACGAGCGTTTGGCCCGACTGTAGGTTCGGGCTCGTGCACACCGGCAGGTTCACGGAGGCACTCGTGGGCCAGTCAGCTCGCGCGGGTGCAGCAGCAACGAACAGCGCGATCACTGCCAGCGCGATGCGGATCGGGAAGGGGATGGACATGCACGACCTCGTCGAGTCGTGGAGCATGGGACCGCGAGATTGGAAGGTGAAGACGGAGGACCCTTGTTGTACAAAGGGTCGCAGGCGATTTCCCGATCGCGCACGCAGTATAGAAAAGAACTAATGTCATGTCAGCAGGATTCTGCCTCGCGTACCGCGCGGGAGGCGGACGACGAGCGTGCCTGGACTGGCTCGGCGCGTTGGCGCCGCGATGGCGCACTTGGCGGGACGGGTCCGGACAAGCGCCACATCCGGTTGAACGCCCCGGCATCGCGAGGCACTTACCGACGTCACCCCGCAGCGGACCGCCTGCTCGAGGACGTCGCCCCACTCGCGCGAGCAGTGGGCGCATGTCGGGTTCGTGCTGCTCGAGCGTGACTGAGCTCAGGTCTGCGGCGAGCCGGTTCGCAGCAGCCGGGTGGCGCCCGCGGGGGCCGTTGCAGGGGCGTCCGCAGCCCCGCGCCCAGCGCCTCCGCGCCGCGTTCGACCCCGGCCCGGCACCATGCTAACTTGCCCTCCCGTGCATACGGGACCTGCTGAATCCAACCGCGCCGTCCTGGGTGTGATCCCCGCCCGCTACGGCGCGTCTCGTTTTCCGGGTAAGCCCCTCGCGATCCTGTGGGGCAAGCCGATGCTCCAGCACGTGTTCGAACGTGCTCGCGCGGCACGTGGCTTGGACGAGCTGGTCGTCGCCACCGACGACGACCGTATCGCCAGTGCGGCGCGCAGTTGGGGCGCGACGGTCGAGATGACGTCGAGCGACTGCCAGAGCGGCACCGACCGCGTGGCCGAGGTGGCGCGCAAGCGGCCCGCCGCCCAGATCATCCTGAACCTGCAGGGTGACGAGCCCGAACTGGAGACCGGTGCCGTGACGCGGCTCGTGGCCGCCATGCGCGCGGACGCGGCCATCACCATGGGCACGGTCGCGCATCATGAGCCGGATCTATCGGCGATGGCCTCCGAGAATGTGGTGAAAGTCGTGCTCGACGATGCCGGGTTCGCGCTCTACTTCAGTCGTGCGGACCTGGCCGGAGCCTCCACAGGCGGCCCAGCGCTCCGCCATGCGGGTGTGTATGCTTTCGAGCGCGAGCTGCTCATGCAGTTCGCGTCGTGGCCGCCCGGCAAGCTGGAACTGGCAGAGCGGCTCGAACAGTTGCGCGCCGTGGAACGCGGCGTGCGCATCAAGGTGGTGCTGGGCGAGCGGCCGTTCGCCGGGGTCGACACGCCCGAGCAGATGGCAGCACTGGAGCGGCGTGGACCGCAGGCAGGCGTCGCGGGGTAAGCTGAGGCCGGACGCGACCGGAGCAACGGGCGCGGTGGCACGGGGGACAGATCGCAGAAAAGTCAGCAACTTGCGCCGCACCACTCGAGTTCTTCTGAAAGTTGCGTAGGCCGGACCAACGGGAGAGGGCCATGGCCAAGATCGTCGTCGTCACTGGTGGTGTCGTTTCGTCGCTCGGCAAGGGGATCGCCGCGGCGTCGCTGGGGCTGCTCTTGAAGGCGCGCGGCTTCCGCGTGACCACGCAGAAGCTCGATCCGTACTTGAACATCGATCCGGGCACCATGAGCCCGTTCCAGCATGGCGAGGTCTTCGTCACCGACGACGGTGCCGAGACCGATCTGGATCTGGGGCACTACGAGCGCTTCATCCATGCCTCGGTGACGCGCGCGCACAACGTCACGGCTGGGCAGATCTACGACTCGATCCTGTCACGCGAGCGCCGTGGCGATTATCTGGGCCGCACCGTGCAGGTCATCCCGCACGTCACCGACGAGATCAAGAAGCGTGTCTACTCGCTGAGCCTGACGACGCAGGCCGACGTCCATATCGTCGAGATCGGCGGCACGGTGGGCGACATCGAGTCGTTGCCTTTCCTGGAAGCCATGCGCCAGCTGAAGCTCGAGCACCGGAAAGACGTGCTGTTCGTGCACGTGACGCTGGTGCCCTACATCAAGGCCGCGGGCGAGGTGAAGACCAAGCCCACGCAGCACTCGGTCAAGGAGCTGCGCGAGATCGGCATCCAGGCCGACATCTTGTTGTGCCGGAGCGAGACGCCGCTGGACTCCGAAGTCAGGGAGAAGATCGCCCTGTTCTGCAATGTGCCCACCGAGGCCGTGATCGCCGCCACCGACGTCAGCAGCATCTACGAGGTGCCGGGCGTGTTCCATGAGGGCGGACTCGACGACCTGGTCGTCAGCATGCTCGGCCTGCCCGACAAGAGCGTGCAGCCGGCCGATCTCACCAAGTGGAACGATTTCGTGGGGCGTGTCACCAAGCCCACGAAGCAGACCGAGATCGCCATCGTCGGCAAGTACACGCATGTCCGCGACGCCTACAAGAGCATCATCGAGTCGTTCGTGCATGCGGGTGCGGCCAACAAGGCGCGCGTCAACCTGCGCTGGGTCGAGGCCACCGACGTCGAGACCAAGGGCGCGTCGGCTTTGCTCGGCGACGTCGACGGCATCCTGGTGCCGGGTGGTTTCGGTGAACGCGGCGTCGAGGGCAAGATCGCCGCAGCGCAGTTCGCCCGTGAGAAGAGCGTTCCGTATTTCGGCATCTGTCTCGGCATGCAGGTGGCCACGGTCGAGTTCGCCCGTCACGTCGTCGGCTGGGCCGACGCCAACTCGAGCGAGTTCGACCCGGCCAGCGAGCACAAGGTCATCGACCTGCTGGCCGACCAGGCCGGCGTCACCGACAAGGGAGGCACCATGCGGCTGGGTGCCTACAAGTGCGAGCTGCGCGCCGGCAGTCTGGCGGCACGTGCGTATGGCGCTGCTGAAGTCAGCGAGCGCCACCGGCACCGCTACGAGCTCAACAACAAGTACGCGCAACAGCTCACGTCGCGCGGGCTCGTGCTGTCGGGCAAGTGCGTCGGTCGTGAGTTGATCGAGATCGTCGAGCTGCCCGACCATCCGTGGTTCCTGGCGGTGCAGTTCCATCCCGAGCTGCGCAGCCGTCCGCACGAGCCGCATCCGTTGTTCGTGGACTTCGTGCGTGCCGCGCTCGAGCGCCGCTTGGTTCGGGTCGGCAATGTCGACTTCACGCCGGCCGTCGCGGATTCGGCGGTCACGGCTCCGGCGCCGCACGCGTGAAGACGTTCGACATCGGCGGGGCTGCGGCGGGCGGGCCAAGACTGCTCATCGTGGCCGGGCCCTGCGTGGTCGAGAGCGCCGAGCTCTGCCTGACGGTGGCGAGCACGCTGCAGAAGCTGTGCGCCGACCGGGGCCTGCCGTTCGTGTTCAAGGCCAGCTACACGAAGGCCAATCGCTCGAGCGCCCACTCGTTCACGGGACTGCCCGGTGACGAAGGCCTCGAGGTGCTGGCACGGGTCAAGCGCGAACTCGGGGTGCCCGTGCTCACCGACGTGCACGAGGTCCACGAGGTCCGAGCTGCCGCGGATGTCGCGGACATCCTGCAGATCCCCGCGTTTCTTTGTAGGCAGACCGCACTCTTGCAGGCCGCTGCCAAGACCGGCGCGGTCGTGAATGTGAAGAAGGGCCAGTTCCTGGCGCCCGGCGACATGCAGAACGCCATCGACAAGATCACCAGTGCCGGCGGCGAGCGCATCCTGCTCACCGAGCGCGGTACGACGTTCGGGTACGGCGATCTCGTGGTCGACATGCGCGGACTCGTCACCATGCGCGAACTCGGCTGGCCCGTGCTGTACGACGCCACGCACAGCTTGCAGCGTCCGGGTGGGGTGGAGACCAAGGGCGACCGGCGCTTCGCGTTCCCGCTCATGCGCGCGGCCGTGGCGTGCGGCGTGGACGGCCTGTTCTTCGAAGCGCATCCCGATCCCGCGCGCGCCCTGAGCGACGCCGCCACGCAGCTGCCGCTGGCCCGTGCCGCGGCGTTCCTCGACGAGGCCGTACGTGTGCACGAGGCCATCCAGGAGGCTCCCAGTGGCGTCCGCCGCCCCTGACGCGACGAGCGTGCGCGTGCTGTTCCTGGACGTCGACGGCACCATGACCGACGGCGTGATCGGCTTCTCCAAAGATGGCGACTTCCGGAACTTCTGGGTGCGGGATGGCATCGCGCTCGAATGGGCGCGCGATCTCGGCGTGCGGCCCGTGATCATCAGCGGCCGCGCCTCGCTCGCGGTGGAAGCGCGCATGCACGACCTGCGACTCGAGTTCTACCTGGGGGCCAAGGACAAGGTGAGCATCGCCGAGACGGTCATGGCGCGCGAAGGCGTGACGTGGAAGGACTGCGCCATGGTCGGCGACGACCTGCCCGATGTGCCGCTCCTGAAGCGCGTGGGCTGGCCGATCGCCGTGGCCGACGCCGCGCCCGAGGTCCTCAAGGTGGCGCGCACGGTGACCGATGCACGTGCCGGCCACGGCGCGGTCCGCGAAGCGGTCGAGCGCATCCTGCGGCACAATGGCACATGGTCCAAGGTGCTCGAACGCTACGAGGCGGTGTGATGAAGCGAGCTCCCTTGGAACTGGCGCGCGAGGTCGTGCGCACCGAAGCAGCAGCCGTCGCGGCACTCGAAGGCAAGCTCGGGCCCGCGTTCACGGCCGCGGTCGAGACCATCGCCGCGTGTCGCGGCAAGCTGGTGGTGGCCGGCGTGGGCAAGAGCGGGTTGATCGGCCAGAAGATCGCGGCCACGCTCACCAGCACCGGCACTCCGGCCGTGTTCCTGCATCCCGCCGATGCCCTGCACGGTGACGCCGGCCTGTTCATGCGCGGCGACGTCGCGCTGTTCCTGTCGAAGAGTGGGGCGACCGAGGAACTGCTGGCGCTCTTGCCGTATCTCGACCGGCTCGGCATCCCGCTCGTCTCGATCGTGGTGCAGGGCGGCTCGGCGCTGGCGCAGAAGAGTGCGGCCGCCATCGTGCTCGGCCCGGTGGCCGAAGCCTGTCCGATGGACCTGACCCCGACCACCAGCGTCACACTCATGCAGGTGGTTGGGGACTGCCTCGCCGTCGCGCTCATGGAACAACGCGGCTTCAAGCCCGAGGACTTCCGTTACCTGCATCCGGGCGGCGTCATCGGTCGTGCGGCGTCGCGCCCGGCGAGTGAACTCATGCACGCCGGCGCCGATCTCCCCAAGGTGCTCAGTACCACGAAGCTCCGCGACGTCATGCTGGAGATCATGGACAAGCGCCTCGGCATCACCACCGTGCTCGACACGGACGGCAAGCTGGCGGGAGTAGTCAGCGACGGCGACTTCAAGCGCATCTTGTTGAAACAGCCCGATCCGTGGGCGCTGACCGCCGGCGACGTGATGTCCCGCACGCCCACCACCATCGGCCCGGACGAACTCGTGGCCAGTGCGGTGCGCGTGATGGAAGACCGCCCGGGCGGGCCGATCACCGCGCTGATCGTGGTCGATGCGCACAGGAAGGCGCTCGGGGTGTTGCACTTGCACGACTGCCTGCGCGCGGGGTAGGCGGCGACCGCTCTCGCCCAGCCGAAGCCCCGGGGCCGGCCTGCACGTGGCGAGTTCCGGTCCCCCCGCGGGGAGATCGGCATCACTTCACCGTCGCCCCATGCGCATGGAGTGCCCAGTAAACGACCTGGGATTCGGCGGTGCGGATCTTGTACGGAACGATTCGCAGGACCAACCGCTGCTTGAGCGGATCGCTGTCGGAGAAGCTGGCGCGCTCGAACACGCCGTCGGCGCCGTCACTCACGGCCAACCGCCGCCCGAGCAGCCCGGGCGTGCGGATCTCGAGATCCACGTCGTTGTGCGTGTCCTGCGGCACGCCGTTGATGGTGACGGCGCGCTCCGGCCACCAGATCGCGGCCGAGATGGCATCAGCGCCACCTTCGGGGAGATCGATCGGTACGTCCACAGAGCGGGTGCCCTTGGAGACCGACACTTTGCCGCATAGCATGAGCCCTCCCTCGGGCATTCGCAGCCTGCCGACGCCGGTCTGGGTCTGGGAGCCGAAGGGCCCGACTGCTTCGCCGGACAGGATGAGCAGCGCGTGGACCTGTCCGGGATCGGGATCGAATGGGGTGGACGGCCAGGGCCGCATGAGCCAGTTCTCGAGCAGCAGCGCCGCGCCGGCGGCATACGGCGTCGCTCCGCTCGTGGCCGTGTGATAGCGCATGGAGTCGTCTGACTTGTTCCCAGCCGTCTCCGTGCCCGTCGGTGCGAGGAGGTCGGGTTTGGGCCGTCCGTCGGGACTCGGGCCCCACGCGTACGCGTAGCCGGGCGGGTTCAGCTGGACGCCAGAGGCGCCCACTCCGATCGCGCGCCGCGCCCGCGCGGGCACGCCGAGGCCCTTGAAGGAACTGTTGCCGCCGGCGGCGATCACCACCAGCCCCGCGTCGTGGGCGTGATCGGCTGCCGCTTCGATCGCACCCACATCCGGCACGTCGTTCTCCTGCATCTCAGCGACCAGGACCTGATCGAGCCGCTCGAGCGCCAGCTCGAATCCCGTGACCGCCGCCGCCGCACTCAGGTGGTGGTCGGCACCATAGACCTGGAAGCAGTCGAGCGAGGCTCGTGTCACTCCTCGGAACCAGCCGCGCGAGCTCTCGTCCGGCGTGATGGGAACACCGTTGCCGGACAGTACCGTCGCGGTGCTGGTGCCGTGCCCGTCCGGATAGGTGTCGCCGGCGCCGGGCACGCTGCCGTCCGCACCGGGTTTGCTGCACACCGTCCCGGCGAGCGGCGTCCCGGCACCGCTCACGAGGTCGGCCAGCATGCAAAGCGGCGAAGGATCGTTCAGCAGACGGTGGGTCGAACGGACGCCGGTGTCGAGCAGTGCGACGAGGCCATCGCCGAAGTCGGTGAACCAGGGATTGCTGCCGATCTGGGTGATGGCGGTGTCCATGTCGTTCCCGCGCTCATGATCGTGGTCCGGCGCGACCTGGCCGCGATCGAGGCGTACCTGCACGATGTTGGTCCCGCGCACGCGCAGGGCTCGAAGACTGTCTGCGCGCATCTCCGCCGCGCATGCCTGCACGATCCAGAAGGTCTTGATGATCCGCGCGCCGTGCGACTTGAGCGCCGTGGTGTCGGCGGAGTACTGCCGGGACCGCTGCGTGCGCAGCGAGCCGATGATCCGGTTCGTCGAGTCGAGGGCACGCTTGTTGTGAGCCTCGGAACGCGCGAGCGCGGCGTCGAGCCGCGGGAATCGCGGGACGCGCACGGTGTCGGCGAACGTGATCAGGAGGCGCAGGCTATTGTCGCCCTGGAGCCGGCGGAGTGTGCGGACCAGTTCCGGGTCGAACACGCTCGGCACTCGGCGCGGCCTCTGTGGTGCAAGGTGGGCGAGGAAGAACCAGCGCGCCTTGTAGGCCGACCTCGGGACATGACGCACCGAGCGAGCCGCCGGATCCGCAGAGGCATCCGGGAGCGCCCGGATCTCGTCGAACGGCTGCTCCCCTGCGCTCGGGACCGGCGTCTCGAGCGGCGCGCACCCGGGCGCGAGCAGCCCGAGTGCGAGCACGCAAGAGAACCGCGACCTTCCAGGGGCGCGGCGCGGAATTGTCACGGTCCGTCCACGATGGCGGGCTCTCCCGGACCACCGCTCGGGAATGGCGGGAAGCCTTCGTACGTGTAGGCTCCGGCGGGCAACGACTTGTCGAGCGTGAAGTACGCCGAGTAGGCCCCGGCCTTGATCACGATCGGCTCCTGCTTCTCGAGGAACGGCCATTCCTTGAACGTGATCGTCACGTCCTGCCCCGACTGGTTGTTCCAGCGGACGTGGTCCACGTCCGGCCTGTTCCCCTTGCTCAGCTGGCACTCGCGCGGGGAAGGGTTCTTCGTCGGGTCCGTGTCGGCTGTGAGGAGGATGGTGGCACCGCTCTCCTTGTTCACGATGACAGGCTCCGGAGTTTTTCCGGTGCACCCCCATGCGAGCGACAGGGCGAGCAGTGCACTGAACGAGGCGATGCGCCGAATGTTCGGGTGGGTCATGGACGGCCTCCTTGTGGTGAGGGGAACTGCAACCACTGCGCTTCAAGAACGCCCTGGGTGGGGGCTCAAACCGACGCGGTCAGGACGAGCCCTTGCCGCCGGCGCCGTCGCGAGCGGGTGCTGCGGGCGGCCGGTCCTCCAGCAGGCGCTCGAATCCGGGATCACCGTGCAGCGGCACGAACTCCCGGCTGCGACGCAACTCCAGCGCGCTGTAGCCTGCCCGACGGGCACTCACGAGCAAACGCAGGCATTCGGCGCGGTCGCCGAGTTGCAAGTGCACGTGCCCGGCCTGGACCTGGCAGCTCACGTCGGCCGGCGCGAGTCGCAAGGCCGTCTCCACCGCCGACCGCGATTCCTCGAATCGTCCGCGATTCGCGAGCCATCCGGCCATCCGCGCCCAGTGATTCGCGATCGCGGGGTTGCGCTCCAGATGCTCCCGCATCAGTGCGATCGCGCGATCGAGCGCCAAGCCGGCCTCGGCCTCGTGGCCAGGGATCCAGTGGCAGGCGTTGCCGAGGTTGCCCCAACCCAGCGGGTCCGTCGGCGTGAGCTCTGCGGCTCTCCGGAACGCCGCGAGCGACTCGTCCTCGCGCCCGAGGTAGTAGAACGTCGTCCCGAGGTTCGTGTAGGCTTCGCGGTTCGGCTGGATCTCGATGGAGCGTTCGTAGGCGCGGACTGCCTCGGGCCACAGACTGAGGCCATAGTAGGCGTTCCCCAGGTTCCGGTGGCCGCGTGGATTGTCGGGCGTCAGTTCGAGCATGCGCGTGTAGGGCTCGATCGCGTCTCGATAGCGGCCTGCCCGGCAGAGGATCGAGCCCAGCAGGCTGTAGCCGCGCCAGTCGAGGGGCTCGACCGCGATCACGCGTGCGCACGCCGGTTCGGCTTCGGCGTAGCGAGCCGCGTCGTGGTGCGCGCGCGCCGAACCCAGCAGCGCGTCGAAGGAACCGGGTGCGCTCGCCAGCACACGGTCGAACTGCTCAAGTGCGGCGGCATGACGCCCGGTGTGGAGCGCGAGTTGGCCCAGCGCCAACCACACGTCCGGGTCTTCGGGATCGAGCCGTTGCGCCCGGTCGCACGCCGTGGCGGCCCGGTTCTCCCACACGCGTTCCGCGGTGAGCTCCTGCTTGTGCAAGCAGGCGCGCGCGAGTCCGGCGTGATAGCGCGCGACATCGCCCTCGGACGCGATCAGCCGCTCGAACAGCGCCACGGCGCCGTCCATGGACGCTTCGTTGTCGTAACGCTTGAGATACGCGAGCGCCTGCCGGTAGCGATCCTCGGCGGCGGGATCGTGCGGCCGCACCGCGCGCGTCCCGGCCGCCGCGGCGGCCACGCCGAGTGCTCGGGAGACGCTCTTCACGACCTCGTCCTCGAGGTCGAACACCTGCAGCGCGGACCCGTCGAGCGTGTCCCGGCCGGTCACGGCGTCTCGCCAGGGGTCGAACAGCTCGTACGACACGCGCAGCCGCGAGCCCGCCTGGTTCACGCCGCCACGCAGCAGCAGGTTGGCGCCCTGCGATCGTGCGACCTCGCGTGGCTCGTCCGTGGGAATCGCGCCCAGGGGTTCGACGACGCGCAGCCCGGGGGCGCCCGCTAGCGCGAACCGCACGCGTTCCTCGATCCGCGCGGCCAGCAGCGCGACCGTGCCCGCAGGCTCGGGATTCGATTCGGACACCGTGAACGGGACCACTGCGAGGTAGATTGCGGCCGCCGCGCGCGGAGGCGCGTCAGAAGCCGTGGGTGCTTCCGATTCCTGCGTCGTCCGCACGCGCGGCCAGCCGGAGGCATCCCCGACCGGCGGCGCACCCAAGTCCGCGGCGCGCAGCGCGGCCGCGAACTCCCCTGCGCTCTGGAAGCGCGCCGCGGCGTCACGCGCGATCGCCTTGCGGATGATCGCCTCGAGCGCGGGTGGGAGTTCCGGCCGCCGGTCGCTCGGTGGCACCGGGTCGAGTTTCGTCGCGGCGTACATCACCGCCTGACCGTGTTCGCCGGGGAACGGGAATGCGCCAGTCACGGCTTCATAGAGGACGACTCCGAGTCCGTAGATGTCGCTACGCGCGTCAGCGGATCTGCCCTGGATCACCTCGGGTGCCATGTAGGGCACGGTGCCCGTGGCGACCTCCGTGGTCGTGACGCGCGACTCCCAGGCTGCGAGTGCGAGCCCGAAGTCCAAAACGATGACGCGGCCATCGCGTGCGACCATGATGTTGCGCCCAGTGACGTCGCGATGGATGACCTGTCTCTCGTGCGCGTGGCCGATCCCATCGGCGGCGGCCGCAATGATGCGGACGGCCTCATCGAAGGCCAGCAGTCGGCTCGCCGCAAGTTCACTGACGGTCTCTCCGTCCACGTACGCGAGCGCCATGAATGTGTGCCCATCGGACTGGCCGAAGTCGTGGACTGCGATGATCCCCGGGTGATCGAGCGCGCTGGCGGCCTGCGCCTCGTGGAGGAACCGGCGTCGCGACTTGGGGGAGACCGCGAGGTGCTCGTCCAGGACCTTGAGGGCGACTGTGCGCCCGAGCAGCGGGTCTTCGGCCTTCCAGACGGTCGCCATGCCCCCTCGGCCCAAGCTGGACACGACTCGGTAGCGAGCGATAGTGGAGCCGATCAAGCAGGACCCCCCGGGTGCTGAGGCCAACAGCATGCAGGACAGGATCGACGCGGAGGTCCATCTCCGGGCTGGCTTGGGGGGCGCCGAAAGGCCCGTCGTCGAATCAACGATACGACCGGCTCGGAACGGGGGTCAAACTTTGCCGCCGGCTGCTGCCCGTACCGGCCCTCGCCCGCGCGATCGAGGGATCTGGCCCTCGGCACCCGGGCGACGTGACCGTGGTCGGCGCGGCGAGGAAGGCGCTCGGCGTGTTGCACCTGCAGGACTGCCTGCGCGCGGGCTAAGCATCGGATGGGCCGCCGGCGCCCGCCGGCGCGCGTCGCGTCGCCTGAGCGCGGAGTTCCGCCGTTCGAGGCGCTGGATCCACAAGTGCATTCTGCATCGTCCATGTTCGAGCCCGCTGAACACTGAAGCGGTCAGGATGAACTTCGCGATCGGAGCGTGGATTCCCCGCCCGATTGGACCACCAGGAAGGGTACGATTCCGCATACCTGTCCGGCCCGCCACTCCGGCTACCTCGTCCCTTCGTTCTGGAATCCGATTCCATGCCAAGTCTCCTCCCGCCAGCGGTTCTCGCTCGATTGGCCGCGGTGGTCCTCACCGCATGTCTCACCGTGACACGATGTCCTGCGGTGGAAGGCGAGGCTCATCTCCCGAAGATCGCTGTGGCGGCGCTCACGCCCTGGCCCGCGCGTGGGGCGCACACGGTCCCGCTCGAGTTGAGCTGGGAGCCGGGGGAACCTGGCGCGAGCCATCAAGTCCAGGTGTGCTGGAACTCCGGTCCGTGGCTGGCCGTGCCGTCCGAACCTGTTTTCGGAAGTTCAGTGACATGGGCGGCGCCGCTGCCCCCTGCCGGGCGTGCGCGTACGGTGCGATTTCGCGTGCGACCCAGCGGCGAAACCTCCACTCGGTGGACCGAGAGCGAGGCCATGGCGATCACCAGTCTGGACGAAGAGGCGCCGGCCATGCGGTACGACGGCCCGTGGCGGACGACCCGAGGTGGCACAGTGCTGGGTGTCTCGCGATCGCAGACGCGCAGTGGAGTGGCGAGATACGCGAGCGTTGTTCCGTTCGCGTCCACGGGCGCTCTCGCATGGCTGGCGACGATGGGGCCCGACCGGGGTATCGCCGAGGTCCAGCTCGATGGGGGCGACCCGGTACAGGTCGACCTCTACGCCCCGGTTCGTAGGGGGGGCATGCTCGCGTACGTGAGCAAACCGCTCGAACCCGGCAAGCCACATGAAATCGTGGTCGTGGTTCACGGCCGTCACAATCCCGCCGCCACGGACTCCCTGGTCGACATCGACGGCTTCCTGGTACTGGATGGCGAGGCCCAGCCGGGGGGACCGTCCTTGGTGCCTGCACTGCTCGGGATCCTCGACCGTGCGACCGGCAGCCAGATGGTTCGGTCTCAGGGTGCGGACAATCCACTCTACGAGATCCACGACGACTACGAGGTCATCGGGGGAGAGCCGGCGGCTTTCGATGGGGGGGCGCCCTCCGCCCGAAACGCAAAGATCGAGGCTGGTGGAATGTGGGCTTCGCCGAATCCAAGCCGGGGTTCCTCAAGACTCTTGTTCCGGACCGAGGGCGGCGAGTGGGCCAGCCTCGTGGTGCTCGACGCGCAGGGCCGCGTGGTACGGAAGCTCATCGAAGGCGCATGGGCTGCTGGGGTGCAGTCCGCCGCCTGGGACGGAAGGGATGAGCACGGCTCGCACGTCCCACCGGGGGTGTACTTCGCTTCGCTACACAGCCGCACACGAAGCGTCGTGCAGTCGCTCGTGCGGGTACCCTGAGTCAGTGCCCGTTCTCGCCGCCCGCCATACCACAATCCTGCAGTGGAGTGGAATCCCGCGCCGCAACCGGAGTCCCCGCGCCCTCGCGCAGGGTCAGCGCGCTGCCCGGCTGCGCGCCTCGGTAACGCTCGAGCCCGCCACCCGGCCACTGCACGTCGACCGTGGTGACATCCGTCGCGCTCCCGAGCCCCATCTCGATCTGCAGGCTCGAACCTCCGAAACTGCTGCCGGTCGAGACGATCGCGAACCGGTCACGTTCTTGCCCATGCTCCACAACGGTGACGCGCACGCGTGCGCCGATGGCGGAGCGGTTGCTGTGCGTGCCCACAAGTCTCAGGGTCAGATGATGATTCGTGTTCCCGGAGTTCCGGAACAGCACGCTCCGGAACGCGTCCCCGGGGAACTCCCCGCCGACCTTGATGTAGATGTCCGCGTCACCGTCACCATCCAAGTCGCCGACGGCGACGGCGCCGGCTTTCTGCAGGTGTCCCACGTCGGCAGCCCGTGTCACATCTGCAAAACGAGCTCCCCCGAGGTTGCGGAACATGCGGTCCGGCAATAACGCCCGATAGTCGCGTGAGCCCGTGCCCACGAACAGGTCGGTGAGCCCATCGCCATCGAAATCACCGGCGCCGAGCCCGGTGGAGAAGATGGCACGCCCCAGTCCGGAACTGGCGGTCACGTCCTCGAACATGCCCGGGCCACGATTGCGGTAGAGCCGTGGTCTTTCGGCACTGCTCGGCAGGCCCAGATAGTCGGCGGCGACCAGGCCAGCAGCGTAGGCCGACCCCCCGACCGTGTAGCCTGACACGAACAGGTCCACATGGCCGTCACCATCCGCGTCGAACAGGCACAGGGATCCGCCGTGGTTGGGCTCGAGGACCTGCGTGCGCTGGAAGCGGGGCGGAGTCCCGCCCTCGTTGCGATAAACAAGTGCCGGACCGTAACGCTGCGCCATGACGAGGTCCGGCCGTCCGTCCTCGTCCAAGTCGCCTGACACGACACCGGTGACCATGCCGACATACGCGACGCCTGACTCGGCGGCGACTTCGCGGAACGAGCCATCACGCCGATTCAGGAACAGCTTGCACGCCTGTCTCGGCGCCCGCTCGAACGGTCGCCAGGCGGGGAGGTCGAAGGTGGCAAGTTCGCTGTACTGGATACCCACGAACAGATCGAGCCAACCGTCGCCGTCGAAGTCCGCCCACGTCGCCGACTGGGTCGGGGCGAGGAAGTACAGCCCCGCAGCGCGTGTCACGTCATCGAACGAGCCGTCACCGCGGTTGCGGAGCAGTGACGACGGCTGGCATCCGAGCTTGCCCAGCAGGCCGCCACCACGCAGCATCAGCACATCGAGGTGCCCGTCGTTGTCGAAGTCGGCCTGGATCAGGTTGGCACCGCCAACCAGGCCGTCGAGACCCGCTTCGGTGGTGCGGTCCGCGAAATGGCCGCTGCCGTCATTCACGAGCAGGCGCAGCGCGTCGCGATCGGGTTCGAGGCCGAACGAAGACACCATGAGGTCGAGGTCACCGTCGCCGTCGAAGTCATCCATCACGCAGCCACCGGCAAGCCCATTCGCCGCGATACCGAGCGCCGGCGCGACATCCTCGAAATGCGGCATGGAGTCTTCCGCGGCATAGCGCTCGGGCTTGATCAGCAGGTCCTGCGGCACGCTGTCGGGGTAGACCCCAAGCGCCATGGAAGCGATGTTGTAGAGCCAGCGCGCGGACAGGTCTGATGGGTTCTGCTCGAGGGTGCGCGCGTAGATGCCACGCGCGGCCCGCGCGCCCTCTGTCACCGAGTGCATGCCACTCCCACGGATGGGCAGCAAGCAGGACTGCGAAGTGTGGTGCATCACGCAGTTGTCCTGTTCGCCCTGGCGCAGCGCTGCGAGCGCCGCGTAGCTGCGCGCGAGACCGATCAGTTGGTGGTCGTCTGCGAACGCGGGATCCCGGGAAGCGCTTTGTTCCACTTCGAGGAACAGGCCTGCTGCCGTGGCTGCGTCCCCGTTCACGAGCATCTCGTATGCCTGTTGCAACTTGAGCAGTACGCGGGAGCGTTCGTCCACGCCCTTCTTGACGTGACGGCAGTATCGCGCGATGTCGAGGTCGGGTTGCTGCTCGACCAGCCGGCGGTCGAAATCCCTGCCCCTGACCCTCAGCTCGCGCCCCATCTCGCGCGTGCTTGCTCCCCTCGGATCCGCACCCAGTGCGGGCCGAACGCCGAGGGAGAGCAAGAGCGCGAGTTGGACAACACGGAACACGCGAGGTGTCGTCAGATGTTGGATGAGGTGAAGAAGTCTCATGACGGATACCTCGACGAGATCATGGCTCTCAGACGACCTTGAACTGCGTCATCATGGCGTGGTCCTCATGCTCCAGCTTGTGGCAGTGGATCATGTAGACTCCGGTGAGGTCGGCGAACTTCATGATGACGCGTGCGCTTCCCCACTGCGGTACCAGCACGGTGTCCTTCCAGCCCGCGTCGTAGGCCGCGGGTGCCTGGCCGTTGATGTCCACGATCTGGAACTGGATGTCGTGGATGTGCATCGGGTGCGTCTGGCTCGACTGGTTCTTGAACGTCCAGATCTCGGTGCTGCCGAGTGCAGGCGTCGCGTCCACGCGGGCAGGGTCGTAGAGCTTGCCGTTGATGCTCCACTTGTTGGCCCCGCCGCTCCAGCCCTTTGCCAATGTCCACGTGCGCGACTTGGTGGCCTGGCTCGTGGGAATACGAGCCACGGTGCGCAGCGTGGTCGGAATGGAGCTCTCGTCCGCTTCGTCGCGCGAAACGTCGAACCGCATGATGTCCACCTTCGCGCCGCCGCTGTTCCAACCGCCCTCAGCCGTGTATCCGCTGCGGTAGCTGTACGTGTCGCTGGAGTCGCCATTCTGCAGGATGACACTCGTCCCGACAGGCACGGACGTGAAGTCGATGATGACATCAGCGCGCTCGGCCGGAGCCAGACGCAGCGACGTGCGCGACACTGGCGCCGACAACAGGCCGCCATCCGAACCGATCTGGGTGAACGCCTTGCCGTTGCTGAGCGTGAAGTTGTAGATGCGCGAGTTGGAGCCGTTCAACAGCCGGAAGCGCACTTTGCGGCGCGGCACCTGGAAGTAGGGCTGGATGACGCCATTCACCAGCATGGTGTCGCCAAGGAAGCCTTCGTCGATCGTGCGGTCATCGAGCGTGTAGCTGAGCGAACCGTCCGTGTTGAAGATGCGGTCCTGGAATACAAGGGGGACATCGTTCGTGCCCTTGGGGAGCGGCAGCGCGTCCTCGATGTCGTCGCTCAGCAGGTAGAACCCGGCGAGGCCCATGTAGACGTGCCGACCCGTGACATCGGCCGCATGGTCGTGGTACCAGAGGGTCGCCGGCAGCTGATTGTTGGGGTACGTGTAGGTGCGCGATTGGCCGGGCGCGATGAGCGCGTTGGGATGACCATCGGAGTCCGGCGGCGTGTGACCGCCGTGCTGGTGCACCGAGACGCTCTCGGGCAGATTGTTGATCTGATTGATGACGACCTTGCGGCCGACACGCGCCTTGATCGTCGGGCCCGGGTACTGACCGTTGTAGCCCCAGATGGTCGTGAGCTTGCCGGGAATGATCTGCTGCTGCGCGACCGTATGGGTGAGGGTGTAGTAGTCCGTGGTGGCGTCCGTTGAGCTCGGCTGAAGCACCGAGGGCAGGGCCAAAGGCAAGCTGAATGCGGTGACGCCTGTTCCGCCGTTGCCGTAGGTCGTTCCGCCGGAGCCACTGCTGCCCCACGCGAACGCCTCCGCAGGAAGCGCGATCGCCGCGCCGCTCGCCAGGCCCAACTTGATCAACTGCCGCCTCGAAAGCTTCATCGCGACCTCCAGGACCGGGATCATCGGATCACAACGCGTGGAGCCGCCTTGGGCGGCGCGCGGGGGGTAAGAGCAAGCGCTGTGCCCCGTGTTCAGGACCACGCCCCATGCCCCGTCCAATGACGGCGCGAACCGCATGAATCCAGCTTGCATCGACCATGCGGCGGATAACACGCAATGCCGGGGTGCGCGGCCAGGACTCGCAAGAACCAACCCGAGTTGGGAGTTCTCCGGCCAACTTCTGTGCGGGTAGTCGAGCTCGGAGTCGCGTCTGGGCACGACGGCCCGCCCGCCTTCCACACGCGAGCGGGCCGTCGGTGAAGGCGCGAACTAGTTTGCCGGCGCAAGCCCCGCGAGCCGCTTCTGCAGCGCTCTGATGGTGTTCTCCGAACGCTGCCCCTCGGGCATCTTCTGGGCCCGGTCCAGTGCCTCGTTGAGCGTGGCGATCGCGGCGGCCTTGTCGCCCCTGCCCAGTTGGATGTCCGCGCGGGTGTTGAGCACGAGGAACTGCCGTGGGCCGTACGCTCGCGCCAACGCCTGATCGGATGCCGCCAGTGCGTCATCCCACAGCTTCATGGCCTTGTAGATGGCGGCCAGCCGCTGCGGCGGATTGTAGTCGTCGGGGAAGTCACGCTGTGACTGCTTCAGCATCGGCACTCCATCGGCCGGCCGGCCAAGGCCGATATACAACGCCACACGATGGGAGTCGTACACCGCACGTTGCTCGGCGCTGGTGGCGCGCTTCGCTTCGTCCTCCAGCATGGTGATGTGCTGTTCCTCGAGCGTGCGCTGACCGAGTGAATCGCCAGCTGCCTCGCGCGCCCCTTCGAGCGAGAAGTAGAGCCCCGAGCGGTCGTCGCCCACCAGCGGCAACGACGCGTCAGCGAGCACTTCGCGACATGCCGCCTCGTAGCGCGCCAGCCACTCGGCGCGCTGCGCATGCGTCTCGGACAGTCCACGGCCGCATCGAGCGCCGAGCCAGCGACGATGGCCGCCGTCGGTGTGCCGCGCGCGCTGGACCACTCGGCATCCGCGAGCCTCAGCGTGGACTCGCCGGAGTCCGACTGGGAGTACGCGAACATCAACGACTCGATCACACGGCTGCGCGCCGGCCAGTCCGGGGTGGCCGCCGCGAGGGCAGCGCGGTAGCCATTGCACGCGTCCGCGAACTTCTCGGCACCGTACGCACGATCCGCCGCCACCAATGCTTCGAGCGCGGGCCCCTTGGCGCCACCGCTCACCGCCAGCTCGCCGTCGTCGAACAATCGTTCCAGTTGCGCCACCGATGCGCCACCCAGCCAACGAATGGCGACATGACCGTCGGAGGGGTCGACGACGTACAGCGTGGGGAACGCGCTGATGCCGATCGCCTTTCGCGCGGCGGCGTTCTGGGGCTTCTCCATGTCCAGGCTGAGCCAGACGAACCGTCCGGCGTGCCGCGTGAGGGCCTGATCAGTCCAGGTGTAGGCCCGCATCGATCGGCACGTGTGTCACCACGGTGCCCAGCCTTCGATGAACACCGGCAGCTTGCGCGCCTTGGCGAGCGCTAGGGCGCGACCGAAGTCGTCTTCGATGAACGGCACGACGGGCTGCCACTTGGCGGCCGACGCACGGGCCTTTCCCGAACGCGCGGTGGTCGGTTTGGCGGTCGCGGCATGAGCAGAGCTGGCGATCACGATCCCGAGTACTCCGGCGAGTGCTGCCCAGCGAGTGAGTGTGCGCATGGGTGAATATGCTAGGCGGACGGCCGCTCGTGGGCAAGCGGAAGCGCATGGAGCGCTTGCGTTCAGTCACTCTCCAGGCCGCGCTGGTGAGTACAGACACCGCGTCCTCCGCTCGGACGTGGTGAGTCACCGTCGGCCATCCGACGATGCAGGCCGACCGAGTCCGATCGGAGGCCAAGGCATGACGAAGCGCAGTCCTCTCAGTGCGATCTTCTCCAGTGCACGCGGTGCTGCTTCATGGACAGGGGCCGCGGCTTTGCTCCACATCTTCTCCCTGAGCTCCGCGCTCGCCCAGGCCCCGCCCGCGGCTGCACCCAAGCCGCCCTGTACCGCGCCCGCCTACCGGCAGTTCGACTTCTGGCTCGGAGACTGGATCGTGACGTCGCCCGATGGCAAGCCGCAGGGCACGAACCTCGTCACGCGTCCGCTCGGGGAGTGCGTCCTGCAGGAGCACTGGAAGGGGCAGGGCGGGTCGGTGGGTGAGAGCTACAACATCTTCGACTCGGTGAGCCGGCGTTGGCACCAGACCTGGGTGGACAACGGCGGCACGTACCTGTCGCTCGAAGGCGGGCTCGTGGGCAACGACATGGTACTCACTGGTCCAGAGCACGTGATCCGCGGACAGTCCACGATCGATCGGATCACCTGGCAGCCGAAGGGCGTCGACGAAGTCCACCAGATCTGGGACACGTCGAATGACAGCGGCAAGACCTGGTCCAACCAGTTCCACGGGGTCTACCGGCGCCGAAAGTGAATCCCATGTTCGGGGGGTGAGCGGCCCTTCCGAGCGGAGTCCCGCCTCCCGGCTGCCCGGCCTCGAGCGTCGAGTCGACGACGGCGCGGCCGCATCTCAAGGCCATGGCGGGCTCCGCATGCGCGTCTCGGGAGAACGTCACTCCCCGCGCAAGTCCTTGCAGGGTACGGCCGATAACCGAAAGTGCCATGCGTTCTTGTGTCATGGCACAAACCCTGCTTGAACGGCGACCGTCCGCTTGTTAGCGTGGCGACCGAAGCCGTTGGCACACTCCATCTTCCCGGACCATCCCATGCCCTCCGCCGCCCCCTTCGTATTGCGTCGCGCCGCCGTCCTGCTGCTGGCCGTCCTGGCCGTGGCCGGGATGGTCGCGGGCTGCGGTCGCGGCAAGGATGTCTCGGCCACCGGGGACTCCGGCGAACTGCCCGACAGTGAGGTCGAGGACTTCACGGTCACCGAGACGGATTCGGGGCGTGCCCAATGGACGCTCTACTCGCGGCAAGCCGCCACCTATACGGCCAAGGACCTGGTCCGCGCGCGCTCGGTGCGGATCGTGTTCTTCGGGACCGATGGTGCGAAGAGCTCCGAGCTCATCGCGCGCGAGGGTGATCTCTACCAGCGCACACGCGACATGGTCGCACGGGGCAACGTCGTGCTGCAGACGGTGGAGGGCTGGCGTATGAGTACCGAGGAGCTGCACTTCCTCAACAGCACCCACCGGATCAAGTCCGACAAACTGGTGCGTGTCGAAAAAGAGGGCTCCGTGCTCGAAGGGGTCGGTTTCGAGAGCGATCCCAATCTCGAGCACTTCGAGTTCCAGCGCGAGGTTCGTGCAACCGTCCGACCGGGAGCAGCACAGGTCGTGGTCCCCGGCGGTGGCAAGGGAGGCCCGAAGTGACCGAGACGAGCGTGCAGACAGGCGAGATCACCGGAACCTCGGCACCTCAGGATGTCGCCACCGAAGGACTCGTCGCCGAAGGGCTGGTGCGCTACTACGGCAAGTTCCGAGTCGTCCAGGGTGTGTCGTTGCATGTGCGGCGCGGCGAGGTCGTGGGCCTGCTGGGGCCGAACGGTGCGGGCAAGAGCACGACGTTCCACATGATCGTGGGGCTGCTGCAGCCGAACGAAGGCGTCATCCGGCTCGATGGCAAGGAGATCACGTCGCAGCCCGTTTACCGGCGTGCGCGTCTCGGGCTGGGTTACCTGGCGCAGGAGCCGAGCATCTTCCGCAAGCTCACGGTGCGCGAGAACGTCCTGGCGGTGCTGGAGACCATGCCTCTGACGAAGGCCGAACGCGAGGAGCGCCTGATCCAGCTGCTCGACGATCTCAATCTCACGCACCTGGCGAGCCGGCACGCCCACAAACTGTCGGGCGGTGAGCGTCGCCGCGTCGAGATCACGCGCGCGCTGTCGCGCCAACCGTCCTTCCTGTTGCTCGACGAACCGTTCGTCGGCATCGACCCGATCGCCGTCGAGGAGATCCAGGAGATCATCGGCCGGCTGAGGGCCCGCGGGCTGGGGCTCCTGATCACCGATCACAACGTTCGTGTCACGCTCAATACCACCGACCGCTCGTACATCATGTTCGACGGCCGCATCCAGCTCTCGGGCTCACCGCAGGAATTGGCCGAGAACCCGCTGGCCCGGCAGTACTACCTGGGTGAAGGATTCACTCTTTAGCCGGAGCTGTTCATGAACCGTGAGCCGAGAGGGTCGGATGTCCGTGAAGCGCAAGGAGATGACATGGCCTGCGACGCAGTCGTGTTGATCACACTACGAGGAGCAGGCCATGCCAGCTCCGCAGCGATTCATGGGCAGCCGGGCCTCGCAGGCCACGGGCTCATGAACAGCTCAGGCTAGGGGCCACCGTCATGGAAATGAAGCACTCGCTCCATCTGTCGCAGACCCAGAAGCTGATCATGACGCCGCGTCTCCAGCAGGCTTTGAAGCTGCTGCAGGTGCCGACCCTCGAACTGCAGCAGATCCTGAAGCAGGAAGTGCTGCAGAACCCGCTGCTCGAGGAAGTCGACGAGGTCACCGAGCAGGAGGACATCGACCGCGAGGCGTCTGCCGACGAGAAGAACAACGAGGAGTCGGAGGACCCGGCGGAGGAAGATCCGATCGACTGGTCCGACTACCTGCAGGATGGCGCGCTCGACCGCACGTACGTGCCGCAGAGCGAGACCAACATGGAGTTCCTCGAGAAGGTGCCAGTCACGCGGACGACGCTGGCCGAGAGCCTGCTCGAACAGCTTCATTTCCTGAACCTGCCCAAGGAGTCGATGCGCATCGCCGAGTTCCTGGTCGGATCCCTGGACGATCGCGGCTGGCTCGTGACCGCCGTGGACGACATCGTCGAGGCGCTCGGGGTTCCGGTGGAAGCGGTCGAGCAGGTCCTGCGCGTGGTGCAGGCGCTGGAGCCGGCGGGCGTGGGCGCGCGCGACCTGCGCGAGTGCCTGCTCATCCAGCTCGAGGCCCGCGCGGAGAAGGACACCCTGGCGTGGCACATGATCTTCGGGTCGTTCGATCATCTCGTGAACCGGCGCTTCCCCGAGATCGCGCGCGTGCTCAAGGTCACGGTGCTCGAAGTGCAGACCGCGGCCGATGGGATCGCGACGCTGAACCCGCGACCCGGCACGAGCGTGTCTGCCGAAGACCCCAAATACGTCGTGCCGGACCTGCTCATCGAGCGAGTCGACGACGAGTACGTGATCATGCTGAACGACCGCAACGTGCCCCGGCTCCGCATTTCGTCCGCCTACGAGAGCGTCATGGCAGCGAACAAGCGCAAGCCGGACGCGACCGTCGAGCAGAAGCAGACGCGCGAGTACATCCAGGGCAAGCTCGCCTCCGCCAAGTGGCTGATCCAGACCATCGAGCAGCGCCGCCGCACCATGATCAAGGTCATGACCTGCATCGTCCGCGAGCAGCGTGAGTTCTTCGACAAGGGCATTGCATTCCTGCGCCCGCTCACACTGGCGGCCGTCGCGCGCCAGATCGACATGCATGAATCGACCGTCAGCCGGGTGTGCTCGGGCAAGTACGTGCAGACGCCCCGTGGAGTGTTCGAACTCAAGTTCTTCTTCTCGAGCGGCCTCGCCACGGACGACGGCGAAGATGTCTCGGCCCGCTCCGCCAAGGACATCATCAAAGGACTCATCGACGAGGAGGACAAGAAGGACCCGCTGTCCGACCAGCGCATCGCCGAACTCCTTCACGAGAGGGGGCTGCAGATCGCCCGGCGGACGGTGGCCAAGTATCGCGAACAACTTCAGGTTCTGCCCGCCCGGCTTCGCCGGCGCGTGGCCTGAACTCCACCCACACCGAGCTTGCCATGCCAGGGAGCGAGGGGGAGAGTCTCGTGCAGATCCAAGTGACGGCGCGGCATTGTGAGTTGAGCGCGAACACCCGTGCGTTCGTGCAGCAGCGCCTCGAGAAGCTGAACAAGTACGACGACGGGATCCACGAGGTGCGTGTCTTCGTGACGCTCGAGCGCAAGCTTCACACCGTCGAGATCACGCTGCGCGCCCACGGCCACGACGTGGTGATCACCGAGTCGCACGCCGATTCGATGGCCGCACTCGAGATCGCGGCGGACCGTCTCGAGGATCGCGTGCGCCACGACAAGGAGAAACGCGTGAGTGCGCCGCGCCGCGAGGGACGAGGCAACGGTGCGATCCCGCCCGAAGCCCCGAGTGGCGACGACGACGCCAGCGGCGAAGAGGACTGACGTGGGCCTCAAGTCGCTGAGCATCGCACGCTTGTACGAGGACCAGCGCGAGGACCTGCAGATCGAGCTGCTGTCCGAATCGCTGGCCTCGCGCTGCGAGGTCACGGTCAGCGACATCAACCGGCCGGGCATGGCCCTGATGGGCTTCACCGAGAACTTCCTGCCCGAGCGCATCCAGATCCTGGCGCAGACCGAGCTCACGTATCTGGCGACGCTGTCCCCGCAACTCGTGCGCGATGCGATCGACCGGCTGTTCCAGTTCACGATGCCGGTCATCGTCGTGGCCAAGGGGCTCGAGATCCCGCCCTATCTGGTCCAGCGCGCCAACGATTGCCAGGTGCCGTTGTTGCGCACGCCCATGAGCACGACACCTTTCATCCACTCGCTCACCGCGTACCTGGATCACATCTTCGCCCAGAGCACCAACGTGCACGGTTCACTCGTGGACGTATACGGCTGCGGATTGTTGTTCACCGGTCGCAGCGCGATCGGCAAATCCGAGACCGCCCTGGACCTGGTCGAGCGCGGCCACAGGCTGGTGGCGGATGACGTCGTCACGATCACCCGGAGCCACGGGGATGTGCTGATCGGCACCGGCAATCAGTTGTTGCGGCATCACATGGAGATCCGCGGGCTGGGGATCATCGACGTGCAGAGCATCTTCGGTATTCGCTCGATCCGGCTGCAGAAGCGCGTGGAGGTCGAGGTCAACCTGCGCGAGTGGTCCGACGAGGATGACTATGAGCGCGTCGGGCTGGACGAGAAGAAGACGAAGATCCTCGGAGTCGAAGTTCCGCTCGTGCAGGTCCCGATCACGCCCGGCAAGAACATCACTGTCATCGGTGAGGTCATCGCGTTGCATTACCTCGTCAAGGTCTACGGCGGGTTCTCGCCGGCCGAGAAACTCAACCAGCACATGCTCGAGGTCATGAAGCGCAAGAGCGCTGCCAAGGCCTGGGTGCGGGAAGACACCGAGTGACCGCACCCGATGACGATCGCGCTGTCCGCTTGCGCGTGCCCGCGCTCATCCTGACGCACGCCGACCTGTCGCAGGCACTGGTGCGTGCCGCCGAGAAGGTCGTCGGGCCGATCGAGGACGTCGTCCTGCTGTCGAACGAAGGCCTGTCGCGCGCCGACCTGGAAGAGGCGATCGAGACTCGCGTGCAGGGCTGGACGCAGGGCGGTCTGCTGCTCACCGACTTCTGGGGTGGTTCGTGCCACACCTGCGGCGCCTCCGCGGTCCGCCGCCACGGCGAACTCGTCATCGTGACCGGCATCAACCTGCCGCTGCTGCTCGACTACCTGCATAACCGCGACAAGCTGAGCGCGGGCGATCTGGCCGAGCGTCTGCAGCAGAAGGGTCGCGACAGCATCCGCATCCAGCGCGGCGTGCCCGCATGAGCTGGGTCCTGCATCGGATCGACGACCGGCTGATCCATGGCCAGGTGCTGGTGGCATGGGGCGGCCGGCTGGCGCCCGAGCGCATCTGGGTGGTCGACGACGGCGTCGCTGCCAGCAGCTGGGAACGTGAACTGTTCCAGGACGCCGCCCCCGGGATCGATGTGCGCGTGTCGAGCCTGGGTGAGGCCGCCGCCATTCACGCCAGCGAAGCCGCGGCGGCGGGCGGCGCATTCCTGATCGTGCGCGATCTGGCCACCGCCCGGCGTCTGACGGAGGCCGGGGCCGTGGTCGAGGACTGGAACATCGGCGGCCTGCATTACGCGCCCGGCAAGGACAAGGTCAACGACTACGTGTACCTGGATGCCGCCGACCGCGAAGCCGCCCGGGCGTTGTTGCGCGCCGGCGCCGGACTGATCGTGCAGGATGTGCCGGCCTCGCGCCCGGAGACGCTGCTCTCGTTGGACGCGGCACTCGCCTCGTGAAGCTTCCGCTCCTTGGCACCTTGGTCGCCGGCGGTCTCGCCGCGCTCGATGCCACGCCCGTGGCACAGACCCTCGCCTCGCAGCCGCTCGTCACCGCCACGCTGCTCGGGCTGTTGTGGGGCGACTGGGCGACCGCGGTCGCGGTGGGCACCGTGATGCAGATCCTCGCTGCGAGCACGCTGCCGATCGGGGCGCGCACGCCCGAGGACTACGCCGTGGGCGGCGTCGTCGGCGCTGGTGTCGCGCTGGCGATCGCCTCGCGCGCGCCGTTCGAACACGTCCGCCAGGCCGCGGCTTTGGCGGGCGTGATGACCGGCATGATCGCCGCCACAGCCGGCGTGCCTCTGCTCCGCTGGCAGCGCCGTTGGAACGAAGGGCTGGCGCGCTGGTGCGAGGGCGAGTTGCGCGCTGGCAACGAGAGGGCTCTGGGGCAGGCGAACTTGGCTGCTCTCGCGCTGGCGTTCGCGGTCGGATTGGCCGCCACTGCGCTGTGGCTCGGGGCTGCGAACTTCGGCGCGGCGTTCGTGGAACGCGAATCCCTGCGGCTTGCGGGCGCCTGGCACCTCCTGCAACCGCTGTGGCTCGGCTTCGGGTTCGCCCAGTTGCTGCACGCCTTCGTGCAGCGCCGGCTCGAGCGCGCGGGTGTGTTCGCTGCCGCACTCGTGGGTGCGTGGTTGGTGATCGTGGCGGGGGCACCATGAACGATCGCCCGCGCGACGAAGCAGATCCCCACATGAGCGGCGATCCCGTGCTTCCAAATGAGCCGCCGTCCGCGCCGCCGGCGCCGAACGCGGTGCGGTGCGAACTCACCGGTGGCACGCTGCTGGCCATCGGCCTGCGCGCCAATCTCTTACAAGCGGCCTGGAACTTCGAGCGCCAGCAGGGGATCGGCTGGGCCTTCGCCCTGGCGCCGGCATTGCGGCGGCTGTATCCCGTGCGCGCCGAGCGGCTGGCCAAGCTCGCCGAGCACACCGCGTACTTCAACACCCAGCCGACACTGGCCTCGCTGGCGCTGGGGGCGGCTGCGCGCGCGGAGGAAGAACAGGTCGCGCGCGGTGTCGCCGACCCGGCGAGCATGGCGCGCCTCAAGGCTGCGCTCGGTTCGACCCTGGCCGCCATGGGCGACCGGTTGTTCTGGTTCTCGTTGCGGCCGTTCGCGGCCACGGCGGGTGTGTTGCTGGCGATCGTGCATCCCGACCGGCCCTGGGGTGCGATCGCCCTGTGGACGCTCTATGCCGTGCCGCACCTGGCTTTGCGTTTCGGGGGCGTGGCCTGGGGCTACCAGGAGGGCCCATCCGTATTGTCGGGGCGGTTCCGCGACAGGCTGGAGTTGGCGGTGCGCTGGCTGGCGGTGCTGGGCTGCGCGTTGCTCGGCGTGGCGTTCTCCGCGGCACTGGCGCCTGCGGGCGAGCCCCGGCCAATCGCGGTACAGTGCGCGCTTGCTGCCGGATTGGGTCTGGGGCTGCTGACCGCCCAGCGTTCGCGGCCGTCGCCGACGCGCTGGGCACTCGCACTCGGCATTCTGGGCATCGGTCTCGCCCTTCGTCAGCACGGGTAGTCAGGTACGGGTAGGGAGGATTCGTGGCGGAGATCCAGTTGCTCATTCGCAATCAGCTCGGGCTGCATGCCCGGGCGTGCGCGCTGTTCGTGAAGACGTCGTCGCGTTTCAAATCGGACGTTCTGGTCTCGCGCGACGATCTCGAAGTGAACGGCAAGAGCATCATGGGTGTGATGATGTTGGCCGCCGAAGAAGGCGCCACCATCCTGGTCAAAGCCACCGGCCCCGACGAGGCGGAGACCCTGGCCGCGCTGCAGGAGCTGGTCGACGGGAAGTTCGGGGGCGAACCTTGAGCCCTGCCGGCAATCTCACGGGCATCGCCGCATCCCCCGGTGTTGCCGTCGGGCCTGTCTACCGGCTCGAGCCCGAGGAGCTGGGAGTGCGCGAGGCGGAGGTCGAAGCCTGCGACATCGAGAAGGAAGTCGCGGCCTTCACCGCGGCACTCGAGGCGTCGCGGCGTGATCTGGCCGCGATCCGCGATGGCATCGCCGCGGAACTGGGCGAGGACGCGGCACGCATCTACGACGCGCACCTGCTGATCCTCGACGACCCCGAGATGATCGGTGCCGTCGAGCGAGGCGTGCGCGAGCGGCGCCGCAACGCCGCATTCGTGTTCCAGGGCGTCATGGGCTCGGTCGCAGCCCGGTTCGAGAACTTCGCCGATGAGTATCTGCGCGAACGACGCAGCGACATCCTGGATTGTGAGCGCCGCGTGCTGCGGCACCTGCTCGGCACCGCCCGGCGCACGCTGGACGACCTGCGCGAGCCCATGGTGATCGTGGCGCACGACCTGGGGCCGAGCGAAGTCGCCATGCTGCCGCGCGGGAAAGTGCTGGCGTTCGTGCTCGAGGTCGGCGGCCGGACGTCGCACGGCGCGATCGTGGCGCGTGGCCGCGGCATCCCCGCGGTGGTGAGCGTGAAGGGTGCGCTGCAGTCCGTGCACGCCGGCGACCGGATGGCGGTGGACGGGTTCGCGGGCACCATCGAGATCAATCCCGATCCGGTCCGCGAAGCACACTACAAGCGTCGGCTCGAACGGCTCCGCCTGCAGGCGGGTTCGCTCCAGTCGATGCTCGGCCAGCCGGCGGTCACGCTCGACGGCCACACGATCGAGCTCGGCGCCAACCTCGAACTTCCGAGCGACGCGCCGCAGGCGGCGGAGGCCGGGGCCGACGGCATCGGGTTGTTCCGCACCGAGTTCTTCTACCTGAATCGTGTCGACCTGCCCTCGGAAGACGAGCAGTACGAGGCCTACCGAGGCGTCACCGAGAGCATGAAGGGCAAGCCGGTCATCTTCCGCACCATGGACCTGGGCGGCGACAAGGTCGCTTCATACCTCGGCATGACGCACGAGACCAACCCATTCCTGGGCCTGCGCGGGATCCGCCTGGCGCTCGCCAGCCCCGAGATGTTCCGCACGCAGATCCGGGCCATCTACCGCGCCTCGGCGCACGGCCGCGTGCGCATGATGTTCCCGATGGTCTCGAGCGTCGAGGAACTGCTGCGCACGCTGGAACTGCGCGATCAGGTGCTGGTGGACCTCAAGGCCCACGGCATCCCGCACGACCCCGATGTCGAGACCGGCATCATGATCGAGACGCCGAGCGCGGTATGGATGGCTGATGCGCTCGCGAAGCACGCGAAGTTCTTCTCGATCGGCTCCAACGACCTGATCCAGTACACGCTCGCCATGGACCGCGACAACGAACGTCTCGCGCACCTCTACGAGCCGCTCGATCCCGCGGTGCTGCGCAGCATCCAGCACACCGTACGCTGCGCGCATGCGGCCGGGCGCTGGGTGGGTGTGTGCGGCGAGATGGCCGGCGACCCGCACACCGCGGTGCTGTTGGTCGGCCTGGGGGTCGACGAGTTGTCGGTGAGTTGCTATGACCTGCCGCGCGTCAAGGCCGCGATCCGGTCGGTGCGCTACGAGACCGCCCGACAGGTGGCCGAGGAAGCCGTGGCCTGCCCGTCGGCCGCGCCCGTGCGTGCGCTGGTGCGCGACCGCATCGGTGCCCAGATGCCGAGCTACCTGGCGGTCGACCGCGACTCGTCGTCCAATCCGCCCGTCCATCCGGGGGCTTAGATGGAACTGCCGTCGCTGCAGCCCCCGTATGCCGCGCGCGACCCGCGTGGCATGGCCGCGCTGATCGACGCACTGCCGGAACACATCGAGGAAGCGCTGGCGCGCACGGCCGCGCAGCCGTGGCGCTCGCCTGTGCCCTCGCCCACGCTGCTGGCCTTGGGTGGCATGGGCGGCTCCGCCATCGCTGGCGAGCTGACGGCCGCCGCGTTCGCCGATTCCTCGCCGCGGCCGTTCTTGGTGATCCGGGACTATCGCTGGCCAGCGTGCGTCGATGCCGGGGCCCTCGCGCTCCTGAGCAGCAACTCCGGCCGCACCGAGGAGACGCTGCGGCTCGCGGCCTCGACCGCCGAGCGCGGGGTGCCGTGCGTGGCGATGACCAGCGGGGGCGAGCTGGCCGAACTGGCCACCCGCCATGGCTGGCCGCTCTATCGGCTGCCCGGGGGCATGCCGCCGCGCGCCGCACTGTTCCATTCGTGGGTGCCGCTGACCGCGTTCGTGGCGGGCCTCGGCTGGGCTCCGGACCCCACACCCGCCTGGCGGGAAGCGGCGGCATTGTTGCGCCGACTCGGTGGCCAATGGGGGAGCGGGAACCCCGAGTCCGACAATCCGGTGAAGCAACTCGCCCGGGCGGTCGCCGGCCGCACCCTGTTCGTGTACTCAGGCCCGGGACCAGTGGCTGCTGTGGGTGCGCGCTGGAGACAACAGCTCAACGAAAATGCTAAGGTGCTCGCCCATTCTGCGGTCGTGCCCGAGCACAACCACAACGAGATCGTCGGCTGGCAGGTGCGTGGGCCGGCGACCGAGGCGATCGCGGTGCTGGTCCTGCGGGATGGCGAGGACTCGGCCGAGGCGACTGCTCGGCTGGACCTCACGGCGGAGTACGCGGCGCGCCAGGGCGCGGCCGTGCACGAAATCCGCTCGCAGGGCGAGAGCCGGCTGGCGAGGCTCGCGTCGCTCGTACAGTTCGGGGATCAACTCAGTCTCTATCTGGCGTTGCTCGGCGGGGCCGACCCCACCGACATCGCGAGCATCGAAGAATTCAAACGCCGCCTGGCCGCGCGCGCAAGCGCACGCTAGCGACCTCAACGGCGCGCCGGAAGCAGCTGCTCCGTGCCGCCCAGCCCCAGGAGAACCCATGGCCTCGCGTCACCTGTTCACGTCGGAGTCCGTCACCGAAGGTCACCCCGACAAGATCGCCGACCAGATCTCGGATGCCGTCCTGGACGCCATGCTCAAGCAGGACAAGATGAGCCGAGTGGCGTGCGAGACCATGGTGACCACCGGCCTCGCGGTCGTGGCCGGCGAGATCACGACCAAGGCTTACGTCGAGATCCCGAAGCTGGTGCGCGACGTCATCAAGAGCATCGGCTATGACGACGCGGCCTATGGCTTCGACTGCCACACCTGTGCGGTCATCACCACGATCGACCAGCAGTCGCCCGACATCGCCATGGGCGTCAACACGGGCGGCGCCGGCGATCAGGGCCTGATGTTCGGCTATGCCTGCAACGAGACCGCCGAACTCATGCCGCTGCCGATCATGCTGGCGCACAAGCTCGCCATGCGGCTCAGCAAGGTCCGCAAGTCCGGCGCAGTCGACTACCTGCGGCCGGACGGCAAGACGCAGGTCACGGTCGAATACGAGGGCGGCAAGCCGTCGCGCATCGACACCATCGTCGTGAGCACGCAGCACGCCGACACGGTGACGCAGAAGAAGATCAAGAACGACATCCTGGAGCAGGTCATCATGCCGCTGATGCCGAAGCGGTTGCTCAAGGGCAAGCCCGTCAAGGTGCACGTCAACCCGACGGGCAACTTCGTGATCGGCGGTCCGATGGGCGACTGCGGCCTCACCGGCCGCAAGATCATCGTCGACACGTACGGCGGCATGGGCCGTCACGGCGGCGGCGCGTTCTCGGGCAAGGATCCCTCGAAGGTCGACCGTTCGGCGTGCTACGCCGCGCGCTGGGTGGCCAAGAACCTCGTGGCCTCGGGCCTGTGTGACCGCTGCGAAGTGCAGGTGGCCTACGCCATCGGCGTCGCCGAGCCGGTCAGCATCATGGTCGACACGTTCGGCACGGGGAAGGTCAGCGACGACAAGCTGACGAGCCTCGTGCGCAAGCACTTCGACCTGACGCCGCGCGGCATCATGGACGCGTTGAAGCTGCGCCGCCCGATGTACCAGAAGACCGCGGCCTACGGCCACTTCGGCCGGAGCGAGTTCGCATGGGAGAAGACCGACCGCGCCAAGCTGCTCGCGAAGAGCGTGTAAGCGCGTCCGTACAGCAGTCGCCGACGACCCGGGCGCCGCGAAAGCGGCGCCCGTCGGCTTGTGGCCTGCGTGTCCGGTGCGAGCGGTGGGGGCATGGCATGCTGCGCCACTGCACACGAGCGTCATACCGTTCGCCCCTCACCGGAGTCACCCCCATGCGCATCCTCGTCATCGGCGGAACGCGTTTCCTCGGCCGGCATTTCGTGGCGCACGCGCGCGAGCGCGGCCACGAGGTCACGTTGTTCAACCGCGGGCGCACCAATCCCGAACTGCACGCGGGTGTCGAGCGCATCACCGGCGATCGCGATGGCGGGCTCGGTGTGCTCGCCGGCCGCACGTGGGACGCCGTGGTCGACCCGGCGGGCTACTTCCCGCGCATCGTCGGCGCATCCGCGCGAGCGCTGCGCGGATCCGCCGAGCGTTACCTGTTCGTCTCGAGCATCTCCGTGTACGCCGAGCCCATCCCGGTGGGCGCCGACGAAGACGCCCCGGTGGCACGCATCGCCGATCCCACCATCGAGGAGATCACCGGCGAGACGTACGGCGCGCTGAAGGCGCTGTGCGAGGAGGTCGTGCGCGATGCGTGGGGAGATCGCGCGCTGATCGTGCGGCCCGGGCTCATCATCGGGCCAGACGACACCACCGACCGCTTCCCGTACTGGCCGCGCCGGCTGAGCCGCGGCGGGGCAGTGCTGGCGCCGGGCTCACCGGATGCGCCGACGCAGATGATCGACGTGCGAGATCTGGCCGGATGGATGGTGCGGTTGGTCGAGAACGGCGTCGGCGGCACGTTCAACGGCACCGGCCCGGCCGAGCCACTCACGCTCGGCGGCTGCCTCGAACGCGTGCGCGCTGCCGTGGGCGCCGAGCCTAAGCTCACATGGGTGGACGAGGAGTTCCTGAAGGCCCACGACGTGCAGCCGTGGCTGCACATGCCGCTGTGGCTGCACGCCGCCGAGCAGTCGCTCGATACCGTGAGCATCGCACGAGCGCTGGCCGCCGGGCTGACGTTCCGGTCACTGGAAGACACCGCGCGCGACACGCTGGCGTGGGAGCGTGCACTCGTCACCGACGCGCGGGCGGCGTCGCCGACGCTCACGGCCGAGCGCGAGGCGGAGGTGCTGGCGGCGTGGCATGCGGCTGGGCACTAGCCCAAACGATCACGGTGTGTTCCGAGGCGGGGACGCTCGGTCGCTTCCGACACTTGGCGCATACGCCCACGACGTGAAGAATCATCTTGACGGCCACTAGCGCGCCTCGAGTTCAACTCCGAGACCTGCACTCGCACACGTTTCCAGTCGCACACCGCCGTTGCGCTACGGGCTTTCCGGTAGCACTCCGAACTCGTTGTGATCCGCGGCCGAGTTCGCCCGCGCCACGGCATCCACGGCGCTCGAATACGGTCGTGCTACGCTCGATGCATCAATCCCCGCGCCACCTCGCCCCCGTCGCGAGCGTGCAGCATGTTGTTCGAACGCATCAGCAGCCAGCGCGACCCGGTCATCGCCACCGAGGCTCGCCAGCATTCGCGCCAGGAGTCCGGCGCCACGGCAGGGCTCCTCGCCTGTCTCGCCGTGATCGATGAGCGTCGGGCGTTCAGCGACCTCGGCTACCCATCCATGCTGGAGTACTGCCAGCGTGACCTGGCACTCAGCGAGGACGTCGCGAAGAAGTACCTGCGTGCCGCTCGCATCGCGCGCGAGCGCCCGGTGCTGTTCGACATGCTGGCGGACCGGCGGCTGTCGGTGAGCGCGGTGCTCACGCTCGGGCCATGGCTCGAATCCGGCACGAACGATGACCTGATGGCGGCCGCGGTCGGCAAGTCGCGCGAGGAGATCGAGTGGCTGATCGCCAGCCGCTGTCCGCGGCCGGAAATGCTGTCGTTTGAGGTCGACGCATGCGCAGCAGCGACTTCGGACTCGTCACTTCAAGTAACACTCGAAGGGGCCCCGGGGCCCGCTTGCCCATCGACTGCCCTGAATTCGCCAAACTCAGTGGTACCACTTCGCCTGCCGGCCGCAACGCTGAAGCCGCTCTCGGCCGATCACGTGGCGCTCACTGTCACGATGACGCGCGCCACGCGCGAGAAGATCTGTCGTGCGCAGGAGCTACTCGGCCACACGGTCGCGCCCGAGGCGATCGCCGACGTGCTCGACCGCGCCCTCGACCAACTCATCGTGGCGCTGGAGAAGCGTAAGCACGGGCTGCACCGGAAGCCGCGCGGTGTGTGGGCGAAGGCCACGCATCGCGCTCGCCACATCTCAGCTCACGTCCGCGCCGAGGTGTACAAGCGAGACGGTGGCGTGTGCACGTTCGTGAGCGACGAAGGGCGACGTTGCGGGTGCCGGCACGCGCTCGAGTACGACCACATCGTGGCGGTCGCCGACGGCGGCGCGTCGACGGTGGGGAACATTCGACTCCTGTGCCCTGCCCATAACCAGCTCGAGGCCGAGCGCCGCTTCGGCAAGGGCTTCATGGAGCAGCAGCGTGTGAAGTCCAAGTCCGGGCGGCTGCACGCGCGCGAGCAGAAGGAAAAGCTCAAGGCCCCGCACGAGGACGACGTGCGCGCCGCGCTCACGACGCTGGGCTACAACCGCGCGCTGGTGAGCATCGGGTTGTCGGCTGCGGCCACACTGCCCGCGGAGGCGAGTGCGGAGGCCCGCGTGCGGGTGGCGCTCACGGCGCTGACAAGCGGGCTGGCCCGCAAGGAGACCCCGAGCGGCCGCGAGCCTGTCGCGACGTGACGCGCCGGAGTCTGCCCGAGTAGCTGACGCGCCGAGAAGCCGACCATCAAGGATGCCGCAGGGACCACTGTCTCGAACTGCCGGTTGTGATCGGGTGGCAGACAAGGCTCTCAGGACAGTTGCGCCAACTCCCGGCGCGCCGTTGCGACTTCTCGCCGCCGCTTCACAGCCCCGCGCGTTCGCTCGTGGCCCTGGAATAAGCCCGCTCGACCTTCGCGACCCGCGTCACGAAGTCGCTGTACCAAAGGGAGTGTCCGGAACGCTGCGCTTCGGTGTGTGCCGCCACGCGCTTCCAATCGTGGATGGCCTGCTCGCTCGCCCAGTAGGACAGCGTGATGCCGAAGCCCTCGGCGTCTCGGGCCGACTCGACCCCGAGATAGCCGGGCTGCTTCGAGGCCAGCGCGGCCATGGCTTCGGACATGCGCGCGTAGCCCTCATCGTCGTCACCAGTACGACGGCTCGAGAAAGTGACGACGTAGTAGGGCGGTTCGGGTGTGGCAGCAAGGCGCGGGTCCTGGGGCACGGGCACTCCGGGGTGAGGGGCCGCTCGGGGCCGATGCCCCGCTCGTGCCCAGCCTAGCTGCGCGGCTTCCGCCCAGCCAGCGTGCGGTAACGTCGCGCCGGCCGCGCGAGCGGAGTCCAACTGTCGCCTCTCAGAGGGTCGCGCACCTCGAGGAAGCCCCAGCGCGACATGGCGGGGTCTGTCGAGAGCAGCTCGCGCACGCCGTGCTCGCGCAGGATGACCGCGGTCGCGAAGCCCGAGTCGAGCACACCGGCGGCTCCAGCGCCTGCCAGCGCCAGCACTTCGGCGCATGATGCGGCGTGGTGCTCGGTGGGGCCGAGTAGGCTCAACGACGAACTTCCCGAGAGCGCTTCGATGAACCCCCACGCTTCGGTCGCACCGAGCACGCGAGCGACGGCGTGGGGGTGCGTGACGAAGCCCAGGAACTCGTGCACAGCGCTCCATGTCACCGCCCATGGCGCCTCGCCCTCGGCCAGCGATTCCAGCAGCGCGGTGGCGCGCACGTGCTCGGGGGAGAAGCGGTTGGCGGCCAACACGAGCAGGCCCGAGTCGACGGCGATCATTCGTCCGATTCCTCGGGGCGTGGCAACCGGCCCGGGCGGGTGGGATCGGCCAGGAACGGGCCGAGGTCATAGGACGGCAACGCGATCGGCGCACGCCGGATCGTCGCTCCGGCCGAGAGGCCCATGCGCAACGTGCGTTCGATCACTTCGGTGAGCGTGCGCTGTTCGGCAGCAGCGCGCTTGCGCAGTTCGGTGTACAGCGCGGGGTCGATCTGTAGCGTCGTACGTTTCATATGCGAAAGCATAGCATGACAACGATGAGAAAGGAACTTTCGCTTGTCGACCGCGGCCGACTCGGGCATCATGCGCGACGTTCCGATGGTTCCCTCACCCTCAAGGAGTGTGCATGGCTGCTCGCAAGACTGCGGCGAAGTCCGCCGCCACGAATGACGTCGTCATCCCCGGCGACGTGAAGGACATGAAGCTGGCCCGCGAGGGCAAGGCCCGCATCGAGTGGGCTGAACGCAACATGCCGGTGCTGCGCGCCATCCGTGCGCGCTTCGCCAAGGAGCGTCCGCTCCGCAACATGCGCATCGCGGCGTGCCTGCATGTCACGACCGAGACCGCGAACCTCGCGCGCACGCTGCAGGCCGGCGGCGCCGAAGTGTTCCTGTGCGGCTCCAATCCGCTCAGCACGCAGGATGACGTCGCGGCTTCGCTGATCGCGCACTACGGCATCCCGACGTTCGCCATCAAGGGCGAGGACCACAAGACCTACTACTCGCACATCGTCAGCGCGATCAAGGCCGAGCCGAACATCACGATGGACGACGGATGCGACCTGGTCACGGTGCTGCACACCAAGATGAAGCCGTACCTGAAGACCGTGTTCGCCGGCACCGAGGAGACCTCGACCGGTGTGACGCGCCTGCGCGCCATGGCGGCCGACAAGACGCTCAAGTACCCGGTCATCGCCATCAATGACGCCGACACCAAGCACCTGTTCGACAACCGCTACGGCACCGGCCAGAGCACCATGGACGGCGTGCTGCGCGCGACGAACATGCTGGTCGCCGGCTCCACGGTCGTGATCGCCGGTTACGGCTGGTGCGGTCGCGGTCTGGCCGCGCGCGCCAAGGGCATGGGTGCCACGGTACTGGTGACCGAGATCGATCCGGTCCGAGCGCTCGAAGCGGCCATGGACGGCAATCAGGTCGTGTCGATGGTCGATGCCGCACCGCGTGGCGATTTGTTCATCACGGTGACGGGCAACAAGTCGGTGCTGCGCCGGGAGCACTTCGCGGCCATGAAAGACGGCGCGATCGTCGCCAACTCGGGCCACTTCAACGTCGAGATCGACATCCCGGCGCTCGAGCGCATGGCGGTGAGCCGCAAGCTCTCCCGTCCGTTCGTCGAGGAGTTCCGCCTGAAGGGTGGCAAGCGTGTGTTCCTGCTCGGCGAGGGCCGACTCATCAACCTCGCGGCCGCGGAAGGTCATCCGGCCATGGTCATGGACATGTCGTTCGCCAACCAGGCGCTGTCGGTCGAGTACCTGGTCAAGAAGGCCAAGAAGCTGCAGAACACGGTGTACATCGTGCCGCAGGACATCGACAAGGAAGTCGCCCGCTTGAAGCTCAAGAGCATGGGCACGTCGATCGACACGCTGACTCCCGATCAGGTCAAGTACATGGCGAGCTGGAACGAGGGCACGTAGTCGCAGCCGCGCGGCGGCCATCCGAGTGCCGCGCACAGAACACCTGACGCCCCGACCGGGAATCCCCGGCCGGGGCGTTCGCATGAGCTCTCGGCACGGCGGCCCGACCGGCCGATACCGGCAGCATGGTCCCGACCAACCCCAAGCCACATGCCCTGCCCGGTTCGCCCCGCCGCCGGGCACTGGGCGATCTTTATCGCCGGTCGTTCCGGGAGCCGTGGCGGGAGCGGTTGTTCATCGCCTCACTGGCATTTCTCGTCGCGTTCGCCGTCACCCGGCTCATCACGCACGCCATTCGCGATGGAGTCGGTCCGTTCGACAACGTGCTCATCCGCGGCCAGCACGTGCATCATCTGGTGTGGGGCATCCTGCTGTTGCTCGCGGTGGGTTATGGCAGCTTGCTCCAGATCGGCTGCGGCACAGGGGCCTCGTCCGCGCGCGACGGGCGCATCATGGCGGCGCTCTATGGCATAGGCGCCGCGCTCACGCTCGATGAGTACGCCGTGTGGTTGAGCCTGCGGGACGTCTACTGGGAGCGCCAGGGACGTGCGAGCATCGACGCGGTGATGCTGTTCGGCGCACTGTGCTCAGCCGGTCTGTGGGGCGGACGCTTCGCGCGCGCCGTGGCGCGCGAGACCATGCGGGTCGCGCGCGTCACCGCGCGCATCGTGCCGCGCCGCCGGCGCTAGCCCCGGGCCGCGTTCCGGTAATGCCGCCGCCTTCCCATGCCTGGCGGTTGCGGTATCATGGCCCGCTCGTTCACTGCCCGTACGAGCCTCTGGCCTGATCTGCTGACACGGTCGTGGGGGCTGCACTCGGGCCGTCCAGCTCACCCCACGCAGGCTCCCGCACTCCATGCCGACCATCGACCCGATCGCACGCGCACTCGTCCCCGTCGACTCCGCCGCTGCCGCCGCCATCGGCGCGCCCAACTACGACGAGTTCCAGAGTGACGAGGAAGTCTGGCGTCTGCTGCAGGCGCAGCCAGAATCCGTCCTGCGCTCGACGATGCCGCACTGCCACGTCGCCGACGTGCGCGCGATCGGGGAGGACGGCTCCGAGGAGTCGCTCGCGCATGCCCGCACCGAGATGCTGCGACTGATCGCCGGACCGCTCACCCGGGAGGTCCGGAACGCGCTGTGGGTGTACGAGATCACTCGCGCCGAGAGCCCGGCCGCGCCGCAGATCGGGCTGGGTGGCATGGCGCTGACGAGCGAGATCCGAACGCTGGGGAATCCCGGTGGCTCGATCATCCGCAATGAGGGTATCCGGGAATCGAAGGCGGAGGGCCGCGCGCGCTTGACCGCGGCGACCCACGCCGACATGGGCACGGTCAATCTGGCGGTCGATGATGAATCCGGACAGTTTCAAGACGCGCTCGAGCTTCACGCGCGCACAAATGCTCCCTCATTCGAAGCAACGGACGAGCTGGCCAGCCACCATCGCGTCTGGTTGCTGACCGAGAGCACGACCATCGCTCGGCTGCGCGCGCTGGTGGCAGCCGAGCCGCGCGCGTATGTCGCCGACGGCAATCACCGGAGTGCCGCAGCCGCCATGCTGGGCTACCGGCACTACCTGGCGGTGTTCTTCGCCGCCCGCACCATGACGATCGCGCCCTACAATCGCCTGATAGACGCCAGTGCAGTGCCGAGCGGCGACCTGATCGCGGCGCTGCGCAAGAACTTCGTGGCCGAGCCCCAGCCCGGCGGGCCCTATCAGCCCGAGCGCACGCACGATGTGGGACTCTACGATGGCACGAAGTGGTGGCGGCTGGTTCCCAAGCCCGGCACGTTCGATCCGCTGGACGCGGCGCAGGACATCGACGCCGACATCGTGCAGCGCCGATTCTTCACCGAGGTGCTGAACGTGCAGGACGCCCGCGATGACCGCCTCACGTTCGTCGGCGCCAACCGGGACGCACGCTGGCTGCAGGACGAGGTGGGCTCGGGCCGCTTCCGACTGGCGGTGACGCTGCCGCCGGTCACGATGCGCCAGTTCATCGACGTGTGCATGCAGGACAAGCTCATGCCGCCCAAGTCCACCTGGTTCGTGCCGAAGATCCGCTGCGGCCTGGTGATGGCGCTGCTGGACTGACCGCGACGGCGCGCCTGAAGCGCGGCTGAGGCTGTGATGGTCATGAACCTCAGGTGCATCGCGCCCTCGCGTGGAAGACAGGCGGATGGCGATCTGGAACGCGGGAGGTGGGTGGTTTCCTCGTCATCCGTGTCGGCCCCGGTATCACGCCAAGCGCTACCAATCAGGTTGAGCTAGCGGCCCTAACTAGCTGTGCAAAAGTCCGATAGGCGTACGCTTGTCAGGCGACTTTAGGAATCTGCTGCCGCAGCACCTGGATCTGCCCCAAGTGCTGTGCGGCGTGCTCGACCATGTGGTGGAGTCCCCAGCGTCTGTCGAACACGCGCACGCTGCCATCGGGCCGGGGTGGACGCACGATCTCGACCCCGAGGAGGTCGTCGCCCAACTCACCGCAGGCGGACCGGGTATGTGCCAGCGCGCGCTCCAGAAGGTCGGCGAAGAACGGCCATGGCTGGCCGGTGATCGTCGCCGGCGGGGCACCCTCGGCCGGCAGCGGCATGCCGTCATCGTCCATGGTGATGCCGAGCACGCGCTGGATGTCGCTGTCGCGCTCGCCCTTCAGCACCACGAAGCCGATGTGCACCTCGGCCACCGCGATGTGCGCGAGCAGCATGCCGAGCGTGTTGCGCCCGGGGGCGGGCTGCCACGCCAGCTGTACCGCGCTCAGACCGCTCGCGGCACGCACGATCTGCTCGTGCACCTCGGCGATCTCGGCGACCTTGAGCGCGACTTCCGCCGAGCGGAAGCCGGCCGCGGGGACGATGCGCGACTCGATGCGCCTGGCGGTGCTCACGTCTTCTTCCGATCGCGGTACTGATGCCGCATCAGCAGGATCTGTCCGTAGTGCCCGGCCAGATGCTCGAGCATGTGGTACACGATCCAGCGCAGGCTCTGGCGCGAGCGGTCGCCATTGCGGCGCGTGCGCCACACCATGCGCTCGAAGTCGGCGTCAGACCAGATGCGCAGGATGGCGTGAGAGTTCTTGCGTGCCTTCGCCAACAGCTTGCTGTAGTAGGCGAACGTGCGGCCCCGCAGTTCAGCTGGCGGAAGTCCGTTCGGCGGCAGCGGCAGTCCGTCGTCGAAGCCCATCCCGAGAACCTTCACCAGCTTCGGCTCCGAGATGTCCTGCATCGCGGCCTGCAGCCAATACACCTCGACCACGGCGATGTGCGCCAACAGCATACCGATGGTGTTCTGGCCGGGCTTGGGCTGCCATTGCAGCTCCGCTGCGGTGATGCCCTTCAAGTCCGCGAGCATGCGGCGCGATTGATCGTCGAGTTGGGCGAGGAATGATCTGGCCTCGTGCGATCGGCCGCGGGCGAGCTTGAGCGTGTGCGTGGGCCAGCGTGGCGCCATGTTGGGGATCCTCCGGGATGAGCCGGACGCGCGAGTGCGCTTTCGTGCGACGTGGTCCGGATCTGTGCGGACGTGAGGTGAAGTGCGAGCGGGTTCCGGCACGCCTGCCGGAACCCGCTCGCGAGCCGTTAGTTCGGGTTGCCCTGCGCCGGCTTCATGGTGAGCGGATCGCGCAGCGGCAGCCGCTTGGGATCCCCGCCCGCCAGCTTCTTGATGTCGGCCGGGTGCTTGTCATCACCCGACAACATGTCCTTCGTGTTGCCGACCATGAGCACGGTCATCTTCGCCGGGTCCAGCAGCCGCTTGGCGACCCGCTGCACGTCCGCGGCGGTCACGGCGTTCAGCCGCTTGGCGTAGTCGGCGAAGTACGTCGGGTCCTTGTCGTAGCGCCCGGTGAGTTCCTCCACCGCCAGCCCTCCGGCAATCGCACTGGCGGTCTCGAACTGCACCGGCAGCGACTCGGCGAACTTGTTCCGGCTGGCCCCGAGTTCGACCGCGGTCACGACCGAGTCGCGCATCTTGCCGATCTCGATCATGGCGATCTCGGTCGCATAGGCGACCGAACGCACCTTGGACTGGAACACCAGCCGCCACGGCTCGGCGTAGTAGGTGCCGCCCTCGATCCGCGAGTTCACCGAATAGGCCAGACCTTCATCCGAACGGATGCGGTTCACGAGCCTCGATGTGAAGCCGCCGCCGCCCAGAATGTCGTTCATGACGCGCGCTGCCGCCCAGTCGGGATCGTAGCGGTCAAGTGCGGGCAGCCCGATCGAGACGCGCCCCTGGTTGACGTCCTTCTCGACCATGAACCAGCCGGCCGTGGCTGGTTGCGCGGGTGCGGCCGGCGTCGACGGCTTCTCGCCCGCGACCGGCCACTTCCCGAAGGCCTGCTCCAACTTCTTCACCATCGTGGCGCGGTCGAAGTCCCCGGCCACCGCCAGGATGAAGTTGCGGGGGCCCACATAGCGCTTCTGGAACGCCTTCAGGTCCTCGGCCGAGATGCCCTCGAGCGACGCCTTCGTGGTCCAGTGGTTCGACCAGTGGTCTTCGCCGCGCAGCAGAGCGCCCCATTCGCGTTCCTCGATGTCGCCCGACTCGTCGTTGCGGCGCTTCATGTTCTGGATCGCCTGATCCTTGTAGAGCTTGATGCGGTCCGCCTGGAACGCAGCTCCCTGCAGGCAGCCGGTGAGCAGCCCCAACCCGGCGTCGAGATCCTTGGCGAGCAGGTTCACCGTGGCGCGGCCCTCGGTCGGGCCGATCGGCACTCCGCCCAATCCGAAGAAGCCGCCACCACCGCCGCCGGCGCTGGATTCGAGTTGAGCACCCAGACTCGCGACACGCGACTCGACCTGTTCAGCGGTCATCGTCGCGGTGCCGCTGCGAGTGAGCAGGTTGGCGCACATGGCCGCCAGCCCTTCCTTGCCGGCGGGATCCAACTGGGGGCCGCAGCGCATCAGCACGTGCACCGTGACGAGCGGGGTGGTGCGGTCGGGAACGAGGTACGCGACCATGCCGTTCGAGAGCTTGACCCGGTAGTCCGCGGCCTTGGGTGGCGTGTAGGTGAAGGATGGGTACTGGAGCTTGTCGGGATGGGCCGCCGGCTGGGCGGAGAGCGGCGATGCCAGCGCGAGTACCGCCAACAGGACGAGCAGGACGAGCAGTGGCGCCCGGAACGAGTTCGGGGTCATCGTGAGCCTCCGGTTCACTTCTTGCCGTCCAGTTCATTGAGACGCGCCTGGATGCGGGTCTTCACGTAGTCGAGTCCGGCCTTCATGTTCTCGGGCACCTGCGCACTCATGCTCTCCATACGCGCCATCATCTGCTGCAACTGCGCGGCATCCGTGGTCGCCGCGAGTCGCGCCAGGGCCTGCTTGACCATCCCCTTCGCCTCGGACGGAAGACTCGCCAGCACCGGATCTTCCGGTTCGCTGCCCGCCTTGCGCGTGTAGGTGGCGACGGCGCGATTCTCCTTGGTGAAGTACTTCTTCACGACACGCTGCAGATCCGCGGCGCTGACCTTCTGCACCTGGTCGGAGAGATCGTCGGCCATGTGCCAGTCGCCCCGACCATCCGCCACGCCGTAGCGCAGCATCTGGAAGAAGTTGCCATCCAACTGGCGATAGGTGGTGGTGAGGAAGCGGTTCTTGGCGGCCTGCAGTTCGTCTTCCGGGATACCGTCCTTGGAGATCTTCTCGAGTTCCGTGTACACCGCCTTCTCGGATTCCTCGGGCACATGGCCGTCCTTGGACTCGGCTTCGATCGCGAACAGGCCCTCATACTTGCGGTCATCCAGACGAGCGCTGGCGCGCGTCGCGGGGCCGCCGCCGAGCACCAGCTGCTTCTTGAGCCGGCCGGTATCGCCGTTCAGCACGGTTTGCAGCACGGTGAACGCCGGGACGTCCTTGTGCACACTGGGGACGGCATGCCAGCGGATCTCGACGCTGGGGTTCGTCTCGGCCTCACCGTAGAAGCGCTTCTCGGCGAGCTGCGGGACCTCCATGGTGATCATCTCGGGAATCGCGTTCGCCCCGCGCGGGATCGAGCCCAGATAGCGTTCGGCCAGAGCCAGCGCTGCCTTGGGGTCGAAGTCCCCGACCAGCACAGCGGTCAGGTTCTGGGGAGCATAGAACCGTGCGTAGAAGTCGTTCGCCTGCGCCAGCGTGATGTTCGCCACGTCGCTCGGCCAGCCGATCGTGTCCCACGAGTACGGCGAGGCGTCCCAGAACATCGAGTTGAACGACTCGTCGAACTTGCCCGTCGGTGTCGACTCGACGCTGCGGCGGCGCTCCTCGTAGACCACGTCCCGTTCGCTGTAGAACTCACGGAACACCCGGTTCTTCAGGCGGTCGGACTCCATCCAGAAGTACAGTTCGAGCTTGTTGGCCGGCACCGTGTAGAAGTAGAACGTCATGTCCTCGTTCGTGAACGCGTTGATGCGCGAAGCGCCGTTCTTCTGCAGCACGAGGTCGAACTCGTTCTTGATCATGTTCTTGCGTTGCAGTGCGACAAGCGAATCGAACTGGGCCTCGAGCGCTTTCATGCGCGGCGTCTTCGACTCCGGCTTCGTGATGTCGTCGACATCGCCCCGCCGATACGCAGCGCGCAGCTTGGAGATCTCGCCGCGCATGTCCTCCATGACCGTTTCCTGGGCTTCGATCAGCCGCGCATCGAGTGCGTAGTCGCGCGTCCCGATGACGTGTGTGCCCTTGAACATCATGTGCTCGAACAGGTGCGCCATCCCGGTGATGCCGGGGTGCTCGTTGGCCGAACCCACGCGCGCGACCCAGCCGCACGACACGGTCGGCGACAGGTGGTGCGGGACGAGCAGCACGCGCATGCCGTTGGCGAGCATGTGCTCCTCGGCTCTCGGCGCCGCCATGGAGTTCGGCGAGGTGGTGCGGGCCGCGGTCTTGGCCGCTGCGGGGAAGGGCAGGGATGGTCCGAGCATCAGGACGACGGCGACGACCGGCACCGCGAGCGGGATCCCGAGCGGATCCACCCGCCGGGCAGGCAGGGAGCGGGGCATGGCGAACTCCTTGAGGGTGTTGGGGCTGTGGCCGATACTCCATGGGACGAATGGCAGAGCACGCAGGGTACGCCCCTGCGCCACACCGGCGTCAAGCGAGGACCCGCCCCGGAGCGTACCGGCGGGCTCTCGCCCCGAGGCCGGACCGGTAGCGAGGGACAGGGAGGGACGGGTGAGCGCACCGGAACCCGCACGCGAACCGGATCACTGGGGCTCACCGGACTTCGATCCGGCAGCCTCCGGCGTGCCCGTGATCGGGTCAGCGGACGCCGCCAGCAACTTCCGGTTCCCCGACGGCTTCCTGTGGGGGGCGTCGACTTCGGCCCATCAGGTCGAAGGCAACAACATCCACAACGATTGGTGGGCGTGGGAACAGGCGGGACGCGTCGTCCAGCCGAGTGGCGCGGCTTGCGACCACTACAACCGCTATCGCGGTGATTTCGACCTGGCGCAATCCATCGGTCACACCGCGCACCGCTTCTCGCTGGAGTGGAGCCGAATCGAGCCCGAAGAGGGGCGCTGGTCCGAAGAGGCTCTGGACCACTATCGCGACGTGATGGTCGCGCTGCACGAACGTGGCATGGAACCCGTGGTGACGCTGTTCCATTACACGTTGCCACAGTGGATGGCCGAGAAGGGGGGTTGGGAGAACCCAGCCATCGAGCGCGCCATGGAGCGCTACACGGAAAAGGTCATGGAGGTCCTGGGCCCGCACGCGCGCTGGTGGATCACCTTGAACGAACCGGTCGTGCAGGTCTTCAAGGGCTGGCTCCTGGGCCAGTGGCCGCCCGGCCGGGTGCGCGCGTGGGGCACTGCGCTCAAGGTCCTGCGTCACATGCTGCGCGCGCACGTGCGCATGTACCACGCCATCCACACGCGCCGTTCCGACGCCATGGTCAGTATCGCCAAGCATGCCTTGTCGCTGTCGCCGGACGACCCCACCCGCTGGCTCGATCGTCGCTCGGTCGCCGTGCGCGGGCATCTGTTCAACCACCTGTTCCTGGAAGCGCTGCACACGGGCGCGCTGCGTGTGCCTGGACTATTCTGGGAGAACCTGCCGATGGGCCGGACGCTCGACTTCATCGGGGTCAACTACTACACGCGCGATTTCGTGCGGAACTCGGGCTACAGCCTGCCGGGGCTGGTCGGCGACTTCGCCACCCGTGATCATCGCCAACAGCGCGGCAAGCTGAACGACCTCGGCTGGGAGGTCTACCCGGAGGGCCTGGCGCAGTTCCTGCGCGAGTACTCGCGCTACAAGCTGCCCATCCTGATCACCGAGAACGGCATCCCGACCAAGAACGACGACGATCGCTGGATGTTCATCTACATGCATCTGTGGCAGATCGCGCGAGCGGTGGCGGACGGAGTGAACTGCGTGGGCTACATGCACTGGTCGCTGCTCGACAACTTCGAGTGGGCCGACGGCTACGGCGCACGGTTCGGGCTGATCGAAGTCGATTTCGCCACCCAGGAGCGTCGCATCCGCCCGAGCGCGTGGCGTTATGCACAGATCATCCGGCGGAACGAACTCTAGCCCCGACAAGCTCTAGTCCCGACCAGACGACGGCCCGGCTCCCCCGCGGGGGCCGGGCCGTCGTGTCGTGAAGGCGGTCGTGTCAGCGCAGGACGGTGACGCGCTTCGTCGTGCGACTTGCGCCCTGGCGGGCGCTGATCAGGTACACGCCCGGCGCCAGCCCTTCCGCCCGGAACGTGCGCTCGGCGTGTCCGCGGGCATAGCCCGAGAACTCCCGGCGCACGACTCGCCCCTGCATGTCGAACAGGTCGACCGTGCCGTCGCCTTCGCCCGGCCACTCGATGACCAGCGATGCCTTGCCCTGCACCGGGTTCCGCGACAGCGTCAGGTGCGGGCGGCGCAGTACGGGACCAGGCGTCACGCCGGTCGTCGTGCTGGGGAACACGGTCAGACGAACGCCTCCCCGGTAGACCTTGACCTGGGGGATGGTCAGCACGGCGTCATCGTCGGGCATCACCAGACCCGCCTGGATCACCGCCGTAGTGCCAAGGCGGCGCACTTCATAGCGGTAGGGCACGCGCTCCGCGACGATGAAACGCTGCAGCCGGCGCGGTGTCACATCGACCACGAGCGACTCTGGCGCCCCGAAGATGCCGTCCAGAGTCGTCATGTTGCGCGTGACCAAGGTGATGTCCCAGTGCAGCCACATCTCATCAAGGGTGCCCTCGTCCCAATCGATCGCACCGTTGATCTGACCGATCGGGTCGGCGGTCACGGGATCCCCGTTGCCCGGATTGCTGTTCGACGAGCACCTCGAGAACGCCGGGTAGCTGCTGTCGATGCGATACTTGTACAGCTGTCGCGGTGCCATCATCGGGAACCATTCGGTCTGATTGTGTGGCGTGTAGTGGCCGCGGTCGTCCCAGAACCATGCTCCGCCAGCACGATTGGCTTCCATGGTGTTGAAATAAGCGACCTTCTCGCCCCAGCCCACGACGTTGTCGCTGAGCCCAGCGAACGCCACGATCGGTGCCGAGCCGCGATGGCGCTCGATGCGCGCCTGCTCGCGTCCATCCATCCATTGGAACACGCGCTCGCCGACGGTGGCCGGGAGGTTGACGTCCGGCGAGCCCCACATGCGGTCGAGCGAGACCCGCAGGTCGGGATAGCTGTCCGGGCGGTAGCCGAGGCAGATCTTGGGGATCACCGACAGGGCGCCTGCGATCTTGTCCGGGTGATGCCACGCCAGGAAGAAGGCGAATGACCCGCCCATCGACACGCCCATGGCGTAGACGCGCTGGGGATCATGCGGCATCGTCTTGTTCGCCCAGTCGAGCAGGTACATGACGCGCTGCTCGGTGTAGTCCACGACGACACCGTCGGTGGTGCGCGGCGAGTTGAGCGGCTGCTCGATGTCATAGTTGGCTTCGTAGCCGAAGTAGAACGACGACCAGTCGCCTGTCGGGATGTAGTCGTCGATCGACATCACCCATTCACCCGGCATCCCGGTGCCGATGAACGAGTTGAAGAAGTTGCCGCCGCGACCGTGCCCATGCATGAGCAGCGCGCCGTTCTTCTGCCCGGGGATCACCCCGACATGGAACGGACGGCCCGGCGCGTTGCACATGGCGGGAAACACGGGCGAACTGGTGTTCGAGGTCCACAGCACGTAGTCCTCACCGATCGGCGAGGTGAGCCGCCGCTGCCAGACCGGGCGTGGAGCATCGAGCTGTTCGGGAAGCGGGTCCGGCAGGACGTTCTGACCCGTGACCAGCGTCCGGTCCTCACGCAGGCCGACTTTCTGGGCCATGACCGCGTAGAACGTGTACTGGCTGGCTGTGGGCGTAGCCACGAACAGACCGCGGGTGAGCGGCAGGGGGGGCTGGTACTCGTCGATCCGGAAGGTCAGCGTCTGTCCGAGCAATGACGAGATGCGCTGGTCGACCGAACTGTGGTCGTTCACCATCGCCAGTTCCACGGCGTTGTCGAGCGCCGAGACCTCGTCCAGCGGGCTCGGAGACGCATAGACGTGGTAGATCCAGCCCGTCCCGGGGAGGTTGTCCCAGGTGACGAAAGTCTGCCCATCGCGATGGATGGCCCCGAGCTTCGAAACTGTTGCGGCACTTACAGCCGTGGCGGACAGCAGCAGCGCGGCGAGGAATGCAAGCCGTGCCGCGGTCGTCAGGCGGAACTGCGACATGGGGGAAGCCCTCGTGGCCAAGGAAGAGCAGTCACCCCTAGAGGATAGCGGAGGCATTGCAGGAAGCAAACAATTTCGTCAAATTCCCCAACCCACGAACGCGGCTCTGGCAGGGTCCGACAGGCCGAACTGGCGCTCCAGACGCGGAATGGGACCGTTTCGGTCTGGAGTGCAGGGTCCAGTGGGTTCTTTTTCTGGCAACCCAACGTCATGCTGCCCGTTCTCGGGGCTCTGGGGGGGCGTCGTCGGAAGCTGCCGCGAGGGAGGCGCGGGCAGGCCCTCCGCAGGCCGCCACAGCCCGCGTCTGGACCAGCCCTCGTGAGAGCCTCGGGCTTGGGGATCGCTCAGGACCAGGACAAAGCCCCCGGCGGACTCCCGCCGGGGGCTTCGCGTATGGCTCGAACGACCGGATCAGCCCTGCTTGGACGAGATGCGCATCCCGTAGAAGGAGCGGTAGATGAAGAACAGCGCGATGAGCATGAACGCCGCCGACACCGGCACGACGATCCCAGGGTTCGCGACCGCCATCTCGACCGCCAACAGACCGAAGAGCGTCGTGAACTTGATGATCGGGTTCAGCGCGACCGACGAGGTGTCCTTGTACGGGTCGCCGACCGTGTCGCCCACGATCGAGGCGTCGTGCAGCGGAGTACCCTTGGCGTTCAGTTCGACTTCGACGACCTTCTTGGCGTTGTCCCACGCGCCGCCGGCGTTCGCCATGTAGATGGCCTGGAACAGGCCGACCACGGCGATGCTGACGAGGTAGGCGATGAAGAACACCGGGTTGAAGAACGCGTAGGCGATGGTCAGACAGAAGATGACCATGAAGATGTTGAACATGCCGGCCTGTGCGTACTCGGTGCAGATGCGCACGACGGTGCGCGAGGTCTCGATGCTGGCGGCCTCGGCGGAGTCGAGCTTGATGTTCTTCTTGATGTACTCGACCGCGCGGTAGGCGCCCGTGGTCACGGCCTGGATGGAAGCGCCAGTGAACCAGTACACCGTGCCGCCGCCCATGAGCAGCCCGAGCAGGACGTACGGATCGAGCAGGTCGAGCTTGAACACCTGCGCGCCCATGGCGTCGAGTCCGTAGTGCTTCTGGAGCGTCAGGATGATCGAGAACAGCATCGTGGTCGCTCCGGCCCCGGCCGTCGCGATGAGCACCGGCTTGGCGGTCGCCTTGAACGTGTTGCCGGCCCCGTCGTTGTCCTCGAGGTAGTGCTTGCCCTTCTCGAAGTCAGGCTTGAAACCGAACTGCTTCTGGATCTCCTCGGACGCACCCGGAGTCGTCTCGATCTGGGACAGCTCGAAGATCGACTGGGCGTTGTCCGTGACCGGGCCATAGGAATCGACGGCGATCGTGACCGGGCCCATGCCCAGAAGCCCGAACGCCACCAAGCCGAACGCGAACACCGCGCCGTATGGCATCCCGGGATTCAGGTAGGCGTTGATCGGTGCCGAGAACTTGTACGACAGGAACAGAAGTACCGCGAGCGTCAGCGCCTTCCAGAACACCGAGAAGTTGCCGGCCACGAGGCCCGACAGGATATTCAGCGAAGCGCCGCCTTCCTTGGAGGCCGCGACGACCTCCTGGACGTGGCGGGAGTGCGCACTCGTGAACACCTTGGTGAACTCGGGGATCACGGCCGCGGCGACCGTGCCGCACGAGATGATCACCGACAGCGTGACCCACAGGTTCCCGAACTGCGCTTCCGGAAGCAGGAACTTGGAAGCCGCGAACGTCACGCCGATCGAGAGCAGCGAACACACCCACACGAGACTGGTGAGTGGGGCCTCGAAGTCGATCTTGTCCTTGCCCGTGTTCTGGGCGCGCGCCACGGCCGCGTTCCCCATGTAAGCCGCGATGGAGGTCAGGATCATGAGCACGCGCATGACGAAGATCCACACCAGGAACGTGGCCTTGTGCTCGGGCATCACGGCGAGCGCGATGAACGAGATGAGCGCCACACCCGTCACACCGTACGTCTCGAAGCCGTCGGCCGTCGGGCCCACGGAGTCGCCGGCGTTGTCGCCGGTGCAGTCCGCGATGACGCCGGGGTTCCGCGGATCGTCTTCCTTGATCTTGAACACGACCTTCATGAGGTCGGAGCCGATGTCGGCGATCTTCGTGAAGATGCCGCCCGCGATACGAAGCGCCGAAGCGCCGAGCGACTCGCCGATCGCGAAGCCGAGGAAGCACGCACCTGCCTGATCCGCGGGCACCCACAGCAGGATGGCGAGCATCATGAGCAGTTCGACGCAGATCAACAGCACGCCGATGCTCATGCCGGCCTGCAGTGGGATC
>JANNWR010000190.1:0-2199 GCA_031408715.1 bacterium
CTCGGTCATCCAGATGCTGCCCTGAGCGGCGGCGTACTTGAGCGTCTGCTGCTTGGCATCCATGTAGCTGATGTGGGCATCACCCTGCGCATCGAGCTCGAGCGAGGAGTAGGCACCCACGTCACCGGCCGCGTCGACCACCGATGTCTTCCACGAGCCGTCCGCCTGCAGCGCGGCGAACTTGAGTGCGCCGTTCTGCAGGTCGTAGTAGCAGACCCGGGCCGCACCCCAAGCATCGACCGCGATCGACGTGTGCTCGCCGACGTCGCCACGGGCGTCGACGGTCTCGGTCACCCACTGGCCGTCGACTTTCGCCGCCACCTTGAGATCGGCATTCGTGATGTCCTGGTAGGCGATGTGCGCGACGCCCTTCTTGTCGATCGCCAGCGACGTGTAGTGGCCGACGTTCGGCACATCCTGCGAGATGGCGGGCTGCTTCGCCGCGCGATCGACGCGATTGATCGCCTGTTCGGTCTCGGCGGCATTGCCCGCGCCGTCCACCGTCTCGATCGTCCAGCCGCCGGCACCCAACGTGGCGAAACGCAGGCTCAGGTTCTGGCTGTCGTAGTAGCTGATGCTCGGGCTGTCGTTGGCATCGAGCGCCAGCGCGCAGTAGTGGCCGATGCCCTCGCCGGAACCGTCGACGACCTGCGTGCTCCAGGCCCCACCCGTGCGGCGGGCGTACTTGAGCACGCCCTTGCTGGCGTCGTAGTAGGCGACGTGCGCATCCCCGCGGGAATCCAACGCGAGCGAGGCGTACCAGCCCACCATGCCGTCGCCATCGACGAGTTCGGTGCGCCAGCCCGACTGGGTCTGGAACGCGTACACGAGCGCGTCGCGCGACGGATCGAAGTACGCGACGTGCGTGCGCCCCATCGCGTCGAGGTCGGCCGACGTGTAGTCGCCCAGCCCATCGATCGAGGACGTCTGCTGGCTCACGAACGCCGGCCGGGGGACCGCCGCCGAAGCCGTGGTAAGGTGAGCCACGAGACCAAGGCCAACCACAAGCGCGAGACTCTTGGAACGCCAAGAATACATGGAGAAAAGCCCTTCTGGGAGAGGATCCGTGGGCACCCGTGGGGAGGCTCAGGATCGATCAGGCTCTGCGTCGTCGCGGGGAAGCCGACCTCGAGAGTGGTCGAGCGACTTAGGCTGCTATCCGCCGACGCAGGTACCGCTACGGAGAGAAGCTTTCTACGACTTTAGTATATTGGTTCTCTGGTTCCATACAATGACCGCCTCATGGCATTGCCACAGGACCACTTCGGGTCCTACTGAGTGAGTTCACCCAGGACCGTGCAATGTTCAGTAGGGCCCGACAGTGTTTTTCTCTGAGTGAACATAGTTCGACGTATGCGAACACGAGTTGGGATAAGCATCCTGCCGATGACACAACGCGGCCCGGGTTGCCGTCGTCGGGCAGGCCCTCGGGTGCAGGTGGTCCTGCTCACGCACCGACTCTCGAGATCGCCCCGGCGAGCTCGGGTCCGAGAGGTCGGCCCCCGCGTCACCTGCACCCGGAACACGAAAGGCCGCCCTGGAGGGCGGCCTTCGTCACATCAGGTGCGGTGGCCCGAAACTCAGACCTTGAGCCCCGCCACACGGTTCATCTGGGCGAGCAGGAACTCGGGGTTCGTCATGGCGGGCGACGCCATCCAGCGCTGGTGCGGTTCGTTGCCCATCAGCACCACGTTCGTGTGCTGCGTCTTGGCGCGATCCAGTTCCGGATCGGGATCGGTGAACCCGAAGCGCACGCGGCACAGCTCGAGATCGCGCGGAGAGCCGGTCAGGAAGGTCCAACCGGGGCCGGCGCCATGCATCCCCTGATAGTGCTTGAGCCGGGCCGGCGTGTCCTGCTCGGGAGCGAGTGAGAACGAGTACATGAACACGTCCTTGCCGCAACGATCGCCCAGCAGCTTCTGGAACTTCACCAGGTTCTCGGTCGTGACCGGGCAGACGCCGTCCTTACAGTTCGCATAGAAGAAGTTGATGAGGACGTTCTTGCCCTTCAGGAGGTCGTCGTACAGCTTGACCTTCCGGCCGTCCTGATCGCGCAGGGTGACGTTCGGGAAGTACTCGGCGTGGTAGCCATTCACCGGCCGGATCTTGCGCGGACGGTTCTTCTCCTCGAAATACTGGATCACCGGCACCGCCGTGGCGGCGACCGGGATGATCCCCAAAAGCGCCAGCATCTGTCTG
>JANNWR010000191.1:0-2105 GCA_031408715.1 bacterium
ACACGCGCACCCGTCGCGCTGGCCCTAGCACGAAGGCTGCACGACACGAGCCCGCAACAGGAGACCGCATGATGTCGTCTCGAATCCTATCGCTGCCGCGCTTGATCGCATTCGCCGCGCTCGTGCTGTGCTCGGCAATACTGCCACTGCGCGCCGCGGCCAAGAAGGCCCCCAAGCCCGGGCATCCGGCGCGCATCCCGGCCTCGGCACCGGTCTCGGACTCCGTCACGGTCGGGCTCTGGCACTTCGACGAACGTGGCGGCACGCACTGCACGGACTCCTCGCCGTTCCGCAACTACGGCACGTCCGGCCCCGAAGCGCGCGTCGAGTTCGGTCGCTACAAGAACGCCCGCGGCTTCGTGGCCACGACACAATCATTCGTGTTCGTGCCCTACAACCCGGTCATGGAGTCCCCGCGCGGCTTCACCGTGGAAGCGTGGGTGTACCTGAACGACTACTCGCGCTACGAGCTGTCCGGCATCGCCATGCGCTGGACGCCGGTGCCCAATCAACAGAGCTGGTTGCTGGGCGTGGTCGGCGACAAGTTGCCGCCCGGTGCCACGACCACTCCGAGCCCGGGCACGTTCAACGCCGAGGTCACGGGCATCCCGACCGGGCGGCTGGTGTTCGCGTTCAGCCCCGAACTGGCGGCCGGCACGCAGAGCTTCGCGTCGACCTCGACGTTCCCGCTGCGCCGCTGGGTGCACGTCGCCGCCAGCGTCGACGGCGAGATCGTGCGCATGTACATCAATGGCCGGCTGGACGTGCAAGTGGCGATCGCCAACCAGATCCGTCGCTCGGACGCGCCGCTCATCGTGGGCAACGTCATCGATCCGCGCCGGCTCACTGACTTCGCCAGCGACCTGCGCCAGGACCCCAACAACCTGCCGCTGCCGTGGTATGCGCTCAATGGCACGGTCGACGAGCTGCGCATCTCGAACGTCGCCCGGCAGGTGTTCGAGAGCGCCGACCTGCGCTGAACGAGGGCACCGCAGGCGACCCGCCAGCATGCGCCGCTCGTGGTCGGGGCCCGGCGTGCGCCACACCGACCACGCCATGAACGACCTGTCGCCACCATACCCATGGCGCTGGCCCCGCTCGTCGCGCTACGCTGGTGGGGTCCATCGTCCCCCGGCACCTGCCCTCGCCATGGCAACCATGCGCCAATCGCTCGCCGTACTCGCCGCCCTGCTGAACTTTGCCATCGTCCCGCACGCGTCCGCCGGGGAGCCCGCGCGTGAGCTGGTCGTGCAGCTGTCCGAACCCGCGCTCGCCGCGCACGGATATCGCGTCGTGCAGCCCGGCGCGCTGCCTGCTGCGGTGCGCTCGCGCTTCGCTTCGCTCGGTCTGCACGCCTCGCGCGCGCTGAGCGAACACAGCATCGCATCCGAGCGCGTGCTGCCCGAGATGTTCGCGTTTCATCCGGAGCGCATCATCCTGGTCGATGCGCCCGATGCGGCGCTCGCGCAGTCGGCGCTCGCAGCATTGCAGGACGACGCGCTGGTCGACTGGGCCGAGCTGAACGTCGCACGCAGTGTGGCGCTGGCGGGCTATGGCCAGGCGCTCATGACTTCAGAAGCGGCGCACGCCGACGCGGCGCCGTTCGGTCGCCGCACACGCCCATTCGCAAGCACCACGCTCGATACGCTCGCCAGCGATCCGTACCTGCGCGACACCCATCAGTACGGGCTCTGGAACCTGGGCCGGCGCGGGTTCTACGGCGGCGTGCTGCGCGCCGACGTGCATGCGCTGGAGGCGTGGACCACGAGCGTCGGCAGCAACGCCATCAAGTTGGCCGTGGCCGACACCGGCATCGACCCGAACCATCCCGAACTGGCCGGACTCATGCCCGATGGCTCGCCGCGACTGGTCGACGCATTCAACGCCACCGACGACCCCGACCGCTCCGTGCTCGATGTGTACGGTCACGGCACGCCGGTCGCGGGCGTGATGGCGGCGCGCACCAACAACGGCGCGCCAATTGCTTCCGCCACGGGCGTGGCTGGAGTGTGCGGTGGCGATGGCGCGGGCAATGCCGGCTGCCGCATCGTGCCCATCAAGATCGCGCCGGGGCATACGGGCGAGGCGAGCACGTTCGACATCGC
>JANNWR010000192.1:0-11408 GCA_031408715.1 bacterium
CGGGCGTGCTGGTCAAGGGCGGGTTGTTCCTCGAGATCCCCGCGCGCCTGCGGGCAATCGCGTTCGACAAGACCGGCACCGTGACCGAGGGTCGCATGCAAGTGGCCTCGGTGGTGCCGTTGAATGGTCACACCGAGCTCGAACTACTCGAGCGCGCGGTGGCGCTGGAGGGCCGCTCCACTCACCCACTGGCGCGCGCCGTGCTGGCGTACGCCGCCCAGAAGGGCGTCCATGCGGCGGCCTCCGAGGAGGCCGTCCTGCTGCCGGGCAAGGGCGTGACCGGGCGCATCGCCGGGCGCGAGTTCTGGCTGGGCTCGCATCGCTACCTGGAGGAGCGCGGGCAGGAGGAACCCGCCGTGCACGAGCTGATCGAGCGCTTGTCCGGCTTCGGCAGTTCGGTGGTCGTCGTGGGCAACGAAAGTCATGTCTGCGGTGTGATCGCACTGGCCGACAAACCCCGGCCGGGGACCCAGGACGTACTCGCTGCGCTCCGCGCACAGGGTGTCGAGCGTCTCGTGCTGTTGACCGGCGACAACCAGGGCACCGCTGAAGCCGTGAGCCGGGCGTTCCAGTTCGACGAGGTGCGCGCCGAACTGCTCCCCGACGACAAGGTCATGGCCGTGCGCGAGTTGGTGAACCAGTACGGCACGGTGGCGATGATCGGGGATGGGGTGAACGACGCACCGGCGATGGCGACCGCCACGCTCGGGATCGCCATGGGTGCCGCCGGCAGCGATGCCGCGATCGAGACCGCTGACGTCGCACTGATGTCCGATGATCTGGCGAGGCTGCCGTGGCTGATCGCGCACTCGCGGCGCACGGTGTCGGTCATGCGCCAGAACATCGGGTTCTCGCTGCTCGTGAAGCTCGTGTTCGTCACCCTCGCCTTCGCCGGCCGCGCGACACTCTGGAGCGCGATCGCGGCGGACATGGGCGCGTCGCTGCTGGTGATCGCCAACGCGCTCCGGTTGCTGCGCGCGGCACCGGCGCAAGCTCGCGTGAGCGTGCCGGGCACGGACGCGCGCGCCTCGCGCTAGAAACGCACGGCGAGCCCGAGCCGGTGGGGCGTCAGCAGCACGCCGACGGGCGCGCGCGTGGCGCGCAGCGGCTGCGACTCCGCGAGTCCCGCAGCGGTGCCGATCGCGGCGCCGGCCAGCACGTCCGACAAGTAATGCCGGCGGTCCTCGAGCCGGCCCATGCCGGTCATGACCGCGAGCACATACGCCGGCACCGCGACGCGTCTCCCGAAGTGTCGCGCCAGCACCGGGGCCACGGCGAATGCGCCCGCGGTATGTCCCGAAGGGAACGAGTAAGCGCCGCCGTCGGGGCGCGTGCGTCGCATTGCGAGTTTGAGTGCGGCGACCGCGGCATACGTGACGCCCAGCGAGCGCATGGCATCGAAGCCGGCGTCGCGCACGTTGGCGTCGTGGGCCCAGGCACCGCCCGCCCACAGTGCGGCGGCACCCGTGCTGAGCAGCAGACCGTTGCCATAGACATTGCCGATGTCGGCGGGCTGGTCCCACGGCGAGCGGTCCAGGAAGCGCGCCATCGCGTCCGGGTCCTCGAATGTCGTGGCGAGTGCGGCGAACACTGCGCCCGAGCCGAGGATCACGGCCGTGCGCCGCGTGTACAACGGTTCGGCGGAGTCGCGCACGAGGCGCGAGAATGCGGTGCTGTGCGCGGCGGGTGGGGCACCGAGGGCTGGAATCGCCGGGCCCAGGCAGACCAGTAGTCCAAGGCAGATACAGCAGCGGGCGATGCTCAGGGTGACTCCTTGGAATGAGAAAGGGCGTGGCTCGAAACCTGTCGCGTCACCGTTTCGCCACCCATGCGGGCAGGCTCAGTTCAAAGCGTGCACCGCCGAGCGCGGACTCGCCGACCGTGACCTCTCCGCCATGGGCACGAGCGACACGCCGCAGGATCGCCAGACCCAGGCCCGAGCCATCGGTCTCGGCCCGCGCTTCAGGATCACGGTAAAAGGGCTGGAACACGCGTTCGCGTTCCTCGGGCGCGACCCCCCGGCCCGCGTCCTCGACGCACACGACGCCGCACGCTTGCACGGTTTCGACGGAGATCCGGACCGCCTGCCCTGGCTGCGTGAACTTGAGTGCATTGCCGATCAGATTTTTCACCGCCGAGGCCAGCAGGGCGGCGTGGCCGCCCACCAGCACTTCGTCCTCGCTGGCGATCGACACGTCGGAGCCTCGTGCGGGCGCATGCGGGACGAGTTCGGCCCATGCCTCGCGGACCACGTCGGACAGGTTGACCGGCGTGCTCTCGCCCCACTCGGCGGCACTGCCCGGAGCCGTGCGCTTCAGGAACAGCAGCGCTTCGACCAGCTCGGTCATGGTGCGGACTTGCTCGGCGGCGCGCGCGAGGCCCGCGCGGCGGGGGTCGGTATCGGAGGAGTGCGAGAGCGCGTACTCGAGCTCCCCCGAGACCACGGTCAATGGCGTGCGCAACTCGTGCGCGGCGTCCTGCGTGAAGTTCCGCTCCGCCTCGAGTGTCTGCTCGAGGCGATGGAGCAACCGATTGAACGCACCTGCCAGTGCGGCGACTTCCTCAGGATCGGAGCGCTCTCCGAGAGGCGGGATGCTGCCGTCCCGCGGTGCTCTCTCGGCGGCCATGGCCATCCGCGACAGCGGGCGAAGCAGGCGGCGAGCCAGGCTCCGGCTGATCAGCGAAACGAGCAGGAACAGTGGGACTCCTGTGAGCAGCAGCACCATGCCGAGTGTGGCGACGGTGTCATGTCGTGCACTCGATGTGACGGATGCGACCACCCAGGCGCCCCGGCTCAGAGAGGCGCGCTTGCTCACGACCTCGTTCTGGTCCGGCTGCGACAGGACCGAGTAGTTCGCGCGCACTCGCCGCCCATCGGCGTCCAGAACCTCGACGTACACGCCAGCAGGCACGGCCTCCTCGATGAGTGCCTGCGCAGCACGGCCGAGATCGTGTTCTTCGTCCCATTCACGGTTCAGCCCTTCGACGAGGTGCGTGAGCGTGGATTCGACGAATGCCTGCTCCTGACGCTTGAGTGTGCGCGCCGTAAGCCCCATGGCAGCCGCTGCGAATGCCAGGATGAGCACGCCCGCGAGCACTTGCTGCGCGAGTGCCAGGCGCCCCTCGAGCGAACGTGTGCTCACGTCACCACCTCGAACACGAAGCCCTCGCCACGGACCGTGCGCAATGGGCAGGCGCCCGAAGTATCGCTGAGCTTGCGGCGCAGTCGCGCCATGATGACGTCCAGACTGGCAGACGCCGCGGGAGTGGTGTTACCCCACGCCAGCTCCAACAGGTCGAGCCGGGGCACGAGCCGGCCCGCGCGAGCCACGAGCAGCTCGAGCACGGTCCACTCTCGCGCCGTGAGCGGGACGTCCTGGCCGGCACGCGTCAGTCGCCGGGCCGCGAACTCGATCTCCAGTGCGCCACTCGTCAGTCGTGGGGGAGGGGAGTGACCCTGCCGGCGCGCGAGGGCGCGGATGCGCGCGTGCAGTTCGGCCAGCGCGAACGGCTTCTTCATGTAGTCGTCGGCGCCGGCGTCCAACCCCTGCACGCGCTCGGCCACGTCGGCACGGGCCGTGAGGCACAGGATCGGCGTCGTGATGCCGGCGGCCCGGAACTGACGGCACAGGTCGAGGCCATCGCCATCGGGGAGCATGAGGTCCAGGATCAGGACCTCGAACTCCTCGGTCGTGCCGAGGCGCAAGCCCGTGGCGACACGTGATGCCGTCACAACTTCGATGCCAGCGTCGCTCAACGAGCGCACCAGCAGCTCACGGGTCGGAGCGCTGTCTTCCACCACGAGCACACGCATGATCGAGAGTGCTTACTCCAGTTCGACGCCGAACGTCACCAGCAGTGAGGGCAGCACCACCAGCAGCAGCACCGCCGACGCACAGAAGCCGCCGACGACCGCGATGGCCAAGGGTTGCAACAGTGTGGCGCCGGACCCGATGCCGAGCGCCAGCGGCGCCAGTGCGGCGATGCCCGCGAACGTGGTCATCAGGATCGGCCGGGCGCGGCGCGTGCTGGCGGCGATGGCAGCTTCGGTCCGTGCGGCACCCCGCTGGATCGCCGATCGATAGGCCGCCAACAGGAAATAGGCGTTCTCGGACACGATACCCACGGTCATGATAGCGCCGACGAAGCTCGAGATGTTGAACGTTGCCTGCCCCATATGCAGGGCGGCGAAGACGCCCAGCAATGACGCCGCCGCCACCAGCATCACCGCGGCCACCGCGCTCCACGAACGGAACGCCAGCAGCAGCACCAGCAGGACCAGCGCGACGACTCCCAACAGCACCGCCACGAGTCCGCGGAACGACGACTGCTGCTGCGCCCACAACCCTCCGTACTGCACGCTGACGCTGGCGGGTAGCGCGAGCTCCGTGCGCAGCCGGCGCTGGATCTCGCTCATGGCCGACCCGAGATCGCGTCCCGAGAGCCGCGCGGTGACACTCACCATGGTGCGCAGGTTGTCGCGCGTGATCTCGGTCTCGCCCGGATCGGTGCGCAGCGTGGCGAGATCACCGAGCCGCATGCGGCGCCCGGGCCCGGTGGGCACTTGCAGCGCCGACATGATGGCGTTGCCATTCAGCCCGGCGGCTTGCGGCAGTGTGACGCGCACGTCCCAGGCCCGCGCACCGCGCACGATCTCGCCCACCCGCACGCCAGCAATCGCGGGCTCCACCGCGCGCGCCAGCGCCGACGCGTCGAGGCCGGCCCGCGCGGCCGCCGGGGCCGGGGTCAGCGTCACGTTCGGGCCGCTCACCACGACGCCGTCCTTCACATCGACCACGCCGCGCACGCGCGACACCAGATTCGCGACCTCCTGCGCTTTGGCTTCGGCCAGCGCGCGGTCCTCACAGAACACCCGGATCTCGATCGGCTGCGGGTTGCTGGTGAGGTCGCCGATGACGTCCTCCACCAGTTGCCCGAACTCGATCTGGAGCGCGGGTTGCGACGCCTCGATCTGCGCGCGCAGGTCGTCGGCGACGTCCTCGGCGCTGCGCGTGCGCTTGGCGCGCAAGCGCAGCACGTAGTCGCCGCGATTGGCTTCGGTGATGAAGAAGCCCAACTGGTCCCCGGTGCGGCGGGACCAACTGGCGATCTCGGGCACGCCAGAGATCGTGCGCTCGACTTCGCGCAGCATGCGGTCGGTCTCGCCCAGTGCCGTGCCGGCAGGCGCGTTGTAATCCATGATGAGCGAGCCTTCGTCCATCTCGGGCAGGAAGCCGCTGCCGAGCGTGGCCTGGAGCGGTACAGCGATGGCCACGCACGCCACCGCCGCGGCCAATCCGGCCCAGCGGTAGCGGAACGTCGTTGCGAGAGCGCGCTTCAACCACTCCGCGGCGGCATGCGGCTTGGCGGCGTGGGCGGCGCTCCTCGTGGGAGCCACCAGCAGCGGCACGACCGTGACGCACAGCAGCAGCGACGCGCCGAGCATCAGGGCCATGGACAATGCGAGCACGCGGAAGAACGCACCGGTGACTCCGTCCAGCAACACGAACGGAGCGAACATGACCAGCGTGCACAGGCTGGAACCGACCAGCGAGGGCAGCAACTCGGCCATGGCTTGCGAGCGCGAGACACTACCTGGCCCCGACAGCCGTTCGGCCAGGTGCTCGACCACGACGATGGCGTCGTCCAGCACGAGTCCCACGGCCGCGGCGATGCCGCCCAACGTCATCATGTTGAGCGACTGGTGCCCCATGCGCAGCGCGATGAGCGTGATGGCGATGCTGCCCGGCAACACCAGTGCGCCCGCCAGCCCAAGCCGCAGGCTCTGCAGGAACAAGATCACCACGAACACCGCAAGCAGCGCGCCGACGATCAGTGCGTCCCGCACGCTACCCGCCGAAGCGCGCACGAGGTCCGATTGGTCATAGTACGTCTCGACGTGCGTGCCGGCCGGCAAGCGAGCGCGGTTCGCCGCCAACCACTCGTGGGTCGCCAGCGAGAGCGCCACCGCACTCGCCGATGGCTGGCGCAGCACGTTGATCAGCACGGCGGCGCGGCCCGCGGCCTGATAGCGCGTGTATTCGGGCGCTTCTTCGAGCTGCACGTTCCCGAGTTGGGCCAGCGGCACGGTCGCACCGCCGGCCACCGGGATCGGGAGTGCGGCCAGGGCCGCCAGATCGGCGGGCCTGCCGTCGGAGAGTCCGAGATACAATTGTGAGTTGGCTTCGAGCAGCCCCACGGAAGCGAGGCTCGACGAGCTGCGAATGACATCCGCCACTCCCGCGGCGTCGAGTCCGCGCGCCTGCAGTGCTGCCGGATCGAGTGTGACGCGCGCCTCGAGCTTGCGCCCGCCCTGCACGACGACTTCGGCTACTCCGGCCAGGCGCGACAGTTCGGGCTTCACGAGCATGATGGCGGCATCGCGCAGGCGGGCCTGCGACTGCACGTCCGATGTGAGCGAGAAGCCGATGACCGGGAACAGCATCGGTGTCATGAGCCGGGCATCCAGCGTCGTGCCGGCGGGCAGTTCCGGCCGTGCGGCCTCGATCTGCGCCTGAACGCGTTGCAGCGTCAGGTTCATGTCGGTCTGCCAGGTGCAGTCGAGGTTGAGCTCCGCCGAGCCACGGCTGGTGGTCGACCGCACCTCATCCACGCCGGGTACGCGCCGGATGGATTCCTCGAGCGGGCGCGTCACCGCGCGCAGCATAGCCTCACTGGGAAGTTCGCCGCTGTCGGCAATCACGGTGATGCGCGGGAAGGTGACTTCGGGCAGGATCGATGCGGGCAGGCGCACCGCGGCGAATGCGCCGAGCACGAGCAGTCCGGCGGCGACGAGCGCGATCGCCCGGCGCTGGCGTTGCAGCGCGTCGAAGAGCGTCGTCATGGCACGATGTGCACGTGCGTGCTGTCGGGCAGGCCGCGCTGGCCGCTGATGACCAGCGCGTCGCCCGGCTTCAAGTTGCCCGACATCAGCTCGTGCCAGCCGTCGGCGGCGAGCCCCAGGCGAACCGGTGTCCACGCGGCGATGCTGTCCGATGAGACCCGGGCTACGAGCACGTCGCCAGTGAGATCGTCGGCCACGAGTGCGGAGTCGGGCACGGCTACGACCCGGCGCGGTGCGCCGGTTTCGATGGTGGCGACGCCGAAGCGGTCGAGCACGTCGGGCGCGACCGACGTCACGGGCGACAGCCACACCAGCGCGCTCTGGTCATCGGCACTGGTGCTCGGAAGCCGGCGCTGCACCACGGCACGCACGTCGTTGCCGCCAGCCATCGCGATGATGGCGATCCGGCCCGGAGTGATCAGCCTTGCTGCGGCGAGTGGGACATGCGCCTCGAATACCAGATCCTGCTCGGACACGAGCTTGAGCAACTCGGCGCCTTCGGCGACTTCGGCGCCAGGCTCGGCGCTGCGGCGCACCACCACGCCCGAGGCCGCGGCCACGACCGGCACGCGCACGAGATCGTGCCGTGCCATTTCGAGCGCGCGCTGCGCTTCGGCTCGCGCTGCGGCGTCACCGGCCTGACGCAGCATGAGTTCCGCGCCGCGGATCGCAGCGCGCGATTCACGGGTCGCCAGCACGCCTACTGTTTGCCCCTGCCGCACCCGGTCGCCCGGTCGCACGCTGAGCGATTCGACCAGCGCGGCAAACGGCGCGGTCACCAGCAGCTCATTGGCCGCGCGCCACTGGCCCGGTGCCGAGACGCGTTCGGCGAGCGCGCGCGACTCGACATGCGCGACGCGCACTTCGACCGTGACATGCGAGGCGTCGTTGTCTTCGGCACCCGCGTGTTCGCGCGCACAGCCCGTGGCCATGACGGCAAAGGCCAAGAGGCACGCAAACGCGAGCTTGCCCGAAGCACGCAGCACGAGTTCTCCCGGAGCCTGCCGTGTGAATGTGTACGGAACATGCCACTTCATCGCCGATCCTCCACCCGGAAGCGTGCGATGCGGCTCTGCTGCCGCGCATCCTCGACACGTTCGCGAGCATCCTGGTAAGTGCGCCACGCGTCGAGCAGGTCGAGCAGACTGGTTGCGCCGCCGCCATAGAGGCTCTTCACCTTGAGCAGGCTGCGCTCAGCGCGTTCGGCCGTGGCCTCGGCCGCGGAGGCCAGCGACGAGGCCGTGCGCCACGCTTCAAGCTCCAGCAATGCCCGCCGGCGCTGCGTGGTGAGCTCGGCCGCACGGCGTGCGCGCGCGGCGCGCAGCGCGTACTCGCGCGCTTGCGAAGCAGGCGCGACTTTGGAATCCCAGAGTGGCAGGTGCACGTGCACCGCCGCCGATCCGCCGAGATCGCGCCGCAGCCGGTCGGAGAGTGTCGAGTTCGCATCGAGTGCGCGCAGGTCCTCGGGGACGGCGTGCGTCAGGTCCGCACCCGCGAGGCCGGCGTCGAGCGACCACTCGATGACGGTGGCACTCGAGTGTCTTGCCTCTGCGAGTTCCAAGCTGCTCTGTTTTTCGGCCACACTGGCCATGGCGAGTTCCGGCAGGCGCTCGATGGACGCCAGTGTCCGCGCCGAATCGCCGGCTGCGGGGCCGTGGTCCGCGGGGGCGTCCGGTTCGCGGATCGCCAGGCCTCCGTCGCTGTCGATGCCCAGCACATCCAGCAGCGCGAACGAAGTCGCGATGGTCTCGAGCCGCGCGGATGCAACTCCGGCGATCGCGGCGTCCCGTTCGAGACTCACGCGAATCGAGTCCGATGGGCTGCGCACACCCGCCACCACGCCCGAGCGCACCAGGTTCGCGAGCCGGTCCAGCCATTGCACGGCTTCGGAACGAAGCTCGGTCGTCCGCTGCAGTTGCAGCAGCCGTGTCGCCAGTTCGGCCGCCTCCAGTCCGGCGTCGCGTGCCACCAGCGACGTGCGCGAACTCGCCGCCATGACGCCCAACCGGCCACGCTCGCGCTCGCGCGCGCGGCGGCCGCCGTCATGGGAAGTCCAGGCCACGCCAAGCTTGCTTTGGTAGCCGCCCAGGTCGGTCACCGTGGGATCGTAAAAACCCTTGGGCGCGACCGTCGCACCGGCATCGAGCGACCATTCCGCTCGAGCGTTGCGCGACACCGCGAGCGAATCGAACGCCGCGGCCGAGCGCTCGAACCGCGAAGCCTGCAACTCGGGTGCCTGCGCGCGGGCACGTGCCACGCACTGTTCCAACGTCAGCGAGTCCGGCGCCGCCGCGGCATTTAGTGCAGCGGGCGACACAAAGAGCAGCACGAGTGCTGCGAATGCAACACAGCGGGAACGCTGCACACGTGTGGTCTGACGCGCCACCGGCCGCGAGTCGTTGGCGAACTGGCGGGCTCCAGACGAAAGTCGAGATTCACGCATGTCAGCGCAAGACTCTTTCAAGCTGGTCGATCAGTTCCAACAGGTGCGTGGCAGGAGCGACATTCTCTCTTGGGCCCGCTGGTGCAGCGAGCGTCGCGGCGACGGAGTCGTGCAAACGCTGCGCAGAACCTGGATGCCGTCGGAGCACGAGATGCGCGGCAAGCGAGTCGGTGGCGGCCTGCACTCCACTCGGCCATTCCAGAACCTGTCCACGTCCACGCAGCCAGCCCGTCATGCCCGCCAGGTCCAGCAGCATCAGCGCGTCGGCGTCCGACTGTGCCGCGGGGCACCACGCGAACGACTGTATCGAAAGTTGCACAGCCGCACTGGCCGCGGCCTTCGGAGCACCCTGATGGGCCAACGCCAGCATGTGCCGGACGAGCGTGTCCTGAACGGGTGTGCCCTGGAACGCGCCGCGGTGCGCCACCCACCAGGCAGCGGAGCGTTCGGCGGCACGCGGCACGGCGGCAAGACGGCCATCGATGACCCCTTCGGTCACGCCCTCGAGTCGCTCGCGAAGCTCGGCGACCGCGCTGCACGTGTTGTTCGCGGGAGAGGCCGCAGCAGCACCCGCGGGTGCCGGCACCAAGGCCACCACGAGCAACAAGCCCGACAGCCCCAACCCAGCCCACTTGCGCCCAGTGTTCACGTGTTCCTCCAGTGATGTCGGCATCGGGACAGAACAGCGCCCGCACGATGAGAATCGCACAGGCACCCGAATGGCATCTGAACAGGGCGCCAAGGCGCTGGCCGGGGGTGGGCCGGCGAAGCCGGATCGCGGCGCATTTCGCCCGGGGCGATGTTGCGCCGGCGCTGCACTGGGGCTCTCCATGAGCGCCGGGGAAGCACATTGCCCTCGGGACTCGCGCTCAGGGCCGGGCAAGAACGCTGCCGCCCTGCGCCTTCGCTCAGCGCCGGCGGCTGCTCTTTGCCCGCGAGGGCTTCTGGGGCGAACTTGCTCTCGCCTGTGTCGCAGTGGGCTCCAACAGTAACGCGGGCGCTGAATCCGGCGCGGACGTGCCCAGCGACTCCATCACCGTGCTCGCGGCGGCCGGCACGGGAGTGATCTCGAGGACACGCGCGTCAGGGATCAGTCCTCGATCTTGCAGCTGCCTGATTGCATGTTCGGCTTCGGCGCGCTCATCGAATCGTCCCAGCAGCAGCCGGAAGTTCCTATTGCCGCCCGGTGCGTTCACGCGCACATGCACCGGCACCAGCCGGGAGAGGTATTCGCACTCGGCGTTGGCCATGTCGCGTGTCGGGTACGAGCCCACGGCGATGGCGTATTGCGCCGACGGCGCCGACGGCGCGGCTGGCACCTGGGGCACCGGGAGGGGCGTGGCCAGGGTGGTGGTGACCTTGCTCGAAGTCGTGACCGTGAATGCCTGCGAGAACATCCCCCCGATCACCTGGCGCTGGCTGAAGCCGATCGCGACGACTGCGGCCAGAACCACGACCGCGACCAGCGCGCTGTTATTGGCCGCGGACCTGGGTGAGGTTGGCGCCGGATCACTCGCGCGCCCGGTCGGCGCGGATTGTTTCGAAACGCTGCGCTTGCGGGCCGAGTGGTGTTCGATCTTGGCCACACGCGGCGCTTCGACGACCGGTTCGGGGGCGCGACGCGGCGCGGGAGCGCTATTTGGTCTTGCGGACGCGACGGGAGCTGCCGCGGTCTCGCGTGCTTGCGCTGCATCCGGCGGGATCGCGGGGCTTGATGAGGCGCCCGAGTCAGTGCCGGCCGGTGTTACTTGTGTTGCCGGCGTGGCCGGCGTTGCCGCCGACGTGGCCGGCGTTGCCACCGGCGCGGCTTCGCGTCGGATCGGGCGTGCCGGTGTGACCACACCATCGGCATCGGCCATGCGATTGGAGCCGAAGTCAGCGTACTCCTGCGGCGAGTAAATGGTCGGCGGCGCGCTGCCCACGCGCACACCCTTGCCGCCGAAGCGCGCCAGCCACTCCTGCACGCGCGGGTCGTCGGAGCCCGGATAGGCGCCGATGCTGCTCGGGTCATGCGCGGGCATGCTCATGGGGCGTGCGTGGATGCCGGACGGCTTGCTGGCTGCGGGCGGGCTCACGTTCGCTACCGAAGTGTTGGGCGCAGGACCGTTTGCCCGCGCGTCG
>JANNWR010000193.1:0-20859 GCA_031408715.1 bacterium
TGATGTCCTTGGTCACGAGCAGGCCAAGCGACGTGCTCGTGACGCCCTCGGCGATCGCTCGGTGCCGAGAAGTCGGCCAGAGAACGCCGCCCTGGACCGAGATCGCCGGTCGCGTGCGCCGCTCGCGGACGAGCTCCCACCTGAGCGACGACTCGGTGTCGTCCCAGCCCTGGATCGAACTGCCATCGCTGCCGTGAATGGTGATGAACCCGGGCTCGACAACGAACTCCAGGGCGGGCGAGAGGGTCCACTCGAACAGAAACGGAAAACCATATTCCCTGCTGTCGGTATCAGATTGGAACTCGAGCCCCGATCCGAGCGTGAATCCGATGCCCGGACGGACCTGCATGGCACGCCGGGTCTTCACGATCTTCGCGGCCGCGGGTGGCGCGTGCGCGATCAGCAGGAGCATCGCGAGCGCGCCCGTCGCGAGCAGTCGCGTGCGAAGACTCATCGCTTCATCACCGAGAGGAGCACCAGCTCCTCTCGTGCAGCCGACCGCGCGCGCACGAGCCCGAGCCCCGGCGCGTACCACTTCTTGTCGGTGCCGGACTCCAACATGGACCACTCGTGCGTCGCGACGCACCCGCCGAAGGTGCCAAACGGAACCGTCACTGAATCGCCGACGGCGATGACCTGGCCCACGTCTTCGGCCATGTTGGCTGCGAAGCTCATCCGGTAGGGCTCGCCGGGGTGCGGATTGGCGGGCATGGCGATGCCTGCCTTCGCACCATCAACGCCCGCTTCCCACGAGCCTTCACGACTCACGCGTCGGTGCGCCAGGAACTCGCAGGCGTCCTCGCCAAACACCCAGACATTGCCATGTGCGTCCGGGGCGAGCCACGTCCGTGTCTCCTGCGAGAGTCTGTCCTTCTCCCAGACTTTCTCGTGCACGACGACACAGCGCACGCCCATCACCTCGCGGATCGAATCGGTCACGGTGATCTCGATCTGGCTGACGTGCCGGCCGAGTGTCTCGATGTAACGCATCGTCGTGCCCGGCACGAGGGGGAGGTAAGGGTTGTCGGTGCCTGCGCGGAATTGGGCCGGGTCGATCCTGGGGAGTTCCTTCGCGGCAGGCTTGCCATGGGCCGGTCCGGCAAGACCGCAGAGCGCGACCATGACGAGCACGACAGCAGTCAGCCCGCTCGGCGTCCATGGCGGCCGCTGTGCGGGCGTCGTCGATGTCCTGCGGCGCGACCGCGATCCTCTCGGGCTCACGGTGTTGGCATGCCTCGTGTGGATGGAGGGGTGAGGGGTACGCTCAACGTCAGTTCGAATGTCTCGGTGGGTTCCACGCTCACCTGGATCTGTCCATTCAGGGCGGTCGTGATGCGCTTCACGAGCGCGAGGCCGAGGCCGTAGTGGCCGCCTGCCGCACCGCGCGCGTCGTCGCGGCGCGCGAACCGCTCGAACAACCGGGGCACGTCCGCCGCCATCATGGCCTCTGATTGATTGCGGACGCAAAGTTGGACGCGATCGTGCAGCGGGGTCACCGTGATCTCGACCGGGCCGGTGCTCCGTGCGTGCGAGACCGCGTTCTCGAGGATGTTGCGCACGGCGGTGGCCAGCAGCGCCGGGTCGGAGTGCAATGGCGCCGCACGATCCAGCGTCGCACGCACGTCGAGCCCACGCCCTCGGGCTCGTGGTTCGAGCGTCGCGAGCGAGACGCGAGTCAGCGCCGCCAGATCCGTGTCGGCCCACTTCGCGGATACGATACCGGCATCGAGGCGGGCCAATTGCAATAGCGTCTCGACGAGCGCCTGCATCTGCAGGAGCATCGTCAGTGCACCCCGCATCGTCTCTTGATAGCTCTCGGCATCGCGGGGGCGCGACAGTTCCACCTCGAGCGAGGTTCGCAAGCCGGCCATTGGCGTGCGCAGCTCGTGAGCGATGTCGGCACCGAACGTCCGTTCTCGCTCGAACGATGCATGCACGCGATCGAGCAGTTCATTGAGGCGCTGGACCACGGGCACGAGCTCGAGTGGCACCCGCGCCGTGTCCAGCCGGCGCGTGAGCTGGGTGGTGTCGAGTGCACCGATCTCGCCAGCGATCCGTTCGAGCGGACGCAGGCTGCGGTGCACGACCCAGCGGATGAACGCGAGCATCATCAGCGCTGCGGCCAACCCCACGACCGCCAGCAACACCCGAAGCCGGCCGAGCAGGGCCTCGATCTCCGACATGTCGCGGCCCAGGGCGATGAGAAGCGGTGGCCTCGCCGGCGGGTTCTCCATCTCGGGGTCCATGCGCGCCAAGAAACGGGCGCGATAGGTGCGGACCCGCCGGCCGTCCGCGGTGCGCTCGAAACCGACGGACTCGTGGCTCGGCGCTTCGCGGGGTAGCGCAAGGTGGTTGCTGCCGAGGCTTGGCGAGCGGTAAAGCACCTCACCGGATGGCTGGGTCAGCTGCAGCAGGCTGGCGCCGGCGCCCGCTTCGAACTCGTGCAGGGCGAACTCCCTGAATCCCAAGTCGAGGCCTTCGGGCGCGAGTTCCACCGTGGACTCGATCCACAGCGCGCGTTGGCGCAGGTTTCGATCGAGGTCATCGAGCAGCGCCCGGCGAACGCCACGCTCGGTGGCGACACCCGCCGCAACGAACGTCGCGACTGTTGCCAGCACGAGGCCGACGCGGAGCGCATCCCGGATCGAGCTCACGCGGGCTCGGCCACGGCCAGCACGTAACCCAGACCGCGCCTCGTGTGGATCAGGCGCGAGTCGCCGTCTTGTTCGAGCTTGCGCCTCAGGTACCCGATGTAGACGTCGACCACGTTGCTGCCGCGTTCGCTGGTGAAGTCATAGACGCGTTCCTCGATCTCCTCGCGCGTCACGATGCGGCCGGGGCGCGCGGCAAGCACCTCGAGAATCGCATACTCGCGAGCGGTGAGTTCGATGTCGCGGGTTCCACGGCGGACGACGCGACCTGCGGTGTCGATCACAAGGTCGCCGATCTCGACCCGGGGTGCGGATTGCTCATATCGCCGCCGAATCAGCGCGCGGATCCGCGCGAGCAGTTCTTCGAAGGCGAATGGTTTGACCAAGTAATCATCGGCCCCGTTGTCGAGACCCAGCAGGCGATCCTCAAGGGTGTCCTTGGCGGTCAGCATGAGCACGCGGCTCGGGCAGCGCTGCGCGCGGAGTCTGCGCAGGAGCGTGAGGCCGTCCATGCCGGGCAGCATGACGTCGAGCACGATCACGTCATACGTCGAGGTCTGGGCGAATGCCAGGCCTTCCACGCCGTCGGCCACGGCATCGACAGCGTATCCGGCTTCGCGCAATCCGCGCTGCAGTGACGTTCGCAAGGGCAGGAAATCCTCGACGACCAGAACACGCATGAGCCGAGCTTACGCGCGGGGCAGTGTGATCTGGTAGCGGAATCGACTCGGTTCTCATCCGATTCTCATCTAACTCGTTGCTTGATGACCAACGGAAGCGCCGCGCTGGGTCCATGCCCCCAGACTCGACAAATCGGCCGCGGACTCACGCTCTTCTCATGCGGCGCGCCGATACTGGACTCATCGCGACAGGAGTGACGCCACGAGCGCGGAGACACGCGCATCGTGCGGACACTTCGGCGACACGGACCCGCGATCGCGGAAGGTATCGACCGGCCGGCGCGAACAACGCGGCGGCGCGCATGGGAGGCTCCAGTGATCCGATTCGCCAGCTTCACGCTCGTGGCCCTACTCGGGTGCGGTACTGCCCAGGCACAGCTCGCTGCCCCGACGACGAGTGCGGATTCGACGCGCTCCCACCCGGTCCGCCCGGGGAAGCGAACCGCGCTGCCGGCGCCCCGCGTCTCGGGCTACATGCAGATCCACTATCGGCTCGCACGCGCCACGGGAATGGACTCGGTCGTCGACAACGACGACTTCCGTGTGCAGCGCGTCCGCATCGGCGTCGACGGTGACCTCTCTGCGAGGGTGTCGTACCAGGTCGAATTCGATCCCCGCGCGCCTGAGATCACGGGCGTGCTGCGTGATGCCTACGTCACACTGCACTACCTCCCGCGCCACGACATCCGTATCGGACAGCAGAAGACGCAGTTCGGGTACGAGAATCGCGAGTCCTCGACCAACCTGTTCGAAGTCAATCGTGCCGAGATCTCCGATGCGATCTCCCGCGGCCAGAATCTCCGTGACATCGGCGTCGGGCTGATCGGCAATCTCAAGCTTGGCAGGGGAGTGCGTCTGGAGGACGCGATCACGGTGGTCAACGGCGCTGGCATCAACGTCCAAGCCGACGACACCCCGCGCAAGAACGTGTGGGGGCGGCTCGGGCTTCGCCGTCGCGACGATGTGAGCAACCTGCTGACCCGGGTCGGCGTCTCGGGCGGTGCCGGCGACTTCATCGAGCGGGGCGACCTTCTGGATCCGGCGGACGATGTTCGCATCGAGTTCGTTCGCAAGGGTGCGGACGTGGAGATCGATCATCCGAAGTTCCAGTTCACCGCGGAGTACGGCACGGCGAAGGATGAGAACAAGTCGACGGCCGAGATCGACGAACCGGTGGGCTACTACGTCAACCTCGTCGGCAAGTTCAGGCCGAACTACGGACCGCTGCTTCGCTACGACGTGTTCGACGACACGTTCAAGCGGTGGACGTTCGGTGCCTGGTGGGGTGCACCCGCAGCTCCGGTGCGCGCCCTGCTCAACTACGAAGCGCGACAACTGAAGGACGGTGTGCGTGGAGACGACAAGGTCTATTTGTGGCTTCAGGTTCGGTACTAGGTCGCACATGACCACGACCATGGACTGGACCCGGTGTCTCGCCAGTTTCCCGCTGGCCACGGGCGATCTGTTGGCCACGCGCGAGCTGCGACGGCGCACCGACACGAAGTTCGTCGTGTCTCCGGACGCGGCCCTGAGCTGGCTTGGCGGTCTCAACAACGACTACGCCGTGCTCCTGGCGGGCGACACCCGGCTCGCTTCGTACCGGACGTTGTACTTCGACACGCCGGACCTGGAGTTCTTCCACGCGCATCGCCGGGGCCGCCGGGTGCGGCAGAAGGTGCGCGTCCGTCATTACCCGGATCGCCGGCTCTCGATGCTCGAGATCAAGACGCGCCGAAGCGACCTCGAATCCGTCAAGATCTCGTGCGAGCACCCCTACGGCGAGAGCACGCTGTCCGCGGAGGAACGCGCATTTCTCGACCGCCACCTCGGGTGCGGGCAGGGGCTCTGTCGGCAGGTGTGGACGAACTTCCGACGTCTCACGTTGCTGGGAATCCACAGCAACGAGCGCGTGACCATCGATCTCGATCTGGTGGTCGAACGCGGCCACCTGCGCGAGACGTTTCCCGAGGTCGCGATCATCGAGATCAAGCAACGCCCCTTCAATCGCGACAGCGTGGCGATGTCGACGCTGCGGGCCGCCCACGGGAGGGCCGAGTCGATGAGCAAATACTGCGCGGCCATGGCCGTGCTGTTGCCTGGCCTGCGCGTCAACCGGCTGCTCCCCGACCTTCGGGTCCTCCAGAGAGGCGTCTCGTGAACGACTGGTTCGGTGTCAGCACGATGGTCGATTGGGCGGGCCTGTCGAGGCTCGCGACGCGGCTCGTCTTCGATCTGGGGATGACCACGCTGGTGATCCACCAAGTCTACAACCGGCTGTATCGAAACCGGGAGTACGTGTTCACCTACTACCTGTTCAACGCCATCACATTCCTGCTGTGCAGCGTGCTGAGGCAGGCGCCCGTGCAGTCCGGTGTGGCGCTGGCCTTGTTCGGCGTGTTCGGCATCCTGCGCTATCGCACGGACCAGATCCGGATGCGCGACCTGACGTACTTGTTCATCGTCATCGGTATCGGTGTGCTCAATGGAATCGCAGATGGCTCCGTGAGTGCCGCGGAAGTCCTGTTTTTCAACGGCGCGATCGTCGGACTGACCGCGTTGCTCGAACTGGGTAGCTCTCGACACCCCGAACGCTCGATCGCGTTGCTCTACGACCGCCTCGAGCTGTTGGTGGCGGGGCGTGAAGCAGAGCTGCTCGCCGACATCCGTACGCGTACCGGACTGGACGTGCTGCGTGTCGACATCCAGCAGGTGGACCTGCTCCGTGATGCCGCCCAGATCACGGTCGTGCATCGACCCCAGCCGCTCGGGGCCGTCACGACGTTCGCCGCTGCGGACCCGAGAGTGTCGTCGCCACGAGCCCCCGGATCCCCGGCGTCGCGCCAGAGTCCTTGAGCCGCGCGTCGGCCAATCCATTCGACTCGCCGATACGCTCGCCACTGAGTTGGCGACTTCCGCCCTCGACGCTGATGCCATGTGCCTTCCGCTGGGGTGTCAGCGTTCGAGCCGCTCGAGGATCTCGAACCGGTCAGAGGCCACGGCCACGCGGTAGCCGCGCGTGAGCGCGGAGTCCAGCGCGGGGAAGTCCGCCGCGCAGTCTTTCCCGCTTGGTCGCCAAGGCTCATGAAACCGCACCACGAGGCGCGCGGGCTGCCGTTCGACCTGGTCCACGATCTCCTGCCGAAGCGCTTGGATCATCGGGGACGACACGTGGTGGTAGAAGTGGAAGTCGTACAGGAAACGCCCCGCGAGTCGCGTGTGTGTGCGGTACATCGCGTGCACCGCGCCACCGGTGACGTCGAGTGGCAGCACGCGGTCGCCAGGCTGCAGGTGTTCGCGCAGGTAGCGCGTGATCACGTCAACGTCCCCTTCCTTCACATCCGCTGTCCGCGCGGACCCGCCAGCCTGCGCGGTGTGCCGCGGGGCCTGCCCCCGGCCCTCGCTCACCGGCACACCGCAGGCGAGCAAGGCGACCGGCACGAGCAGTGCGGGCCATGTACGGCGCACGACATCGTCCCACCGCGCCGAGAAACACGCCCCGGCAAGGAGGGCGACGACGTAGCGGACCGGAAGGTAGTGATAGGGCCAGTACTTGTTGCTGAGTGAAACGTGCAACGCCACCACGAAGAGCAGTGCGGCCAGCACGCACACCTCGATCCGCCGTTCGCGATCGGTCGCATGAAGTGCAAGGGCGAATGCGCCCGCTCCGGCGGCAAGCGTGAACGGCACGTGTGAGATGGCGCCGAAAGCCCCGAGCACGATATCCAGGACTCGGGACGCCACGCCCGGCACCGGGGCGACATACGCATGGCCGTCGAGCTGCGCGTAGAGCGGCCAGTAGTCGCGGACCACCTGCACGAACGCCGGCACGGCGCCCATGCGGGCGAGAAACACCCACAGCGACACGCCGACCACGCCAGCCCCGGCCACGAAGCTCAGCGCGGCGGCGAGAGCGCCACGCAGGCGCGGCACGCCGGCGGGTGCCGCCGACCATTCCCGCGCGCAGAGTCCGGCCGACAGCACGAGCCAGCCCAGCGCGAGCGAAGGCTTCACCGAAGCCACGGCCGCCGCCAGCATGCCGAGCACGAACTGGTGGCGCCGCGCGTGCCGCACCCGTGCCTCGAGTGCCAGGGTCAACGACAGCGCCAGCGGCAGCAGCACGAGATATTCGCGCTGCAACGCCATCTGCTGCCCGAGCTTCAGGTAGCCCGCGAGGAACACGCTCGCCGCGATCAATCCGGCGCGGGGACCGTGCCGCCGGAGCGCCAGCATCGTCAGGCCGGAGAGCGCGAACATGCTTGCGATGTCGAACAGCCGCACGGGGAGGTTCCGCCCGTGCGTGAGTGCGTCGATCGTCCCGTACACGAGGAATGTGCCGGGCGGGTTCATCTCGAACACCTGACGGTAGGGTGCCAGGCCCGCGCCGAACACGAGCCAGCCGTCGTACAGCATGATGGGGAGGTCGTGGTCCACCTGCCAGCGCAGGCTGAGGGCCATGCCGATGATCACGAGCGTCGCCGCTCCGGCCGCAATGGCCCAGGCGAGCCGGCCGGACAGCCGCTCCCAGCTCAGGTTCATGCCCGCTTGTGGCAGACGTAGAGCACGTGCGGATACGGCAGGATGTCCAGCATACGGTGCACCTTCACATCGAAACCGCAGTCCCCCAGCATGCGCTTCATGTCCGCTTCGTCGATGTAATGGGGCGGCTGGTCCGGAGACACCAGCAGGTCGAGTGCGTGCGTGAACAGGCGCTTCCACGCCGGACGGCGCGAGACGTCCTTCACGATCAGCACCCCACCCGGCTCGAGCAGCCCGTGGAGTGCGTCGAGGAACGGTCGCACGTCGGGCGGCGGCAGGTGATGCAGCAGGTCGAGTGTGTAGACGGCGGCGAACCGGTTCGCACCGGGTTCGATGTCCTGCACCTTCTGTGCCCGCACTTCGACCCGGTCGAGCAACCCCAGACGGCCCGCTGCCCGCTGTGCGGCGGCGACGCGCGGGGCGGACAGGTCCACACTCACGAACCGCCGGCCCGGGGAGAGCGAGGCGAAGTAGAGCGAGAACAGGCCGAAGCCGCAGCCTGCGTCCAGCACGCGCCCCTGTTCGGGGATGTACTGCCCGACCTCTTCCAGGATGCGCATGTTCATGATCACGAACCGGAGCGTGCAGTACGCGCGCACCAGCGCCGAGTCGTAGGCCTGGATCACACGCACTTTCACCTGGTCCGGATTCATGTCTCGCCCTCGGTCCATGACTGACTCCCGTGCACCAGAATAAGCGGATTCCCTCGATCTGGTATCGGGGCTGTCCGAGACGCGCGACCACTGTTTCGTCGGGGTGGGGGTACGGTTTGTCGCGAGCGGTAAAGTATACGGTATCCGCGCAGCTGCTCCGCAATCCGAATGATGTCTCGGAAGACGAACCCGCCCCCGCATCGAGCCTCGTGCCGCCCACAGCGCAGGTTCGCCGCGCGCTCAGGTCGTCGACGGTGCTGCCGCGGGCCGGCGCGGGGGGGGGAAATGTCGTTGCCGGGATGTCGTGAGCGGCCTACGCTCATGAGAGCGTGACGGGAACTCCGTATCCTCCGCGCAACTGGACGCGCACGGCAGATGACGCAAACCCCGCGCTCGCCAACGCTCTCGTGCTGCCCAGCGGGCTGCATGGAGGGCGCCGATCGCGAGGACAGACCCCACCCCGACAGGTCGAGGAAGATGCGCGCCAGCCCCCCCCCCGCAGGCCCACACCACCCGTTCGCCACCGCGGGCACGCCGACTGTCGCGTTCGAGCATCTTCCGGGCCTCGACGGACTGCGGGGAATCGCCATTCTCTTGGTGATATGGCATCACGCGCCCCACATCTTTGCGCCGGGCAACGCCATCTACGACGGCTGGTTCTGGCGGGCGAGCGCCAGCGGCTGGATGGGTGTGGACCTGTTCTTCGTGGTGAGCGGCTTCCTCATCACCTCGATCTTGTTGCGAACGCGCGAGCGGCACGACCAACTGCGCGTGTTCTGGATCCGGCGCGCGCTCCGCATCCTGCCGCTGGCATACCTCTATCTCTTCGTCCTGATGGGCGCGGCGTTCTCAGGTGCCGACCTCGATGAGCTCAAGAACCCGCGGGTCGCGTTCATGTACTTCTTCTATCTCGCCAACCTCAGGATCGCCGCGGGCGGGTGGCCCGCGGGAGAGCTCGCGATCCTGTGGAGTCTCGCAATCGAGGAGCAGTTCTATGCTGCCTGGCCGCTCGCCGTCCGGAGGTTGAGCGTCTCGGCACTCCTGTGGGTCTGCGGCGGGCTCATTCTGTCTGCACCGTTCGTACGATGGTGGGTGTTCGACTCGCATGGCAGCGTCGCAACGTTCGTGTTCACGTTCTGCCGCGTCGATGCGTTGGCGGCGGGCGCGGCGCTGGCAGTGCTTGCGCAGGGTCGCTTTCGTGCGCCTGCGTTGGCGGCCTGCCGCGCGCTTGCGGCTCCCGCCGTGCTTGTTCTGGTGGCACTATGCGCGCTGCCTTTCGGCCCGAGCTATCCCGGGCACGCTCCGCGGCTGCTTTCGGTGCTCGGTTACTCGCTGGTCGCGCTCGCGTTCGTCTGTCTCGTGGGAGTGGCGGTTCAACCAGGTCGTTGGGCACGCCGTGTGGTCACGAGTCGCGTGCTCATGTGGTTCGGCCAAAGATGTTATGGCCTGTACCTCTGGCACTACTTCGTGGGCAGCACGCTGTACCGCATGCTCGGGCCCGCCTCGCCACGCCCGCTCGGCTACTACGGAAGCGTCGCGGTGTGGCTGGCGGCCACGATGCTCGTGGCCACGTTGTCGTGGAGCCTGTTCGAAGCGCCATTCCTGCGACTCAAGCGACGATTCGCCGCCTGATCGTCGCAAGGGCAGAAGCTCAGCGCGATCATGCCCTTTGCACCGAGATCTCAGGCCGGCGACTCGAATCCACCAAGGAACGGTTCGCGCGCCAACGAGAAGTCCTCGAGCTCGCGCTCGTATTCGCCGTGGAACAGCGGTGACGCCACGAGGAAGTCCGCTGTCGCGCGATTGCAGGCACTCGGAATGTTGTAGAGCACGGCGATACGGAGCAGGGCCTTCACGTCAGGATCATGCGGTTGCGGCTCGAGCGGGTCCCAGAAGAAGATCAGGATGTCGAGGTCGCCGTCGCTGATCTTCGCGCCGACCTGCTGGTCACCGCCCAGCGGCCCGCTCTTGAAACGCGTGACCTCGAGCCCGGCGTGCTGTGCGATCAGCGTGCCGGTGGTTCCGGTGGCGAACAGCTTGTGCTCCTTGAGCACGGGGCGGTTGTAAAGCACCCACTCGAGCAGATCCTTCTTGCGGCTGTCGTGCGCGATCAGCACGATGTTCTTGACGTTCTGCATCCTCATCTTCGACATCGAGGCCTCGCGGAGTCGAGCAGGGTGAGTGCGCCGTGCGCTTGTCAGGTGGCGCGTGGACCGTACGGTACTCCGTGCATTCGGGCCACGGATCCGCACCGAGGCCGCCGGGGTTGCTGCCCAGATGCGCGCCGTGCCCCCCCACGGGCGCTGTCGTCTGGCTCAGGCTGGGTCGGAGAGCATCGTTCTGTGCGGGTGACCCGGCGAGGCCGCGAGGCACCGGAAGCTCACTTGCCGGGGCGCTCCTCGAGCCAGTCCACCAAGCGCCGCGCCACCTTGGGGTCGGCGCGGAAGATCGCGCCGCCGCGTCCGCGCGCGCCGGAGTCGGCGACACGCACCTGTCCGGGCAGTGTGTCGCGGGCGAGCAGGTCCGATAACTCGAGCGCGTCGGGCTCCTCGGGCGAGATCTGCACGAACGTGCGCACGCGCAACGCGCGCAGGCGGGCACGATACTCGGCGATCTCGACCAGCGGCAGCCGCGGTGCGATCAACGCGAGCGCGGGAGTGCCGCGGCGCGCACGGGCAAGTTCGAGCGCAATGGGCGCGCGGTCACCCGCGGCGCAAACGATCCATGGTCGTCCGCCGCCGAAAGCTGGCCGCTTGGCCAGCGCGTCCATGACCGCGCCGGCATCGGCGGTCGTGGTGGCCAGAAACAAATGCTCACGCCCACGCCAGGCGTCGGCGTCCCAAGCGGTGCTCGCGACGGATCCGAACGTGCCGCGCGGCGACAGCAACGCGACCGGGTGACCCGCGGACGTGAGCGCGGCGATGAGTGAGTCCGCGGCAGCCAAGGTGTCGGCCCCGGCCACCATCAGCACGGGGGCCAAGCGGGCGCTGGAGACGTGCGCGGGGAACGTCAGGACCTGAAGCGGAAAACCGTCCTTCATGCGCACGACTTCGGCCTGCCCGTGCAGGCCGTTCACGAACGCCTGCTCGTCGGCGACGGCGCGATCCAGGATGACGCTGACGGAGAGAGTCCGGCGATCGTCATTGAAGCGGAGCCGGTGCTGCAGTTCGACGAGCACGCTTTCGATGCCGGCATCCGCGCGGCGCGCGCGCGCCGACAGCAGCACGGCGGCCTGCCAGGCCGCGACGTCGTCGCCACCGGCCCGCTGGATCTCGAGGAAGCGTCGTGTCCAGAGCGGCCGGCGGTAGAGCGCGGGAGCATAGTCGCGCAGTTCTGCAGCACCCTCGGCCGACTGCCCGAGCTTGTGCAGTAGCCACGCCAGGCGCGCATGAGCCTCGGGCACGCGCTTCGTGTCGGAGGTGTTCGCCTGCACCGCCAGCGTCGCTGCGAGCTCGCGGGCTTCGGCCAGGTCGGCCGGCCGTGCGCGCTGTGCCAGCAGATCGATCAGCGCGAAGCCGTCATCGAAGTCACCCCGCAGCGTGACCGCACGGCGGAACTGCGCCAGCGCGCTGTCCGGCCGGCCGGCGCGCTGGTCCTGCACACCGAGCCAGTAGGCCGCTTCGCCACCGTCGATCTTCTGCCCGGTCGTTGCGGGCTTGGCATCACCGCTCGCGGCGATGGCGCGCAGCTCGCGACGCACACTGGCGCCGTCCTTGCCGTTCCACATCGCGAGCACCTGGGCGGGAGCGGGAATGAGTCCGGCGCGCACCGCAACCGGTGCCGCCAGCAGGCCCAGGACCACGGCGGCCACAGCGGTCGTGAGCGCGCGGCTGTGATGCGGGTGGCGGGTGGCGGTGCAGCTTCTGTCGCGGCTCATCTTCACACATCCTCCTTAGGGGGTCGGCCGGAGCACGTCTAGAAAGAGCCGCTCCAGCGGGGAGTGCAGGTCGTCGCCCGCGCCCCATTCGGCGCGCGCCAGCGTGCGTGCCACGCGCCCGTCATGCAACAGCACGACGCGGTCGCACATGCGCTCGACCGTTTCGGTGACGTGGCTCGAGAACAAGATCGCGCTCCCGGCCGAGGCCAGTTCGCGCAGTGTTGTCTTGGCGGCGAGCGCGGACAGGGCATCGAAGCCCTCGAGCGCTTCGTCACACAACAGTACGGCCGGCCGGTGCAGCACAGCTGCCAGGAACGACAGCTTCTTGCGCATGCCATGCGAGTACCCGTGCACGGGCTCGTCCAGTCGCGTTCCGAGTTCGAGGCCCTGAGCCAGCTCGACCATGCGATCATGCGCGGCGATGGGCTCGAGCCTGCGCACGGCCGCCACGAACGCCAGATATTCGCGAGCGGACAGTTCGTCGTGGAAGCGGGGTTCTTCGGCGGCATAGCCCAGCGCACGCTTGGCTGCGAGTGGTTCGGCCCAGACGTCATGCCCGCCGACCAGCACCTGTCCGGAGTCCGGTGGCTGCAGGCCGGCAACCGTGCGCAACAGCGTGCTCTTGCCGGCGCCATTGGCGCCCAAGAGCCCGACGATCTCGCCGGCGGCGACGTTCAGGCTGACGCCATCGAGCGCCAGCCGTTCGGCGTAACGTCGCGTGATCGATCGCGCCTGGAGCATCATGCCACCTCCGGTGTCGACCAGCGCCTGACGCGCCGGGTGGCGAACACGAATGCCCCGATCAGGATGCCCCAGCCGAACAGCGGAATCGCCAGCGACGAGATCACGCCCACGCCCAGCCAGCCGTAGTACACATTCTCGGCGTCCTTCGGGCTGCCGGGCAATGACAGACCCAGATGTAAGCCAAGCAATGCGATCAGCGCGCCCGGCACCAGCCATGTGACGACGATCCCGGCGCGCGCCAGCGGTGGCAACGGCAGTGCCACGGCGGCTTGCAGCACGAGCGTCGCGCCGAGCAGGACCAGCATCGGCAGTGCACGCGCGCGCCACGCATCGGCGAGCACGATGGGCAACGGTCGCAGCGCCGAGGCCGGATCCCCGGCGGCGCGCCACGCCGCCCACGCCCCGAGCCCGGTGCACGCAAGGACGTAGCCCGCGAATGCCAGCGCCCGCGTCTCGAGTGGATGGCGGTGCGAGACGAACCACACCGCAATGCTCGCCACCAGCGCGAGCAGCGCTCCCACGACGCGCGCACGCGGCGAACCTGCCCGCTGCGTGACCAGGCGGTCGAGTCGCGCGATGGCGCGCCAAGCGGACTCGGTCCGGAAGCGAGCCTGCGCCACCTGTACACGGCGCGCCGGCCGGCGCGCACTCACCAGCATGCGGGCGGCGGCGGGTAGCGCTTGCGCCGGGCCGCTTGCGCCTGCACCTCGCCGCAGCGCGAGTAAGCAGCCCGCGCGTGTCGCGCCCCACCATGCGAGCGGGAACGCCAGCGCGAGCGCGGCGAGCATCAGCGGTGCGACCAGGCCGACGCCGGCGAGCCACGCTGCCGATGCCGGCACGGCCAGTGCGGCCGCCGGCTGGCTCGCTTCGCGCCCCAGATGACGTTCGACATGTGCAGGCGGTATCGGGAGCGCCAGCCATTCCGGGCCGGGCGGGTCGCTCGCCAGCGTGGTGTGGCGCGCCGCGGCAAGTGCGCCGCTGGCGAGTGCACAGCCGGCCAGGATCAGCGCCAGCCGGACCGCGGCGGCGGTACTCCCTTCATGGCGCGTCACGCCATCCAGCGGCACACGCACCTGCCAATAAGTGAACGCGCCCACGCACAGCGCGAGAATGGCGAGAACAACCGTCAGTCGAACGCCCATGGCCGCGGCACGGCGAGCGAGCAGGCGCGCCGAGAGCGCTCGGAACGCGGCGGCGGGATCGGGGTGGGTGCGGGTCATGGTCGTGGGAGATTGTAGCGGAATCCGCGCGGGGCCCGTTGTGGATTTCTCGCTGGATTTCTCGGTGGATGTCTCCATGGGCGCGCGTCATGTCTTTGCCATGTCCGGCTTCCGGATGGCACCCTGCGCACATGATCGAACGCCCCGCACTGGTGTGGTCCCCGTGGTATGGCTGTGACATCGGCATGCATGTGTTCCCCACGGCCAAGTATGCTGGCGTCATGTCCTCGCTGATCGCGTCCGGTGACGTGGCGTATTCCGGACCGTTGGAAGACTGCGTGGAGTTCGCGCCTCCGCCGGTGACGCGCGCGCTGCTCGAGAGTGCCCACGATGCGGCCTACCTGGACGACCTCGAAGCGCTGCGCTGGACGCCGCGCACGCAGTACAGCGAGCTGCCGCTGACGCGCGAGATCGTCGACGCATTCGCGTACGGGGCTTCGGGCACGACGAAGGCTGCGCGACTGGCGCTCGAACGCGGTGCGGCTGCGCACGTCGGCGGCGGCCTGCACCACGCCTTTGCGGGACATGCCGAGGGCTTCTGCTACATCAACGACCTCGCGGTCGCCGCGCGCGCGCTGCTGCTCGAAGGGCGCGTGGGTCGCGTCGCGATCGTGGATCTCGATGTGCATCAGGGCAACGGCAGCGCCGACATCTTCAAGGACGACGTCCGGGTGTTCACGCTTTCGGTGCACCAGGAGCACAACTATCCCGCGAACAAGGCGCACAGCGACCTGGATGTGGGGTTGGAGGACGGCACCGGCGACGAGGCCTACCTCGCGATACTGGCACCCGCGCTCGAACAGGTGTGGGCGTTCGCGCCGGAGCTCGTGCTGTACCAGGCCGGGGCGGATCCCTATCACGACGACCAACTCGGCGGACTGTCGTTGTCGCTGGCGGGTCTGGAGGCGCGCGACCGCGCCGTGATCGACGGCTGTGTCGCGCGCGGGATCCCCATCGCCACGACACTCGGGGGCGGCTATGCGCGCAAGCTCGAGGACACGGTCCGCATCCACACCACCACCAGCCGTCTGGCGCTGCAGGCCGCGCGACGAGAGACCCTATGATGTTCTCCATGACGTTCTCCATGACGTTCTCTATGCTGCGCCCCGCGATGTTCCCTGTGCCGCGCACGATGCGTCCCGCCGCGCGCCCGTTCACCACGAGCCTTTCCATCCCCAACGCCCCGCGCCGGTTCGCGCGACCGAGGTCCCGATGATCCGTGTGTGGATCGCCGATGCGGAAGGAGCGCGCCCCGGCACACTGGAAGAAGCCCACCGCGCCGTGCGTGATCATGGCGGCAACGTCTGGATCGACTTCGAGGGCGACGACGAGGCGGTCGTGCGCGAGGCCCTGGCGCCGTTCGGCGTGCACCCGCTCGTGGTCGAGGACCTGGTCATGCAGGTCAATCGCCCGAAGCTCGACAACTACAACGAGTACGCCTATGTGGTCGTGCACTCCGCGCGCTGGGACAACAGCCAGGACCGGCCGACGCTGCGTGAGGTCGACATCGTGCTGGGCGAGCACTGGATCGTCACCTACCACGACGCCGCGACACGCTCGGTGGAATCGGCGACCCAGATCCTGCCCAAGCGCCCGGCACTGCTGGCGAAGGGCCCGTCCTATCTGATGCACTACGTTCTCGATGTGCTGGTGGACCACTACCTGCCGCTGGTCGACCGCCTGGCGGAGGACGTGGACCAGCTCGAGGAGGATGTGTTCACCGACACGAGCACGTCGATGCATGCCCGCATCCTGCGCCTGAAGCGCGGCATCAGCGGGCTGCGCCGCATCGTCGGGCCGCAACGAGACACCGTGCTGGCGCTCACACGGGACGAGTTGCGCACGGTGCCGGCCGAGTTGCGGCCCTATCTGCGCGACGTCTACGACCGCCTGGCGCGCGTTTCCGACCTGCTCGACTCGTTCCGCGACGAGAGCGCCTCGGTGCTCGAACTACACCTGTCGGCGGTCTCGAATCGCATGAACGAGGTCATCAAGCGGCTCACGGTGATCGCCACCGTGGGGCTTCCGCTCACGGTGGTGACCAGCTACTACGGCATGAACTTCGAGCTGCCGGAGTACAAGTGGGCGCACAGCGAGCTGTACGCGCTCGGGCTCATGGTCGCGACCGGGCTGGCGACGTGGTTGTTCCTGCGTTCCCGGCGTTGGGACTGAGCCGGCGACACGAGCGAGCCGGGCCCGGGGTGATCCCCGATCCCGGCTCTCTACTGCACGAATCTGCACGAAGCGGGCCGCCGCGTCAGACGCCCGGCATCGCCTTCTTGAGCGGCTTCAGCAGCAGCATGAGCACCGCGGCCATGACCGCGGCCGCGCCCGAGAGCAGCAGCCAGAAACTCGAATGCGGCATATCGTCCCAGAGCTGGCCGATCTGTGTGAGCTTGTTGCCGATCGCCGTGGCCACGAACCAGCCGCCCATCATGATGCCGCGATGCTTGGCTGGCGCGACCTTGGAGACGAGCGACAGTCCCATGGGCGACAGCATGAGCTCGCCCAGCGTCAGCACACCATAGGCGCCGAGCAACCACAGCGGCGACACCTTGTAGTCATACGCACCGGCGCCCGCGATGAGCGTGCCCTCGCCGGTCTTGGCGGCCACGAACATGACCAGGAATGCGACGGCGGTGCAGCACATGCCGATCGCCATCTTCACGGGCGTCGAAGGCTCCATGCCGCGCTGGTCCAGCCAGCGCCAGAACGCCACCAGCGGGAACGTCAGCAGCAGCACCCAGCCCGGATTGATCGCGTTGGAGATGATCCCCGTGACCTTCCACGACGTGTTCTCATTGGCCCAGTAGGTGAGCGTCGAGCCGTTCTGGTGGAACACCATCCAGAACACGATGACGATCAGGTAGATCACGATGAGCGCACCGATACGCACCGGCGTGGGCACGGCGTCGATCGGCTGCGGCTTCGCCGCCGCGGCCTGTGTGCGCGTTTCGGCGTGCAGAACGTGCTGCTTGAATCGCCACAGGATCGTGACCGAGATCAGCATGCCGGCGGCCGCCATGGCGAACGCGGGATGAAAGCCCCAGCGCGATTTCACGAACTCGGCCGCGATCGGCGCCAGGAACGCACCGACGTTGATACCCATGTAGAAGATGTTGTACGCGCGGTCCTTCAGGTGGCTGCCTTCGGGGTACAGATTGCCGACCATCGCCGAGACGTTCGGCTTGAAGAAGCCGTTGCCGACCACGAGGCAGGCGAGCGCGGCGTATACGACCGGGATCGATTGGATCGACAGCAGCAGGTGGCCCGCCATGAAGAACACGCCGCCGATCATGACCGAGCGCCGGTAGCCCAGGCCGCGGTCCGCGATCCAGCCACCGATGAGCGGGCTGGCGTACACGAACATCATGTAGTTCGCGTAGAGCCCGGTCGCCTGATCGCCCGTCCAGCCGAAACCCTGCCCCGTGGTGTCGCGCAGGTAGAGCGTGAACATCGCCAGCATCGAGTAGAAGCTGAAGCGCTCCCACATCTCGGTGGCGAACAGCACGAACAGGCCCTTCGGATGTTTCTCGGGGCTGGCAGTAGCGGGGGCCGTGGCGATGGTGGCCATGGTGGGGCGCTCCGGGTCCTCGGACGACGGTGACGGGAGCGCTCAGAGCGGCGGCGAGCCCGCAGCGGGAAGGCGCGATACTGCCGGTGCAAGCCACGAAAGGCCAGTCCGCAGGCAAGGCGATGGTTCGCATTCGACCGTGTGAGTGACGGAGTGCGGCGTCCGCGCGTGAGGGACGCACGGCGATGCAGATATTAGAGGGGGGGCCCCTACTGGCGCTCGAGAGGGTCTCACCCAGGGCAGGTGATCCGAGCACCACACAGCTCCCAACCCCGCGCGGCCCCTTGGATTCAGCGCGTTCACCTCGCTCGTGAATAGCGCGCGTCGGCCTCGAAGCAGTACCCGTGCAGCAAACGAGTTCTCGGGGCGGGTGGGAAGCTCCCTGCCAAGGATGTCTTCCTGCCCAGCTGCTGACAGAAGTTTGTGTCCGCGTTCAAGGAGTGTCAAGGGCTGTCGTGCAACTGCTTGCGAATGCGTGCGTCTCAGCGCTTCGATGTCGCCGGCTTGCCGGCCGGCTTGGGCGTGGTCTTCGTGAGCGACGGTCCGACGACCTCGAAGCTGGCGTCGTCGATCCATACCGTGCCTCGCGCCGGGGCCGAGGCGACCAGGTTCGCCCACACGATCTCGCAATCGTCGGGAATATCGAGCTCGATCGCGAGCTGCTTCCAATCCCACGTGCCCGACAGCAGTTCCGCGCCCGGAGACTGGCGGACACGCGTGGTCAGGCCCTGAGAGAAGATCTTGACGTAGCACGCGCCGATCAACGAGTCGCCCTTGAACCAGCCGCTCAGGCGCACGCGCTTGCCGCGCAGCCCGCGGCCCTCGAATGGCTGTCCGGCACCGATCCGCGCCTCGACCACGCCGTCGTAGAAGTCCGAGATGCGCAGACTCTTCTTGCCACTGCGGGCGACCGTCGAGTCGATCGCCACCTTCGAGCCCTCGTAGGGGGGGATCGCGAGGTCCCACGCCAGTCCGCGCTCTTCGAAGCCGGGTTCCTTGAAGAGATTCGCTTGCAGTGCGGGCGTCGCCGCGGGCGGAGCGGGTTCGAGCGTCAGCGTGGCGTCGTCGAAGAGCACCTGCCCGGAGCCGATGAGGCCCATGCGGGCGAACAGCACGTTCGTGCCGGGCGGCACGTAGGCGCGCGCTTCGCGCTGGACCCACTCCGTGAGCGGGTCATCGAACTGCGTGCGCTTCCAGCCCAGGTCGAGCATGGGGTCGTCGAGCTTGCCGATGCCCAGCCGCTTGAGCGCCTCGTCGTGGTCCACGCCCCAGATCCGGCCCATGCGTGAGGCTGTGTCGCTGTAGGCCTGCACGACCAGATAGGCACGGCCCTCGATGCCGTTCGACCGCGTCCACGCCTTGAACGACGCCATCTTGCCCCAGGCCTCGGGACCGACGAGCAACGTCTGGTTCCAGTTGTGCGCCAGCGGGAACGCCGTGCTCATGTTCGCCACACTCACCGCCCACCTGCCGCCGTGAACGAGGAACGAGTCCCGCCCGAAGAACACCGTGGGCAGCTCCGCCATCGAAGTGTCCCAACTGGTCGGCATCCACTCGTGCCCTGCGACCGTGCGTTCGAAGTCGCCGTTCTGGAGCAACGATCGGCCGGCCGGCTTCGAGTTCGGGCGGGCGGCCGCGGCGACGGGAGGCAGCAGCGGGAGCAGCGCGCCGAGCAGCAACAGCGTGGCTGCGAGGATCACGCGGAACGACTTGGGCATGGAAGGCTTCCGGGTTCGAGGGGTGTCCAGGGCGCTCAGAAGGGCCTGCCCCGCAAGACGGGGCGGCTGCACGCGGGAAAAGTATCGGGAGCGCGCGCCGTCGATGCAAGCGGGAACGGTCCGCGAAGGCCCGATCAGGGCCCGGGGAAGTTGAGGCCGTGCAAAGCCTTCGGTAGCTTGTACTCGAATCCGGTCTCCCGCCGGTCGGAGGCACCCGTGTCCCAGTGGTTCTTCACGTCGGACCTGCACGGTCAGGGCGAGCTCTACGAGCAGGTGTTGTCGCTGGCCACTGAACAGCGGCCCGCCGCTGTGATCCTCGGCGGCGACCTGGCCCCGCATGGCACCGGGGCTCCCGGGGTGCAGCACCAGCGCGTGTTCCTGGAGGGCTTCCTGGTCGAGTTCGCGCGTCGGTTGCGCGAGTCCGTGCCCGGAACCGAACTGATGCTGCTCATGGGCAACGACGACTGGGCCGCCAACCAGGATGTGCTCGAGCGCCATCACGGGACGCTGTGGCACTCGCTGCACGGACGCGCCATCGAGGTGCAGGGCACGCACGTCGCCGGCTCGTCGTGGGTTCCGATCACGCCGTTCTCGATCAAGGACTGGGAGCGCTGGGAGGATGGCGAAGACGAGGCGCCCGCGCGCCTGAACGGCTGGTTATCGAGTGAAGAGGGCGTGCGCGACTTCCGCTTCGATCCCGAACGGCGCTCGCCCACGATCGCCGAGGCACTTGCCGAACTGGCGGCCCAGACGTCCGCAGCGGACACCATCTTCGTGTTGCACTCACCGCCGCGCGATACCGCGTGCGACGTCATCTCGACGCGCCAGCATGTCGGCTCGCGCGCGATCCGCGACTTCGTCGAAGCGCAGCAGCCGCGGCTCGTGCTGTCGGGCCACATCCACGAGTCTCCGCGCGTGTCGGGTTCGTGGCGCGACGCCCTGGGGCGCACGCCTGTGGTGAATCCCGGGCAGTTCGGCACCCCCAAGCTGTGCGGTGTGTGGTTCGATCCTCGGAACCCGGACGAGACGCTGCGACACACGGTGCATCCGTGACCCTCGGCCCCCCGCGCCGCTCGCGTGCTACGTTCGGGCGCAGGCCGCCGGGCCCAGGCTCCCCGCCTCGAGGAGGAATCCGCATGCGCCACACGTTCGCCGCCGCCGTGCTCGTGATGTGCGTGTTCGCGCTGCCCGCGCACGCTGCGGGCG